>CAKTQP010000003.1 GCA_934597165.1 uncultured Oscillospiraceae bacterium
TGCAGCCCACCCCGGCGTGGACGTCGGGCATGATGCGTATCTTGCTGCCCGCCGCGAAGGGTTGGTCGCAGAGGGTTGCGATCTGGCCGCGGGCGCCCGGCTCCAGCTCGTCGCAGAAGACCAGGGCGGTGTTGTAGGTTCCTTTGATTTCGATCATGTTTGATTCTCCTGTTACAAATACAAAACGACCTCACCACTGGGACACGAACGCCAACGTCTGCTCCAAGGAGTCCATCCGCGCCTGCCGTCCGCGCGCCTTGTATTTCCCCCGCTCCCCGCGGAAAAACTTCGCGCTGGGCAGATCCAAGGGAACGAACAGGTGGCTGCCGGCATCGTAGCTCAGGTGCCGGTAGACGTAGGGGAACGCATGAGCCTTCAACCGCGCCAGGATGCGCTCCGCCGCCAGTTCGGACGGCCACATGGTGTCCATTTTGGAGGAGAGGAGCAGGATGGGGCCGGTGATGCGCTCTACCGGGATGACGGCGTCGGGGTTGGGGTGCTCCACCATGGGTAGGTAGAGGTCGTACATGGTCATCTCCCGCAGCCGGAGGCTGTTGCGCAGCACCTGGCCTAGGGGGAATTTTTCTGTGGGGTACGGGGTGTAGGGCAGCTCGTTCCCGTGGAAACTCCAGCTGCTGCCCGGCAGGAAGGTCACGCCTTTGTCCTTCACAAAGCCCTGGCACACGGTGTTCATGGGCGCCACGGCGACGACCCCGTTCACCAGCCCTGGCAGCAGGCTCCCGGCGGTCAGCGCCAGCTCGGCGCCCTTGGAGATGCCCCATAGGCCCACCTTCTCATAGCCCATGTCATGCAACCGTTTTGCCGCCGCCTCTAAGGGGTCGATGGGGACGGCAGAGAACCGGTCGGGCAGACCCTCCTCCAGCACGTAGGCCAGCGCCAAGGTGGTCAGGCCACGGGCTTGGAAGACGCCTGCCAGCTGCTGGGACAGCTCCATGCCCCCGTCGCTGCCGCTGAAGCAGATGAGCGCCTTTCCTGGGTATCTGTCCTCCACCGGCGGAAAGAGTTCTCCATGGAATCCGTCTGTTTGGACTCGAAATGTATGCGACATCGCCTTTGACCCCTTTCTCTCTGGTTTGCGTTTCTTCGCCCCTCCGTTATACCACAATTCCGACGAAAACACCACACCTCGTGCCGCTGCACGCTGTGTGGTGTTTTTGGTTCGTGACATACTTAATCATATTTTAAGACGGATTTTCACCCTTGTCAACAACAACCCCCTTGGTTTGCCGAAAAACGGGTGGACTTTTCCCCTCCCTGTGTTATAATAAAACAATATGTACCTCACCCCTATGCGACAAAGGAAAGCGTGTTTTTTATGAATGCTGCATTGATTTTTGCCGGCGGTACGGGCACCCGCATGAACACCAAGACCATGCCCAAGCAGTTCCTGCCCCTCCACGGCAAGCCTATCATCCTCTATACGTTGGAGCAGTTTGAATATCACCCGGACATCGACGCCATCGTGGTCGTCTGCATCGCCAGTTGGATCGACCGCTTGAAGCTGCTGTTGCAGAAGAACAACTTCACCAAGGTCAAGTGGGTCGTCCCCGGCGGCGCCTCCGGCCAGGAGTCCATCTATCACGGCCTCCAAGCCCTCCACGACCACTGCCCGGAGGACACCATCGTCCTCGTCCACGACGGCGTGCGCCCCCTGGTCAACGCCCAGGTCATCTCGGACAACCTGGCCTGCGTCCAGGCTCACGGCAACGCCATCACCACCAGCAGCGCCATCGAGACCATCATGATGATGGACGAGAGCGGAGACGCTCCCACCATCCAGACCATCATCCCCCGTCAGCACTGCGCCATGGCCCGCGCCCCGCAGAGCTTCCGGCTGGGCGACCTGTATCAGGCGCACTGCCGCGCCATCGCCGAAGGGCGGGGGGATTTCATCGACTCGGCCAGCATGATGATGGAGTACGGCCACACCCTCTACACGGTGACCGGCCCGGCGGAGAACATCAAGATCACCACGCCGTCCGACTATTATATGTTCAAGTCCTTTGTAGAGGCACAGGAGAACAAACAGATCTTTGGCTACTGAGCCACCGAACAGGAGTTTTATCCCATCATGATGACCACTTGTATCGAACACCCCAAGGACCCAGTCTGTCAGCAGGAATTGGAGCACATCGCCGCCTGCGGCCTGGACTGGAGTGCCTTTTCCCATAAGACCGTCCTAGTCACCGGCGCCACCGGTCTCGTCGGCTCCTACGCCGTCCGCGCCCTGGCTGCCATCAACCGCATCCACCACTGTCACATGACCATCCTGGCCATGGTGCGCAGCGCCGACAAAGCCAGAAAGATCTACGGCCCCCTGCTGGAGCGCGGGGACGTGGCGCTGCTCATCGGCGACGTCCGCGACCCCATCGTCTACGACGGCCAAGTGGACTATATCATCCACGGCGCCAGTGTCACCGCCTCCAGGGAGATGGTGACCCGTCCGGTGGAGACCATCGCCACCGCCATCGGCGGGACGGAACAGATCTTAAAATTCGCCGTGGCCAAGGAGGTCACCTCCATGGTCTACATTTCGTCTATGGAAATGTATGGCACCCCCGACCCCAGCCTGTCCTGCGTCACCGAGTCCAACTACGGCCGGGTGGACGTGCTCCAGGTGCGCAGCTGCTACCCGGAGGGGAAGCGGATGTGCGAGTGCCTGTGCGCGGCTTACGCCCATGAGTATCACCTGCCGGTGAAGATCGCTCGCCTTGCCCAGACCTTCGGCGCCGGGGTAAGCACCAGCGAAGGGCGGGTGTTCGCCCAGTTCGCCCGGAGCCTGATGAACGGCGAGGACATCGTTCTCCACACCGAGGGCAAGTCCTATGGCAACTACTGCGCCACCTGCGACTGTGTGCGGGGTCTGCTGACCATCCTGCTGCGGGGGGTCAGCGGCGAGGCGTACAACGTGGCCAACGAGAAGACCAACATCCGCATCCGGGACATGGCACAGATGATCGCTGACCAGAGCGGCGGCAAAATTCAGGTGCGCTTCGACATTCCGGAGGACGCCCTGCAATATGGCTACGCCCCCGACGTGAAGATGCGGCTCAGCGGCGACAAGCTGCGTGGGCTGGGCTGGGAGCCGGAATTGGATCTGCCCCAGATGTATCAGCAGCTCATGGCCAGCTGGCAGGCACAGGAAGCAGCGGCAGATAAGGGAGAAAACGTATGAAACAGTGGACTTTTACAACCATTTTATATGTCGATCACGACGCCGCCTTTGAGACGGCACTGTCCAAGCTCAAGGCAAACGACACCTTCGCCAAGGACGTACAGCTCATCGTCGTCGATCCCCACGCTTCCGAGGAAGTGGCACAGCTGTGCCAGGGTCTGGACAACGTCCGGTACTGCCCCATGGAGGAGGCGGAGATCGGCGCAGCCTACAACGAGGGACTGCGGCAGGCGGAGGGCACCTATGTGAACTTCTGCCTGGCCACGGCGGAGTACAGCGGGAACATCTATAAAAAGGTGTCCGCCCTCTTCCACCGCCAGCCCACCCACATGGTCTCCTGCCAACCCGCCCTGCGCAACGAGCTGGGTGAGCTGGTGCCCTACGGCGGCAGCACCCAGCCCAAGGAGAAGGACGAGGTGGAGTATCTGGATTTGACGCCCAACCGGCTGCAGCTCAACCTTCAGGCCTATTTCTTCCAGCGCGCCGTGCTGGAGGGACGGACATTCAACGAGACCCTCCACGAGGACGCCCTGCCGGACTTTCTGCTGCGGCTCCAGCTGGAGCACCCCAAGTATTGCCTGGCTCAGTCTTTGCACTACTACTACACCGTCGCCCTGGAGGACAACACCTCTATCAACCCCCTCCAGTACCAGCGGTGGTGGTATGACGATTCCGTCACCCTCTTTATGCTCCCCCTGCTCCAGCACGCCCAGGAGACCTATGGGAACGTGCCCCGGTTCTTGCAGTATGCCTGCTATTACCTCATCTACTCCAAGTACAACTGCAACCTGAACGACCGCACCAAGGGCGTCCTGAAGGAAAAGGACGAGGTGCTCCACTTTGTGAACGCCACGGGCAGAGCGCTGCGCTACGTGGATAACGGGGTCATCGTCAATCAGGGCATCACCTCCTACATCAACGCCAACCGCGCTCTGCGGATGCTCCTGCTGCGGGCGAAGGCAGACGCCATGGGGCTGACCTGGCACCTGGTGGACGACGGCAAGAACTACCTGGCCATTCTGCGTTCCCAGCAGGGTCTGCCGGTGGCGGACAACGACCAGGCTGCCGTCCTGGCTTCCAGCACCCGAGAGCTGCTGCGCCTCCGGCTCATCAACTACTACGACGGGACCCTGCACATCGACGCCAACCCGGGCATGGCGGACTGGATGGTGCGGGGACAGTTCAAGGCTTACGCCGTCTACACCGTGGGCAAGGATGTGACCATCTACCCGGCGGAGGAATTGGAGGTGTACTCCCTGGTCAAATGCCTGGGCTTCACCTTCCAGCACCGCTGTCCCCTCCAGTTCCACATTCCCGTGGATCGGAGCAAATCCGAACAGAGCCTTCAGTTCTTCTATGAGTTCCAGGGGCGGCGGTATCAGTTCAACCTGACCTTCGACACCCCTAACTCCCGGATGATGGCGGACAATCCCTACGCCTATTGGATGTTCCGGGACGGCTGGATGCTGAGCAAGCTGGGACGTTCCAAGCTGGCCATCCGCAAGGTGGATCGGAAGTTCCATAGGAAACGGGAGCTGCTGTTCTGGAACGCGGCGCGGAAGGCCGATGAAAAGGGGCTGAAACACGCCCTGGCTGGTCTGTGGCTGCGGCTGCGCTACTGGAAGAAGAAACCGGCGTACAGCAAGCGGCACATTTGGGTGACCTTCGACAAGCTGTATAAGGCGGGCGACAACGGCGAGTATATGTACCAGTACTGCCGGAAGCATCAGAAGGACGTGGAGATTTACTACATCGTCCGGAAGGAGAGCCCCGACTATGAACGGCTGGTGCGGGAGGACAAGAAGCACATCTTGGTCTACGGCACCATGCGCTGTCAGCTCATGTGCCTGCTGGCGGAAGCCCTCTTGGCCACCCACGCCAACATCACCGCTCAGTTCGACCCCATGGCCGGGTTCCGTCCCTACAACAAGGACTTGATGCGGGGCGACGTCATCTGCATCCAGCACGGCCTGACCATCCAGAAGATCGCCCAGTACCAGAACCGGCAGTTCGACAACACCCACCTGTACTGCTGCGCCTCCCCCTTCGAGATGGAGAACCTGAGCCACCCCATCTACGGCTATGACCCGTCGGTGCTGAAGATGACCGGTCTGGCCCGGTACGATGGGCTCAAGAGCAACGAGCAGAAGCTCATCCTCATCACTCCCACTTGGCGGCGCAATGTGGTCAACTCCAGCATCGCCAACGTGAAAAAGACCCACAACGAGAACTTCAAGAACAGCACCTATTATCAAATTTACAACACCCTCATCAACGATCAGCGGCTCATCGACTGCGCCAAGCGCACCGGCTACCGCATCACCTACCTGCTGCACCCGGCCATGAGCGCCCAGCTGGAGGACTTTGACCGGAACGACTACGTGGAGCTGATCCCGGCCACGGGCGACATGAGCTATGAGAAGATCTTGACCGAATCCAGCCTGATGGTCACCGACTATTCCGGCGTCCAGTTCGACTTCGCCTATCAGCGCAAGCCCCTGGTGTACTACCACCCGGACGCCCTGCCGCCCCACTACGAGGAGGGTGGTCTCATCTACGACACCATGGGCTTTGGCCCCATCTGCAAGAACAACGATGAGATCGTGAACACCCTGTGCGAGTATATGGAGAACGGCTGCAAGATGCTGCCGGAGTACGTCAAGCGAGCGGACAATTTCTTCGCCTTCGACGACTTCAACAACTGCGAGCGCATCTACCACGCCATTCAGGAGATGCTCCAGGGCAAGTCCAAAAAGTGACCTAAAAATACCGAAAACGCCCCAGTCTATGCAGACTGGGGCGTTTTTTTGCCGGTTTGGTTCTCACAGGATGATACAGATGAGCCCGCCGGTGCCCTCGTTGATGATGCGCTCTAGGGTCTCCCGGAGCTTTACCCGCACATCCTCCGGCATCCGCATGAGCTTGCCCTGTAGATCCTCGTTGACCAGCTCGTGGAAGGATTTTCCGAACATATTGGACTGCCAGATCTTTTTGATGTCCCCCTCGAACTCCTGGAGCAGGTAGTGGATCATCTCCTCCGACTGCTTCTCGCTGCCCACGATAGGCGACAGCATGGTCTGGATGTCCGCCCGGATCATGTGGATGGACGGGGCGCTGGCCTTGAGCTTGACGCCGTAGCGACCGCCCTGCTTCACAATTTCCGGCTCCTCCAATTGCAGCTCGTCGATGGAGGGCACCACGATGCCGTACCCGTTCTCCCGCACGTCCTGGAGCGCCTGGGACACCTTGTCGTACTCGGTCTTCACCGCCGACAGCATGGTGAGCATCTGCAGCAGGTCGCCGTCGTCCTTCACCTCCAGTCCGGACTGCTCGCTCAGCGTCTGATAGAACAGACTCCGTGGGACGCTCAGCTCCACCATGGCCACGCCGGTGCCCAGCTGGATGGCGCGGATGTCCGTCCGGTCGATGCAGTCACACTGACCCATCTGGTCGATGACCGTCCGCACCTGACGCAGCCGGTGGAGCTGGGCGCTGCTCTCCCGGATGGCGGCGTAGAGGGCGTCCTTGATGGGGTGCCCGTGGGGCAGAGCGTCCACCCAGGACGGAAGGAACAGCTCCAACTCCTTGATGGGGAACTCGTACAGGACGCCTTGGATGATGGACGTGATGTCCTCCTGCGAGAGACTCTGACAGTCGATGGGCATGCAGGTGACCCCGTAGCGGCTGGCGATGTCGGACGCCATGGCCTGGGTGTGGGTGTCGCCGGGATGCTTGGAGTTGAGCAGCACCAAAAACGGTTTGCCCAGCTCCTGCAGCTCCTGGATGACCCGGGCTTCTGCCTCCAAATAGTCCTCTCGGGGAATCTCCGAGATGGAACCGTCGGTGGTGACCACGATGCCGATGGTGGAGTGCTCGGAAATCACCTTCCGAGTGCCCACCTCCGCCGCTTCGCTCATGGGGATCTCGTAGTCGAACCAAGGGGTGGTGACCATCCGGGGCAAATCTTCCTCCATCTGTCCCACCGCCCCCGGCACCAGGTAACCCACGCTGTCGATGAGTCGGACGGAGAAGGTGGCACCGTCCTCCATCTGCAATTCCACCGCCTCTTCGGGCACGAATTTCGGCTCCGCCGTCATGATGGTGCGGCCGGAGCCGCTCTGGGGCAGCTCGTCCCGGGCGCGCTCTCGACGGTAGACGTTGTCGATGTTGGGGATGACCATGGTCTCCATGAACCGCTTGATGAAGGTGGATTTCCCGGTGCGCACCGGACCCACCACGCCGATGTAAATATCGCCGCCGGTGCGACAGGCGATGTCCTCGTAAATCTGATTCCGTTCCATTTACTTCCTCCCCCTTTACCGCATCCGGGGGATCAGGAGCAGTACCCCCGGTTCCGCCGGCTGGTCTTCCATGTCGTTGGCCTGCTGAATTTCGCTGACCGTGGTCTGATACGCCTTGGCGATGTCCCACAGGGTCTCCCCCGCCGCCATCTGCCGCAGGACGATGGAGGGGCGCTCCCCTGCGTCCACGTTGGCGTTCTCCTCCGCCGTCAGCCCGGCGATGCCCAGCTGTTCCGTCTGCCGCAGGAGCAGGATTTGGAACGCTACCCCCAACCGCAGCTCCAGCCCGTTGGCGGCAGGCAGGGCGCTCCGGTCGGTGACCTGGCTGCGTACCAGCACTTCCACGTCGCCGGTCACGGGCAGTTCGGTCTCCACCGTCACCTGTCGGGTCAGGGCGTCCACCCGTCCTGCGTCGTCCACCCGCAGCACCGTCATTTCCACCACGCTGGCCACCTGCAAGGTGCCGTCGCCCTTGGTCACGGTGGTCTGGACGGTCTTGGTGGACAGGTCCAGCACCGTCCCGTCTGGCTCCTCCGTCTCTAGCAGCTCCCGTTTGGACTCCCGCCGGACGCAGCGCTCTGCCAGCTGGGGGAAGGTGTAGGGGGTGTAGTCGGCTGTCACCTCCTGGCGGACACTGTAGGCGTCGGCCAGCAGGGAGACTGTCTCCACCTGGCGCACTTCCGCGCAGGCGTACAGCTCCAGGTCGATGGGGATGTTCCGGCCGTCGTAGTCCAGTTCGCCCAGCGTCCAGCGCAGCAGGGCCACTTCGATTTGGAAGTCGGCGTTTTCCGCTGCCTCGGTGGCGTCCATGATCTGGGAGTAAGGCAGCACAAAGTCCGCCGTCAGCACGTCCTCTTCCACGCTCCGGTAGAGCATCCGCACCGACACTTCCCCCTTGAACACCAGCTTGCCGCCGATGAGCTTGGCTTCGGTGCAGGTCACGTCGGACTGCATCCGCAGCACTTCGGAAATGGCCGGCTGCCCGCCGGACAGGGTGAGATCATCCTGAAACTGGAACTGCTTCTCCGGCACCGCCACGGCGAAATAGCCCTCGGCAGATTCCAACCGCTGCTCCACCCCGTCCCCCTGAGCCACCCCGCAGGGGATGGTCAGCAGGTCGGGCTGGTACACCCGCAGGCTCACCTCATACTGCACCCGCACCAGCACCTTGCGGGAGTTGACCGCTTTCGTCTCCGCCGTCCGCACCCGGGTCAGGGCGATGACCTGGCAGCTGGGCAGGATGCCGTCCTGATTGACACCGCACTGGAAGTCCAGGGCGACGGGCAGGCTGCACAGGGCGTCCGACCCGTCTGCCAGGTACAGGATGCGGCCATAGATGCGGCCAGCCAGGGATACCGTGTCCTCCAACGCCTCTTTGGTATCCAGGCAGCAGATGGCAGAGGTATCCAGCAGGTGGGCGATGTCGGGACAGCTGTCCGGCACGATCATCTCCACGCTTTCTTCCCGACTGACCGTGGTATGGAACATCAAGCGATGATAGGGCAGCGAAGTTTTGTTCAATTCGAATTCCAAATGCTTCCTCTCCTTTTCCCCGGTCACCGGCAGGGCTCCGGGTTTGATTCTATCAGGAGAGTATGCGGAAGCAAGCTGTGGTAGAACCACCCCTCACCGGCTCAGATGCCGAACATCCTCCGCAGGAACCCGGCCAACAGTTTTGGTGCTCGAACGATGACGATCTTCATGCTACATTCCTCCTACTGTCATTTTCGCATCCAAGTCAGTCCCAGCAAGATCATGGTCAGGGCGGAGAGGAACATGATGACGCCAATGGGCAGCACCATGGCCAACAGCAGACCCACTCCCAAGGAGATGACGCACAGGCCACGCTCCCGACAGCTGTGCCCACGTCCACGACGACGCAAAAGAACCGCCTCCTTCCCATATTGCGGACTGCATTTCTGCTATCCACACTATACGTCAGGAGACGGTCAAATGTGCTATGTGGTTGTCCTTATTTGATGGGTCGGCTGGGCTTCTTCTCCCACGCTTTGAACTCCTTAGCCACGGCGTAGAGGCGGACGTAGCTGTCGTGCCGTCCCTTTTGGATCTTGCCTTCCTTCACAGCGGCACGGATGGCGCAGCCCTTCTCCTTCACATGGGCGCAGCCCACGAAGCGGCACTGCCCCAGGTAGGGCACGAACTCCCGGAACCCGTAGGCCAAACGCTCCTTGTCCAGCAGCTCGGGGATCTCCGTGTCGAAGGCGGCGAAACCGGGGGTGTCGGCGATGATGGCGTCCCCCTCCAGCCGGAACAGCTCCACGTGACGGGTGGTATGCCGGCCGCGGCCCAGCTTTTTGCTGATCTCGCCGGTCTCGATCTGGAACTGTTCGTCCAGGGCGTTGAGCAGGCTGGACTTGCCCACGCCGGAGTTGCCGGTAAAGACGGAGATTTTCCCATGCAGGCACGCCGCCAATTCCTCCAGCCCCTCGCCGGTCTCGGCGCTGACCCGCATGGTGCGGATGCCGGTGGCCTGGTAGCGTTGGAACAGCTCCTCCGCCGGGTCTAGATCGCACTTGTTGATGACCACGATGGGCTCGCAGTCCTTCAGCTCAGCGATGGCCGCCACTCGGTCGATGAGGAACGGGTCGGTGACCGGGATGGCCTGGGAGGCGATCACGATCATCTGATCCATATTGGCCACGGCGGGACGCTGGAACTGGTTCTTGCGGGGGTGGATGGTGTCCAGGCGACCCTTGCCCGGCTCGGTGGGGGTGATGTCCACCCGGTCGCCCACCAGGGGCGACACCTTCTCATACCGGAACTTCCCACGGGGCTTGCACTGGATGATGTCTCCGTCGCAGTCCACGTAGTAAAATCCGCTGAGGGCTTTTACGATGAGGCCGGTCATGAGATGGTGTAGTCGTCATAGGGCTCGCCGTCCACTGTGATCTCGGAGCTTTCGATCTTGCCCACGTAGCTGACGGACACGATGCTCTTGTCCGGCGCCACCGATTGGCTGTAGAGGATGCTGCCGTTGACTTTGATGACCACCGCGGACGCTTCCTCCCGGTCATCGGGCAGAGTCACCTTGATCTGGTGGGAGGTGTTGTCATCGTTGGGGTCGTCGGGGGTGTCCGGGTCATCGGGCTCGTCGGGGTCATCCGGGTTGTCCGGGGTGGGGTCATCCTGGGGACCCTTGCTGACCTGGAGGTTGACCTTGGTGCCCGGCTTCACTTCCGCGCCGTTTTTCACGCTCTGGAAGATGACCTTCCCCTTGGCCTCGTCGCTGTCCACGTCCACCACGTTGCCCACGGTGAGCCCCAGACTCTGGATGGTCTTCTCCGCCTCAGCCTGAGACATCCCGGTGACGGTGACCATGGTCACCAGCTTTTCCTCCTGTCCCTTACTGATATACAGGGTGATCTTCTGCCCCTCCGTCAGCTCCTCGCCGGATTTGGGGTCGGTGCTGATGATGAGGTTCTTCTCGTACTCGTCGCTGTACTCGAACTTATAGCTGACGATGACGCCGTAATCGTTGTAGAGGGTCTGAGACCAATCCCGGTAGTTTTTGCCCACGATGTCCGGCATATACTTCACCTCCACCTTGTCGTCGTCCTCGGCGCACAGGGTGACGGTGATCTCGGTGGTCTCGCTCTTGGTGCTGCTGCCGCCCTCCGGGTCCTGCTTGATGATCTGACCCGGCTCATAGTCGGCGCTGTAGGCGGTCTCCTCGCTGACGGTGACGGTGAAGTGACTGTTCAGGTCGGGGTCGTCCTGGATGGTGGCGATGGCCTCCTGATAGGTCTTACCCAGCAGGTTGGGCACCTCGTAGGTGCTGCCGTCGCTGAAGATGCCGGAGAAGATCATGTTCCACAGCAGGACGAAGATGAGGCAGACCAGGAGGATGATGGCCACCACAGCGCCGATCATCACCGCCGTGCGTTTGCCGTCCTTCCCGTCCTCTTCGACTTCGTAGTCCTCCTCCGGATACTCCGGTTCCGGCTCCGGCTGCTTGGGCGGCGGCGTCACCGGCGGGGTCTGTGCACCTCCGGCAGCGCCCTCCGCCTTCTTCTTAGCCGCCTGCTCCTCCCGTTTGCGTTGGATGGCGTCCGGGTCCAGCTGGACGGCGGGGTGGATCTGGGTGGGTTCATCCTCGTCGATCTGCCGCTCCAGCACCCAGGGGTCGGAGTAGCCAAAGTCGATGTCCGGGTTCTTCCGAAAGGCGTCCAGGTCGGCCAGCATGGCGTCCGCACTGGGATACCGCCGGTCGGGGTTGGGCGCCATGGCCTTCTTGGTGATCTGCTCCATGCCCAACGGGATGTCCGGATTGATGGCACGGGGCGGCGTGGGGATGGACTGGACGTGCTGCAAGACCACCGCCACGGGGGAGTCCCCGTTATAGGGCAGTGCGCCGGTGAGCATTTCGTAGAGCACCACGCCGGCGGAGTACAGGTCGCTGCGGGCGTCGATGTCGCTGCCCCGGGCCTGCTCCGGCGAGATATAGTGGACGCTGCCCAGGGCTTCCTGGGTCATGGTGCGCTGGGAGTCGGTGATGCGGGCGATGCCGAAGTCAGCCACCTTCACGCTGCCGTCCCGGAGCACCATGATGTTCTGGGGCTTGATGTCCCGGTGGATGATGCCCCGGCTGTGGGCGTGGCGCAGCGCCTGGAGGATCTGACTCATAAAGTGCAGCGCCTCCCGCCAATTCAGGCTGCTGCCACGCTTGCGCATATACTGCTTCAAGGTGATGCCCTCGATGAGCTCCATGACGATGTATTCCACGCCGTCGGACTGGTTCACGTCGAAGACGTTGACGATGTTGGGATGGTTGAGCTTGGCCACTGCCTGGGATTCATCGTGGAACCGGTTGCGGATCTCCTCGTCCTGAGCCAGCTCGGGCTTCAAAATTTTGACGGCCACCATCCGGTTCAGCCGGTGACATTTCGCTTTGTAAACGACCGCCATCCCGCCCGTCCCTAGGACGTCTAGGATTTCGTATCGGTCGTCGAGAAATTTACCTATGTATTGATCCATAGTGTTACTCCTCAGATTCCTTTGCCTCCGGCGCGTCCCACGCCAAAAGCACTGCGGTTACGTTGTCCGTTGCGCCCCGTTCCAGCGCAAGCCCAATGAGACGCTGACAGCCCTCCTCCGGCGCGCCGCCGTGGAGCGCTACGTCCAGCAGCTCCCCATCCTCCAGCATATTGCTCAGGCCGTCGCTGCACAGCAGCAGCATACTGCCCGGCTCCAGCTCCTGGGTGAACAGATCCCCTTCCAGCTTGCTGTCCACCCCCAACGCACGGGTGATGACGTTCTTGTTGGGATGGTTGCGCGCTTCCTCCGGGGTGATGTGTCCCCGCTGGAGCAGATCCTGTACCAGGGAGTGGTCGATGGTGATCTGTCGGATGCCGTTCTGGGACAGGTAATAGGCACGGCTGTCGCCCACGTTGATGATGTGGGCCACATGGCCCTTCACCAGCGCGGCCACCAGCGTCGTCCCCATCCCCCGGCAGTCCGGGTCCCGGTGGGCACGCTGGTACACCTGCTCGTTGGCCTGTGCCAGGGCTGCGGTCAGCCGCGCTTCCGGCTGGGCGTCACTGTGCTGAATGGCCTCAGTGAACGCCTGTACCGCCAGGGCACTGGCCACATTGCCTGCCCGCGCGCCGCCCATTCCGTCGCAGACCAGGAGGGCGGCTGTGTTGTCCTCCACCCAGTGGTGGAAGGTGTCTTGATTTTGCTCTCTGACCGTTCCCCGGTCGGTGAGACCCCATATCTTCATGCTGTTCGCCTTATTTCTCCACGCAAAACTTTCCGCTGCCTCCGGCGTGGGTCAGGAGGCAGCCACTACTTCTACTTACTTGCCCTGCTCTTTGAGGGTCTTGCGGCGCAGCTGGCCGCAGGAGGCGTCGATGTCGCCCCCCAGCTTCCGCCGCACCGTGCAGGTGATGCCCTGCCGCTCCAGCCGCTGCTGGAACTGAGCCACCCGGCGGCTGGGTTTCAAGGGACTTTCCGCCACGTCGTTCAGGGGGATGAGGTTCACGTGGCTGGGCATCCCCTTCAGCCGTTTCACCAGCAGGTCGGCCTGCCAGTCCTGGTCGTTGACTCCGTCCACCATGGCGTACTCGTAGGAGATGCGCCGACCGGTGACGTCGAAGTAACGCCGGCAGCTCTTCATTAGACGCTCCACCCCAACCGCCCGGTTGACGGGCATGAGCCGGGAACGGGTCTCGTCATCGGGGGCGTGGAGGGAGACTGATAGCGTTAATTGTAACTGCAAATCAGCCAATTTGTCAATCCCATCCACCAAACCGCAGGTGGATAAGGAGATGTGGCGCATACCGATGTTCAGCCCCTCCGGGTCGTTCACCAGCTCCAAAAAACGCATCACGTTGTCGTAGTTGTCCAGCGGTTCGCCGATGCCCATGAGGACGATGTTGGAGATGGTCAGCCCGGAGTCCTTCTGGGCGAACATCACCTGATCCAAGATCTCCGACGGCTCCAACCGCCGCACCAGGCCGCCCAACGTGGACGCGCAAAAGGCGCAGCCCATCCGGCAGCCCACCTCGGAGGAGACGCAGATGGTGTTGCCATGCTTGTAGCGCATGACCACCGACTCCACGCAGTTGCCGTCCGCCAGCCGCCACAGGTACTTGATGGTGCCGTCCAGCTTGGACACCTGCTTCCGCTCCACCTGGGGCACGGTCAGGATGCAGCTCTGACGCAGCTTTTCCCGCAGGGCTTTGGAAAGGTTTGTCATCTCGTCAAAGGACTCCACCCCCCGCCACAGCCACTGAAAGACCTGCTTGGCGCGGAACTTGGGCTCCCCCAACTCCTTGAAAAACTGCTCTAATTCTACCCGATTTAACGATTTTAAGTCCGTCATGTTCGTTGTTTCCTCATTTTCGACAGAAAAAATCCGTCCGTTCCATGGATGTGCGGCCACAGGGTCAGCATCCCCTCCTCCACCGTCCCGATGGCGCCGGGCAGGTGGAAGGGTTCCAACACAAACTCCGGATGCCGAGCCAAAAAGCCCCGCACCACGTCCTGATTTTCCCGCTCCAGCACCGTGCAGGTGGAGTAGACCAGCACGCCGCCGGGCTTGACGTACCGGCTGACGTTTTCCAGAATGTCCCCCTGGATGTGGGGCAGGTTTTCCAGCGGCTCCGGGTCCTTGTTCCGGATGTCCGGTTTCTTGCGGATGATGCCCAGACCGGAGCAGGGCGCATCCGCCAGCACCAGGTCGAACTGCCCGTCCAACGCCGGGTCATGCTCCTTGGCGTTGCGGACCTGGCTCTGGATGCTGGCAAGACCCAGGCGCTTGGCGCCCTTTGCAATCTGCTTGACCTTGCCCGGGTGGATGTCGCAGGATAAAACCGAACCGTCGTCCCCCATGGCGATGGCAGTGGAAAAACTTTTTCCGCCGGGTGCGCCGCAGGCGTCCAAAATGTGCTGTCCAGCCTCCGGCTGGGCGGCCAGCACCACCAGACGGGAGGCGGTGTCCTGCACCAGAAACAGCCCGTCCCGGAAGGATTTGAGCTGCTCTAAATCCCCCGTCCCACGGAGGGTGAAGCACCCGTCCAACCAGGGGTGAGGCTCCACGGTGACCCCCTGGGCGGCCAGCGTTTCGGCCAGGGCGTCCGGGGTAATTTTCGTGGTGTTGGTCTGGATGGTGGTGGGCGGTTCGGCGTTGTTGCTGGCCAGCAGAGGTTCCAATTCCGCCGCCGGCACCGCCTGGGACAGCAAGTCCACCAGCCACTGGGGGTGGCTGTACTTCGTAGCCAGGTCGTCCGGCTGGGGCAGGCTCTCCTGGGCACGGCAGAAGGAACGCAGGATGCCATTGACCAGCGTGGGCGAACGGGGGTTCTTGCTGTTCTTGCGCGCCAGGTTCACCGACTCGTTCACCGCCGCACGGGGCGGTATCTTGTCCAGCATGGTAATTTGGTACATGGCCAGGAGCAGAGAGATCCGCACCGCCGGTTCCAATTTCTCCGGCTTCACCTTGGAAAATTTCGACAGCCAAAACTCCAACAGTAGCCGGTTCTGACAGACGCCGTAGCACAGCTTGCTGCACAGGGCGGCGTCCCGGGGTTCCAGGGCGGATTCCTTCAGCACGCTCTTCAGCGCTCCGTCCAGCCACGCCCCGTTCCGCTCACAGCGGAGCAGGACAGTCAGGGCGGCGCTGCGGGCGTCCTTGGCCTGGTTGTTCTCTCGTTTTTGCACCGGTCAGCCCTCAAAAGATGGGGTGGCCACGGAGGTAATCGACGGCCTTCATCCGCTTTTTCCCCGGTGCCTGCACCTCGGTGACGCACAAAATTTGCCCGTCGCCGCAGACCATCCGGATGCCCTTCTTGTCCGCGCCCAGGGCGGTGCCGGCAGGCTGGTCGGAGGTCTCGCCGGTCAGGAAGGCGGCGAAGACCTTGAACTTGGTGCCCGCCAGCTCCATGGTGGTGGCAGGCCAGGGCACCAGGCCGCGAATTTGGTTGTGGATGTCCAGCGCCGGGCGGCTCCAGTCGATGGGGCTCATGTCCCGGCTGAGCATGGGGGCGTAGGTGTACTGGCTCTCGTCCTGAGGGGTGCGGGTGGCGGTGCCGTCGGCGATGGCGCTGACCGTCTTGCCCAGCAGTTCCGCGCCCATGACCGCCAGGCGGTCGTGGAGCTGCTCCACGTTTTCGTTCCGGTCGATGGGGGTCGCCGCCTGCAGGATGATGTCACCGGCGTCCAGGGCTTCCGCCATGTGCATGATGGTCACGCCGGTCTCGCTCTCGCCGTTGAGCATGGCCCAGTTGATGGGGGCCGCGCCCCGGTATTTGGGCAGCAAGGAGGAGTGGACGTTGATGCAGCCCTTTTGGGGCAGCTCCAGCACCGCCTTGGGCAGCAGCTTGCCGTAGGCAGCCACCACGATGAGCTCCGGCGCCAGGGCGGCCAGCTCCTGCTGAACAGCCTCGTCCTTCAGGGTCTTGGGCTGGAAGACGGGCAAATTGTGCTCCAGTGCCACCACCTTCACCGGCGGCGGTGTGAGCTTCATGCCACGGTTCTTAGGCTTGTCCGGCTGGGTGTAGACGCCCACGATCTCGTGGCCGTCCTGGATGAGCTGGTTCAGAGAGGGCACGGCGAAATCGGGGGTGCCCATGAATACGATGCGCATTACTCCGCCTCCTTCTCTTCCAGCTCCTTCCGACCCTCTTCGGCTGCGTCCTGGAACATCTTCTCCACCTCTTCCATGGTGTACAGCTTGTCGCACAGCTCGTCGAACATATGGCCGTCCAGGTGGTCGATCTCGTGGCAGAAGCAGCGTGCCACCATGCCCTGATCCTCCACTTCAAACTCGTTGCCGTTGCGATCCTGGGCCTTGACCTTCACCTTCATGGGACGGGTCACTTCCCCCCAGCGGCCGGGCAGGGACAGGCAGCCTTCCAGGCCGGTCTGCTCGCCGGAGCTGCTGACGATCTCCGGATTCACCAGCTCGATGACGTTCTCCTGGTCGTCCAGCACCACCACCACACGGCGGCAGATGCCGATCTGCGGGGCAGCCAGACCCACGCCGCCGGAAGCAGCTAGGGTCTGTCTCATGTCGTTCAGCAGCAGCGCCAGCTTGTCGTCAAACTTGGTCACAGCGTGGCACTTTTTGGTGAGCATATCGTCGCCTTTTTTCAAAATCTGTCTCATCATAATGATAAATCTCCGTTTCTATTTTTTTGTTTAAAAAGAGTCCATAGGGTTACGATCGACGGTGATGGAACTGACTCGGTTCTGCTTGTCGTCTTTGGCACGGAGGATGATGTAGCGTATCATCTCCCGCAGTTTTTTGCTGTCCTTGCCCCCCAAGGTCAGGGCGTATCGGTACCGGTTCATGACCTTCACCACGTTGGCTGCCGCCGGCCCCACCACGTCAAAGGGTTCGTCCGCCATCCACGCAGATTCACGCCAGGCCAAAAAGCTCTCCCGCAGGCGCATACAGCACTGCAAGACGCCGGCCTCGGTCTCGCCGATGACCTGGATGCGGTACTGATCCCGGAAGGGCGGGAAGCGACGGAGCTGGCGTTGGGCGATCTCGGTCTCGTAGAACTGGTCATAGTCCTGGCGGGCGGCGCAGGTGATGACGTCGTTCTCCGGCGTGAATGTCTGGATGACGGCGCTGCCCGGGTGGCTGCCCCGGCCTGCCCGACCCACCACCTGGGTGAGCAGGGAGAACGTCCGCTCCGACGCCCGGAAGTCGTCCACGTACAGGGACAGGTCGGCGTCGATGACCCCCACCAGGGTCACGTTGGGGAAGTCCAGCCCCTTGGCCACCATCTGGGTGCCCAACAAAATGGGGATATTTTCCCGTTCGAACTGGGCCAGGATGGCCTCGTGAGGGCGGGAGGCGGACACAGTGTCCGCGTCCATCCGCAGCAGCTTGGTGCCTGGGAACAGCTCCTGCAATTCCTCCTCCACCCGCTGCACCCCAGCACCGATGAAGAAGAACCTGCCGCCGCAGTTGGGGCAGTTGTCCGGCATAGGCTGGGTGTAGCCGCAGTAGTGGCACATGAGCCGGTGATTGGCCTGGTGGTAGGTGAGCTTGACGCTGCACCGGGGGCACTCGGCCACCTCGCCGCACTCGGCGCAGATGGCCGTACGGCTGGCGCCCCGGCGGTTGAGGAACAGGATGGCCTGTTCCCGCCGCGCGATGGTCTCCGCCAGCTTGTCCCGGAGCAGGGCGCTGATGGTGCTGTTGTTCCCCGCCCGCAGCTCCTCTTTCATGTCGGTGATGAGCACTTCCGGCAAGGCGCGCTGGTTGAACCGCTGTTTCAATTGGAACAGCTGATAGGTGCCCGTCTTGGCGTGGTACATGGTCTCCACCGACGGGGTGGCGGAACCCAACACCAGGACGGCGTTCTGCCGTCCGCAGCGGTATTTGGCGATGTCCCGGGCGTGGTAGCGTGGAACGGTCTCCGATTTGTAGCTCCCCTCCTGCTCCTCGTCCAGGATCAGGATACCCAAGTTGGACAGGGGCGCAAACACCGCCGAGCGGGTGCCGATGACCACCTGGGCGTCGCCGTTCCGTGCCCGCTTCCACTCGTCGTAGCGGGCGCCGGCGGACAGGGAGCTGTGCAGCACCGCCACCTTCTCCCCGAACTGTGCCCGGAACTGGCGCAGCAGCTGGGGCGTCAGCCCAATCTCCGGCACCAGCACCATGGCTTGCTTGCCCTGAGCCAGCACGTGGTGGATGAGCTGGATATAGACGGCGGTCTTGCCGCTGCCGGTGACGCCGTAGAGCAGGGCGCAGCCGGGGCTGCCCAGCATCTGACAGATGCCGTCGTAGGCGGCTTGCTGCTCCGTATTTAGCTCCGGCGGCAGCGCCGGTTCCACCGGTGCGCCGTCCACCAGGCGATAGCGCTCCTGGCGAGTGAGGGTCACCAGTCCCTTGGTCTCCATGGCACGCAAGGTGCCTAGCTTGACCCCGGTGAAATAGCCGATGTCCTTCACCGACGCCACTGGGTACTCGTCCAAAAAGGCGGCAGCCGCCTGCTGCTGTTTGGCACGGGGGCTGATGCGCTCCTGCGCCTCCCCATAGGGCACGGCCAACTGCGCCACCAGCTCGGTCTTGTCCCCCACGCCTCTGGAAACGCTGGTCTCCAGGGTCAGCACCTCCGCTTTCACCAGCTCCCGCAGGGCGGTGGTCGGCGAGGCGGTGCCCATGGCCTGGTACAGCTCCGACCGCTCCATGGCTCTGCCATGGGCGAACAGGGCGTCCAGTACCTGCCGTTTCCGCTGGGACTGACCGGCGGCGGCGTAGGCCGCCTCTGGGGTGACGCCGGCTGGTATCACGTACCGGTCGCTGAGGGAAAAGTACAGCCCCGCCGGGAGCATGGCCCGCATGGCTTCGTAGACGCTGCAAAAGTAGCGCTCCCGCATCCACAGCGCCAGCTGGATGCCCTCCCGGTTCAGCACCGGCCGGTCGTCCAGCACCGCCAGGATGCTCTTACACCGAGGCGGCAGGGTCTCCTGCCCCTCCAGCGCCAGCACCAGCCCTTCCGTATGCCGGTTGCCCCGGCCAAAGGGGACGAGCACCCGCATCCCTGGCGTGACCTGCTCGGCGAACACGTCGGGTATCTGGTAGGTGTAGGGCTTGTCGATGGAGACGTTGGCGGCGGAGACGGCGATCTTCGCCAGCAGTATATCCTTCATCACTCCGCCTCCTCTGGATACGGACAAAGGCAAGAGACCTGGTTTCCTCGGCCGCTTGCCTCCTCCGCTGATTTAGATTCGCTCCTCCTGCCCTTCCAGCTCCTGCATCAGCTGGCCGTCATAGGCCTCGTCCAATGCGATGGTCACGGGCTTCTCCGGCAGGGAGATGTTCTCATGGTCTGCTTCACTGGCCAGCTGACGGGCACGGTGTGCCACCAGGTTCACCAGTTCGTAACGGCTCTTCACGCCGTGGAGCAATTCATTGATGGGATACAGCTTCATGGTTCAATCAACCTCCAATTTCAGGGTCTGCTTGGTCACGCGGCAATCCTCCGCGTTCAAAATGGAAATGATGTCGCTGGCCGCGCGGATCACCGAATCATTTACCACTAAGTAGTCATAGTTAGGGATCTCTTTCAATTCCTCCTGGGCTCGTTCCAACCGGGCACGCACCACCTCTTCGTTCTCCGTCCGGCGGCCGTGGAGGCGGCGGGAGAGCTCTTCAAAGGAAGGGGGTGCCACGAAGATGAGCACGGCGTTGTCCGCCTTGCGTTTCACGTTGGATGCGCCCTCCACTTCGATGTCCAGCAGCACGTCCAGTCCCTGGCTGGCAAACTTCTGGATGTCCGCCAGAGAGGTGCCATAGTAGTTCTCGGCGTACTGGGTGTACTCCAGCAGCTCGCCGTCTCGGATCATGCGCTCAAACTCCGCCTTGTCCACAAAGTGGTAGTTCACGCCGTCCTCCTCCCCCGCTCTGGGTGCACGGGTGGTGTAGGACACGGAGAACACCAGGTTGTCCCGCTGGTGCATGACCTCGGCGATGACAGTGCTCTTGCCCACGCCGGATGGGCCGGAGATGACCACCAGGTGGCCGCCTTTTTTTGTCCTAATCATGATTGCTCCTCCTCTTCCACAGCTTCCTTCCCATTCAGTCTGGCCGCCACGGTGTCGGGCT
The DNA here is from genome assembly GCA_934597165.1 of uncultured Oscillospiraceae bacterium. GTDB lineage: Bacteria > Bacillota > Clostridia > Oscillospirales > Oscillospiraceae > Onthomonas. The sequence goes on from CAKTQP010000003.1 coordinate 20,582, forward strand.
GAATGGCAGAGAGGACGATGTGATCGGAGTCCATGATGACCACCGAACGGGTCTTTCTGCCATAGGTGGCGTCGATGAGCATGCCCCGGTCCCGTCCCTCCTGGATCATCCGCTTGATGGGGGCGGAGTCCGGGCTGACGATGGCCACCAGCCGGTCTGTAGAGACCATATTGCCAAAACCGATGTTCAATAACTTCACAACATCACGCTCCTGTCACTCGATGTTCTGAACCTGTTCTCGAATCTTCTCGATCTCCGCCTTCATATTCACCACGATGGTGGAGATCTCCAAATTGTTGCACTTGGAACCGATGGTGTTGGTCTCCCGGTTCATCTCCTGGATCAGGAAATCCAGCTTGCGGCCGATGGGGCTGCCGCCGGCCAGCATCTCCCGGAACTGGGCGATGTGACTGTGCAGGCGCACCGTCTCCTCGTCCACAGCCACCTTGTCGGCAAAGATGGCCGCCTCGGTGAGCACCCGGCTCTCGTCCAGCTGCCGGTCGGCCAGGACTTCCTGGAGCTTAGCGGTCAGCCGTGCCCGGTAGTCCGCCACCGTCTGGGGAGAGCGCTGCTCCACCTGGTGGGTGAAGTCCTCCAGGGTGGTCAGGCGTCCCAGCAGGTCGGCCTCCAGCTTCTCGCCCTCCCGGCAGCGCATGGCGTCAAAGTCCCGCAGGGCTTCTTCAGTGACAGCGTGGATGTCCGCGGTCAGCTCTTCCAGATTTTCCGGCACCTTGTCCACCTTGAACACGTCCGGGAACTTGGACAGCAGGTCGATAGAGATGTCCGGGTTCAGCCCGAAGGTGTCCGCCATCTTGCGCAGGGCGTCCATGTACCCTGCCGCCACCGGCTGGTTCAGGGTGACGGAAACTGCCTCCTCCGTGTTGTTTTCCATGTTCACGTACACGTCCACCTTGCCCCGGCTGATGACCTCCTTCACCCGGCGCTGTACGCCATCTTCGGCGCAGATATACACCCGGGGGAGACGGACGTTGCAGTCCAGGTAGCGGTTGTTGACGCTCTTTACTTCGATCACTAAGGTACGGCCATGGAGCACAGACTCATGTCTGCCATAGCCGGTCATGCTCTTTACCAAGAAAAAACCCTCCAACTTATGTTCTTCTCATTTCAACCCCGGTCAGCTCACGTACACGGACACCTCGTACGTCCCCACCGCTCCCAACTCGGAGAACCCGGGGATGGTCACCTCTGCCGGGAGCCGGCAGGTGCCGATGGCGTCCGCTTTCAGCTGACTGAGATCCACGTTCACTTCTATATCATTCCCTTCCAACAGCTCCAGCGCCTTTTTCGTGCCCCGGCAGCGGACCTCCAAGGTTTTGGTCACCAGGGAGACCGTTTTTTTGGCGGGATAGTGGGTCATTTTGATGTTGTCCGTCTCCTGCTTGACGGTGGACAGCTTGGGCAGGGTCACGGACACTTTTGCCGTCTTCTCCCCGCTCTGGCAGGTCAGGTTCTGGGGCAGGGAGATGTCCATGACCAAGTTGGCGGAGGTGATGACCTGGGACAGGTCCACCGTGCCGATGTTCCACTCGGTCAGCGCCGCCAGATCCTCATTGGAGCCGGAGACCACGATGTGTTTGGGGGTGATCTCCCAGGTGGCGTCCGACTCGGTGGCGCCACCGCCGTCTTTGATGGTGACGGTCAGGGGAATCTCTTTGATCTTGCGCACCACCAGGGTCACGTCCATCTCACTGCTGGACAGACTGAGCTGATCGCTGTCGATGGTCTTGCCGTTCTGATCCACCAGGGTCACCGGCAAAGTACCCTCCCAGGTCTCGGACAGACCACTCTTCTCTAACGTCACCACCGCGTGGTCGATGCGCTTGATGAGACTCTTGTCGCCGCTGACAGTGACGTCATTGTACTCCAGCTGGAACCCGTCCTCCATGCACCCTTCCGCCACGGAACCGGTGAAGGCGCCGGAGACGGAGACGGTCTTGCTGCTGATGCGGATGACGTTCACATCGACGGTCTCCACGCTCTTGGATTTGATCTTCACGGAGCCGGAGGCGATGGTGTTGGGGAAGGTGACGGTGTAGTCCAGGTTCTGCTCGCCGGGCACGGTAATTTGAGAGGACGCGTCCACGGTGACGGACACGTTGTTCTTGTTCAGCTGGGAGAGGACGCTGCGCTGACCGCTGAGCTTCAGGGACAGGGTGACCTCCTTGCTGTTGGAGATCATCAGGCCACGGCTGCGCAGGGCGTCCAGCCCCTCGAAGGACACGGGGATGTTCCGGACGTTGATCTGGGTATCCGGCTCCACGGTGATGTCCACGTAGAACCAGCAGGCGATGGCGAAGATGATGGAGATGGCGATATAAAACCCTTTGCTGTCTTTGATCTTATTCCACATGGTCAGAATCCTCTTTTTTCCCCCGGAAGAAGCTGACGATATTCTTCAGCTGTTCGCTGGGGGATTTGGCGCTGCGCTTCTTGTCCGCCTCGTCGGTGGCCAGCAGCTCGTTCTTCAGCAGCCGAGACAGGGTCTCCGGCGCCAGGTGGCGGCGGATGGTACCGTTGACGGCCACGGAGATGGAGCCGGTCTCCTCGGAGCAGATGACAGACACGGCGTCGGTGTGCTCGGTGACGCCGATGCCGGCGCGGTGGCGCATCCCCAGCTCCCGGCTGATGTTGGTGTTGCCGGACAGGGGGAGCATACAGCCTGCGCCAGCCACCCGGCCGTTGCGCACCACCACGGCACCGTCGTGCATGGGGGCCTTGGGCCAGAAGATGTTCTTGAGCAGCTCGCTGGACACCTCGGCGTCCAGGACGGTGCCGGTCTTCAGGGTGGCGTCCAGGATGCTGTTGCGCTCGAAGACCACCAGGGCGCCCACCTTGTCCTTGGACATGGCGGCATAGGCTTCGACGGTCTGGTCGATGGCGGTCTCCAGGTCGGAGCTGGGCTGGCCGATGTTGTGGGTGGTCAGGCGGAAGCGTCCGCTGCCCATCTTCTCCAGAAAATGGCGTATCTCCGGCTGGAACACCACCACCAGCGCCAGGAAGCCCAGCTCCACCGCTTTAGACAGGATATAGGCCAGGATGTGCAGGTTGAAGACGTTGGCGATCCACAGCAGGAAGATCACCAGGCCGATGCCCCGCAGCACCTGACCGGCACGGGTCTCTTTGGCGAACAGGATGATTTTATAAAAGATATAGGAAATAATGGCGATGTCGATCAGGTCGGTTATCTTGATGGTGTGCAGATAATCCAACACCTGCTGCATGGTCGCCAGGAACGCATCCATGTTATATCACTTCCCCTACGATTACAATGGGTAAACAATATTATTATACTCTATACCGAAGGAAATGGCAACAATCTGCGGGTATCTTTTACAGGAAAGACCGGAGCACCCGTGCCGTCTGCTCCACCTCCCGTTGGGTGTTGAAGGCGGAGGTGCTCACCCGCACCGTCCCCGTCTCCAGCGTCCCGGCGCTGCGGTGGGCGAAGGGGGCGCAGTGGAGCCCAGTGCGGACGGCGATGCCCGCTTGGCTCAGCCGCTGTCCCACCTCTTCGCAGTCCATCCCGTCCACTCGGAAGGACAGAACGCCAGTCTGCAAGGCGGCGTCCTCCGCCAAAAACACCTCCACCCGCTCCATCTGCCGGAGCGTCTGCCCCAGCCAGCGGGTGAGCTGTCGCTCGTGGCGCAGGATGCGCTCGGTCCCCTTTTGGCGCACGAAGCGCATCCCCTCCAATAGTCCCGCCACCCCCGGCACGTTCTCCGTCCCCGCCTCCAGCCGGTCGGGCAGAAAGTCCGGCATGGCCTGGTCGCGGGATTGGCTGCCGGTGCCGCCGTAGAGCAGCGGGGTGGGGTTGGCGTCGGCGGCGCAGAGCAGGATGCCGGTGCCTTGGGGGCCGTAGAGGCTCTTGTGGCCGGGCATGGCCACGTAGGCTGCACCCCATGCCGCCATGTCGATGGGCAGGCACCCCGCCGCCTGGGAGGCGTCCACGATGAGGGGTACCTGGCTCCGGCGGCACAGGGCGGCGATGTCCGTCACCGGCAGACAGTAGCCGAAGACGTTGGAGACGGCGTTGCAGATGGCCACATCCGCCCGGTTCATCCACTTCTGATAGGATCGCACCAGCTGTTCCGGCTGGAACAGCTCCCCTTGGGCCACCAGAACGGTCACGTCCGGGATGGCGCTGACGCACCGGGTCACGGCGTTGTGCTCGTAGCCGGAGACCACCACCGTCATCCCCGGCTTGACCAGAGAGCGGATGGCGATGTTCAGGGCCATGGTGGCGTTGCTGGTGAAGATCACCTGCTCCGGGCCCGGCGCGTGGAAGAACTCCGCCGCCAGCTCCCGGCAGGTAAACAGCACCTCCGCCGCCCCCATGGCAGCCGGGTAGCCCCCCCGGCCGGGGCTTGCGTACCGGGTGGCGGCCGCCTGCATGGCCTGGGGGACGGTGCGGGGCTTTTGCAGCGTGGTGGCTGCGCTGTCCAAATAGATCATAACGAAACCTCGCGGTAACTCCCGTTACCCAAGGCGTTGAAGACACGATTGGGAGGCAGATTGGCCCCATTTAACGCTGAAAGCGCATCCGTCAACCGCTTATGGGAGATTTTCACTGCGTAACCGCACCCTTTGTCCGACAGCTGTGCCGGGACGCGGAGGACGCTGTTGGAGATCCCCTCTCGTTCTAAGACAACGGATGTCCGCTGTGCATAGGTCAAGGAACGGCAGACGATGAGATCAAAATTCATCTCAGTCACTCCTTTCTTCCCACTCTATGCACGGTCGAAAAAACCGGTGAGTGGTCGAAAGAAGTTCCGGAAAATGCAAGCATTTTCCGGAAGGTTGCAGGGTGGTGCATGCACTCGCTTTGCTCGCACACTTACCCGTCTGAGAAGAGAAAAAAGTGACGTACACGCCGCCACTTTTTTCAGATTGCATTTTATTCCGGCAGCAGAGCTGCCGGAACTCAGTGAGACTTTTTATGTTCTTTTTTCCAGCAACGCCACCGCATGAGCCGCCATCCCCTCACCGGTACCGGTGAACCCCAGCCCCTCTTCGGTGGTGGCCTTCACGTTCACCTGCTCGGTGGGCAGACCCAGCACGTGGGCCAGTTTCGCTCGCATGTCCGGGATATACGGCCCCACCTTGGGCTTCTGCGCCACCAACGTGGCGTCCACGTTCACCGGCTCGTATCCGGCTTGCTGGAGCAGCGCGACCGTCCGTTCCAGCAGGATGAGGCTGGAGATGCCCTCCAGCGCCGGGTCGGTGTCCGGGAACGCCTTGCCGATGTCCCCCAGGCCGGCGGCGCCCAGCAGGGCGTCCATGATGGCGTGGGTGAGCACGTCGGCGTCCGAGTGCCCTAACAGCCCCTTTTCCCAGGGGATGTCCACGCCGCCTAAGATGAGCTTGCGCCCGTCCACCAGCCGGTGGACATCGTAGCCGTGTCCAATTCTCAGATTCGTGTTTGCCATTGCAGCAACGCCTCCCCGATCGCCAGATCTGCTGGCGTAGTCAATTTGATGTTGGTGTCCTCCCCCTCCACCAGAGTCACCTGCTTGCCCAGGTGCTCGGCGGCCGAACAGTCGTCGGTGAGGGGGACGCCCTTTTGGATGCAGTCGTAGAGGGCGGCGGAGATGAAGTCCGCTTGAAAAACTTGCGGGGTCTGGACGGCAAAGAGGGTGTTCCGATCCACCGTCTCCTGGATGATGCCGTTTTCGGCGCGCTTGATGGTGTCCTTCACCGGCACCGCCGGAGCCGCGGCACCGGTCTGGGCACCGGCGATGAGCACCCGTTCCAGCAGCTCTTGGGACACGAAGGGTCGGGCGCCGTCGTGGATGGCGGCCAGCTCCGCCCGTCCGGAGACCGCGCACAGCCCACATCGGACGGATTCCGCACGGGTGGCTCCGCCGGGGATGACGGCGGTGGCCTTTTGGATGCCGTACTCCCGACAGAGGATGTTCACCGAGGCGCACAGGTCGGTGCGGGTGACCACCACGATCTCGTCGATGCGCTCACACTGCTGGAGCGCCTGCAAGGTGCGCGCTAGGACGGGGATGCCGCCTAGGGTGGTCATAATCTTGTCGATGCCCTTCATCCGGCTGGCGGAGCCGGCGGCGACCACCACGGCGGCGCAATAGGGGTGGTGGCCGATGGAGCGCTTTTGAAAGTGGGAAAAGAGACCCATGGGATGATACCTCCTTCGGTCAGCTCATCGGATAAAGTGCGTCCACAGATGCTCTTCTGTCTCCGGAAGGCCGAACTGCGCCTTGCCCAGGGCGATGCTCTTCATCAGGAAGGTCATGTTCCGAGCCAGCACCCGCATGGTCTGCTTGCCCTCCTCATCCTGCTCCGCCTCGCCCTTTTCGCGGCCGTGGATGGAGTTCCAATACTGGCTGGCAGCGATGGGCATACCGGAGATGGTAAAATACTTGTTCAGCTCGTCAAAGGTGGCCGAGCAACCGCCCCGTCGGGCGCAGACCACGCTGGCACCCACCTTCATGGTCTTGTCGAAGGGGGTGCTGCAGAACAGCCGATCCAGCACAGCCACCAGGGTGGCGTTGGCAGATGCATAGTAGACAGGGCTGGCCACCACCAGGCCGTCGGCGGCCTCAAACTTGGGCGCCAGCTCATTCACTATGTCGTCAAACACGCACTTCCCCAGCTCCACGCAACGGCTGCAAGCAATGCAGCCCCGCACGGCTTCCAGGCCCACCTGGACGATCTCCGTCTCCACGCCTTCCGCCTGGAACACCTTGCGCATCTCCTCCAGTGCCACCGACGTGTTCCCATTCACTCTAGGACTTCCGTTGAGCATCAGTACGTTCATAATTCCTACCCCTTTCTAAGATTGTTTCACGATGGATTGATAATAGTTCCCAAAATCAGCCAAGGCGTCGATGATGGGCAGCATTTCCCGCCCCAGCTCGGTCAGGCCGTACTCCACCCGCGGGGGCGATTCCTGGTAGTCGTGCCGGTAGGCCAGTCCGTCCTCCATCATCTGCCGCAGGCTGTCGGTGAGCACCTTTTGGGAGATGCCGTCCAAGTCCCGCTGCAGCTCGTTGAACCGCCAGGGGCGTGATTTCAGGTTGCGGAGGATGAGCAGCTTCCACTTCCCGCCGATCAACGCCACCGCGGTGGCCACGGGGCAGGCTGGCAGCTCTGCTTTTGTTTTCATGGCCTGTTCGCCTCCCTCAATTTTGTCATAGTTATAAAAAAGTGCGTACTTGTTTTTGCGTGGGTCTCGGCCTAAACTGTAGGCAAGCAAACGGAAATTTGCAGAACTTTTTGGAGGTAATTTGTGATGAAAAACTATGTAAAGACCAATATCGGCAACGAAGGCAGAGTAGAACTCCACGAGACCCTGGCGCTCACCGGCGCAGAGGTCAGCATCAACCAGCTCCCTGCCGGTGCCGGCGTCCCCTTCGTCCACTCCCACAAGCAGAACGAGGAAATTTACGGAATCCTCTCCGGCAAGGGCAGCGTGGTCCTGGACGGCGAGACCGTGCAGCTGACCGCCGGCGACTGGCTGAAGGTGTCCCCCGCCGCCAAGCGGCAGTTCTCTGCGGCTGCCGACACTGGGATGACCTTCGTCTGCATCCAGGTCAAGGAACATTCCCTGGCGGGCTTCACCGCGGACGACGCTGTGGTGTACTGATCTGATTGTAACAGAAACCGGCGCAAAAATCCACGATACAGCTTGAAAAAGAACCCCATCGGAAACGATGGGGTTCTTTCTAAGTTACGGTTTGGGACAGGGGGCGAAGATTATTCTTCGTCGTAGTCTTCCTCTTCGTCAGCAGCTGCTTCGCGCAGAGCGGCACGACGGGACAGGGAGACCTTCTGGGTTTCCTGGTTGATGTCGGTGATCTTCACGTCGACGATCTGGCCTTCTTCCAGTTCGTCTTCGGGCTTTTCCACACGGTGATCTGCGATCTGGGAGATGTGGATCAGGCCATCAACGCCGGGAACGACTTCAGCAAATGCGCCGAAGCTCATCAGCTTGACGATCTTCACGCTGGCAATGTCGCCCACGGAGTACTGTTCGATGAAGTTTTCCCAAGGAGAAACGCTGCGGTCCTTCATGCCCAGGGAGATCTTCTTCTTCTCGGGGTCATACTTGATGACATAGACATCCACTTCGTCGCCGACGGAAACGACTTCGGAGGGATGCTTGATGCGGCTCCAGGACAGTTCGGAGATGTGGACCATGCCGTCCACGCCGCCGATGTCGACGAATGCGCCGTAGGAAGTCAGAGACTTGACAACACCCTTGTAGTGCTTGTCCACTTCGATGTTATCCCAGATCTCCTGGCTCTTTGCTGCCCGTTCTTCGTTCAGGACGGAGCGGATGGAACCGACCACGCGGCGGCGTGCTCTGTTCACTTCGGTGATGTGCAGGCGGACGGTGGTGCCGACCAGCTCGGTCATGGGCTCATTGCGGCGCAGGCCGGTCTGAGAAGCGGGCACGAAGACGCGGATGCCCTTGATGATGACGACGACGCCACCCTTGTTCTCTTCCTTGACAACGCCTTCCAGCACGGTCTTGTTTTCACGAGCTTCTTCGATGGTCTCCCAGTTCTTCACGCTGTCCAGACGCTTCTTGGACAGGGTCACGATGCCGTCCTGATCGTTGACGCGCATGACATAGGTCTCGATCTCGTCGCCCACATGGACTACATCTTCCAGCTTGATGGAAGGATCGTCAGAGTATTCTTCCTGCTTGATGTAGCCGGCATGCTTGGTGCCCAGGTCAACCTGGATCTCGGTCGGCGTGACATTGACAACGACACCGACAACCTTGTCCCCTGTATTTAAAGTTTTAATCGATTTCTCCAGCATTTCAGCAAAAGATTCTTCGATTTCAAATCTTTCTTCGCTCATTTTGTTTTTTACCTCCTTTATTATCCACCCAGGTGTGGATGCACCCGCGGTGATTCCGACAGAAGCTACGTCAGCTAAGCCTTGTATGCTAAGTTCCTCCGCACTTTCCACCCAAATCACACGGTCACAGCGCATTTGGCACAGCTCGGCCAAATGTCTGGTGTTGGAGCTTTGCGGGTCCCCGATCACAATCATTACTTCACACTGTTCGGAGAGAGTTTTTGCCTCTCTCTGCCTATTATACGTAGCATTACATATTGTATCAAAAATTTCTACGTTTGTACACTCTTTTTTTGCTTTTTTTATGGCCGAATCCCAAATTTCTTTTGTGGAAGTTGTCTGGGAGACCAAAGTGAGGGGCAGATGACGCCGTTCGGGTGCTTCGCGCAGCCAATCTTCCAGTTCCTGGTCAGATTCCACCACCAGCGCCCGCTGGCACCACCCGGCGGTAGCCACCACCTCCGGATGGGTCCGCGTCCCCACGATGACCGGCAGGCGACCATTCTCCTCCGCCTGGCGCACCAGCTCATGGATGCGTCCCACGTTGGGACAGGTGGCGTCCAAGATCTCCGCCCCGCGGGCGCGGAGCTGCTCATACACCGCCTGGCTCTCCCCGTGGGAGCGGATGATGACCCGGCTGCCCTCCGGCACTTCATCAGGGGTGTTCACGCAGCCCACCCCCTGTTCCGCCAGAGCGTCCACCACGTGGGCGTTGTGGATGATGGGCCCCAGCATGACGCAGGGCTTGCCGTCCTGGGCGGCCTGCTGAGCCAGCTCCACTGCACGCTTCACGCCGTAGCAGAACCCAGCGGTCTTGGCTACGGTGACGTTCATTCTATCTCATCCTTTAGGGCGTAGATGCGGTGCATCAAGTCTTCCGCGTAATGGTGGTACTCGCTGGACGGCACCTTCTGCCCCTCCGGCCCCTCGATCATGTAAGGAGTGCCGAAGACGATAGAAGTGCGCTGGAAGGGGAACTTCCGCTTCTGGCAATAGCAGGGCAGGATGGGCGTGCCCGTCCGGGCGGCCAGCATGATGGCGCCGGTCTTGCCAGCGTTCTCGTCCACGTTCTTGACCCGGGTGCCCTCCGGGAACAGGAGGAGCTTGCGGCCGGTCTTCAGGTGCTTCATGGCGGTCTTGATGGCGCCCACGTCGCTGTTGCCCCGGTTGACCCCAAAGATGCCTGCACGGCGCAGGAGCCAGCCCAAAATGGGCACCTTCATCAGCTCCTGCTTGGCCATGACCCGGAGGGGACTGCGCTTGGGCACGGAGAAGCAGACCATCAGGGGGTCTAAATCGGAGAAGTGGTTGGGGCAGATGAGGACTTTGCCCTCTGGGATGTTCTCCGCGTGGATCTTGCGGAAGGGGAACAGGAGCATGAACAGCGGTTTCACGATGCTGTAGAGGCGGCGATAGCTCTTGTCCATGCCCTCGTTGGTGTACTGCTTTTTCTTCTTGTCTGCCATGGCTCAAATCCTCTCCCGGATGGTCTTCAGGAGCAGCTGGTAGCTCTCCTCCAGGTCACATTCGGTGGTGTCCACCAGCACGGCGTCTTCCGCCTGGCGCAGGGGCGCCACGTCTCGGTGGGTGTCGTTGTAGTCCCGCTGCTGGACGTCCTCCAACACCTGCTCCAGGGGGATGGGGTCGCCCTTTTCGTGGAGCTCCAGCCAGCGCCGCTTGGCGCGGGCTTCGGCGGAGGCGGTCAGGTAGATCTTGACCGTGGCATCAGGCAGCACCACGGTGCCGATGTCCCGGCCGTCCATGATGACGTTGTGGGTGGCGGCCAGGTTCCGCTGCAAGTCCAGCAGGAAGGCTCGGACGGCAGGGATAGCGGCCACGGCGGAGGTGTACAGGGACACTTCGTTCTGCCGGATGGCGTCGGTCACGTCCTCGCCGTTGAGGATCATGTGCTGGATGCCGTCGGACTGATACTGCATATCAATGTGAATCTCCGGCAGCAGGGACACGATCTTCTCGGAATCGGTCTTGTCCACCCCTGCCCGGTAGGCATACAGGCTCACGCTGCGGTAGATGGCGCCGGTGTCTACATATAAATAGTTCAGCTCCGCCGCTACCTTCCGCGCCATGGTGCTCTTCCCCGCGCCGCTGGGGCCGTCAATGGCAATACTAATCATCTTCATCACTTACGCCTCATTTCTCCATATCCGTTTCGTTCTTCGCCCCGTACAGCCCGGCTGCATAGCCGGTCGCCCAGGCGATCTGTAGGTTGAACCCGCCGGTGTAGCCGTCTACGTCCAGCAGCTCTCCGGCCAGGTACAGGCCGGGCACCAGCTTGGACTCCATGGTGGTGGGGTTGACCTCCTTGGTCTTCACGCCGCCGGAGGTGACGATGGCCTCCTCCACCGGACGCAGCCCCTGGATGTCCACTCGGAACCCCTTGAGCTGCTCCAACAGCTGCCGCCGCTGGCCGCGGGTCAAGTCATGTACTTTGGTCTCCGGCGGGATGCCGGTGCGCTCTATGATAACAGGAATCATCAGCCGGGGCAAGAGGCTGCCCAGGGCATTTTGGAAATCTTTGTTGGCCTGCGCCTGGAACTCCCGCACCAGACGTTCGTCCAGCTTCTTCTCCTCCAGCGCCGGTTTCAGGTCGATGATGACCGTATACTGGTTCTTGTCCAGCTTGGTCAGGTGGGCGCTGGCGCTCAAAATGAGAGGGCCGGACAGGCCAAAGTGGGTGAACAGCAGCTCGCCGAACCCCTCGTAGGCCACCTTCTTCTTCTGGTTGACCACCTTGATGCGCACATTCTTCAGCGCCAGCCCCTGCATTCTGGGGCAGTCCTCCCCTTTCGCCTCCAAGGGCACCAGGGAGCCTTGCAACTCTGTCACCGTGTGCCCCAGCTCGGACGCCAGCCGATACCCGTCGCCGGTGGAGCCGGTGGCCGGGTAGGACGCGCCGCCGGTGGCCAGGATGACGGTCTGAGCGGTCAGTTGCCTGCCGTCCTCCAGGGTCACGCCGGTCGCGTGGCCGTCCTCAGTCTGGATGTGGGACACCCGTCCGTGTACCGTGGTCACCTTCTGCCGTCTCAGCTCCCGCACCAGGGCGTCGATGATGTCCGCCGCCCGGTCGGAGGTGGGAAAGACCCGGTTGCCCCGTTCGGTCTTCAGGGAGACGCCCAGCTCGGTGAAAAAGGCCATGGTGGCCTCCGGCGGGAACCGGTCCAGGGCGCTGAACAGGAAGCGGTTCCCGTGGGGGATATTCTCTAATACGGTGCGGGCGTCGGTGTGGTTGGTCACGTTGCAGCGGCCCTTGCCGGTGATGTAGAGCTTGCGCCCCATCTTCTCGTTCCGCTCCACCAGGGTCACCTTGGCGCCCTGCCGGGCTGCGGTGATGGCGGCCATCATACCGGCCGCGCCGCCGCCCACTACGATCACTTGTTTTGTCATGCTTCTTCCTCAAAAAAACGGAGCAGCCGAACGCCGGTCTGCTCCGCTTGTCGTTGTCAATCTTGTCCTTGTTTTTCGTACACGTCGTATTCTTCCCAGATGCTCTCCAACCGGTTCAAAGAGGATTCCAGGTGCACCGCCTTCTCCCGGCTGATGGCCACGATGAGGGCGTTGACCAGGCTCAGGGGCGCCACCAGGGAGTCCACGAAGGAGGCCATGTCGCTCTTGGCCAGCAGGGAGACGTCGGCGATCTTGGTCAGAGGGGACACCTTGCTGTCCGTGATGGCCACCACCTTGGCCCCCTGATCCTTGGCGTACTGCATGGCTTTGATGGTGCGCTTGGAGTAACGGGGGAAGGACAGGCCGATGAACACGTCGTCGGCAGAGATGTGGACGATCTGCTCGAACACCTCGCTGATGGAGCTGGTGTCCACGCTGACCACATTGTCGAACATGAACCGGAAATAAAAGCTGATAAAGTTGGCCAGCACGCTGGCGGAGCGGACGCCCAGGATGTAGATGCGCTTGGCGTTGGCGATGGCACCCACCGCCTGGTTGAAGCTGACCTGATCGGTCTCGTCCAGGGTCATGCGGATCTTTTCAATGTCCGACTGCATGACCATGGTCATCACGTCCTGGTTGCCGATGCGCTCCTTGGACACCTCCACCCGCTGGATGGCGGTGAGCTTGTTGCGGATCATTTCCTGCAAGGTTTTTTGCATGCTGGGGTAGCCGTCAAAGCCCAGCTCCGCGGCGAACCGCACCACGGTGGACTCGCTGACGTTGACCGTCTTGCCCAGCTTGCTGGCGGTCATGAACGCAGCCTTGTCATAGGACTGTAGAATGTAATTGGCGATCAGTTTCTGTCCCTTGGAGAAGGAGGACATATTTTCCTGTATATACGTTAAGATATCTGTCATTTGCAATGCTCCTAATTTTGTGGCTTCATCACTTGCAATCGTTATCAAAGATACTTTGATAATAGCATTAAAACAGAGCAAATGCAAGACAAAAATGCAACTTCGCCGGAAAGTCTTGCAAAATCTTGCAAGCTATTTTCCCCGCAACGCAGAAATTTCCTCCCCTGACAGGTAACGCCACTGCCCCACCGGCAGCTTCCCCAGCCGGACAGCCCCTTCCCGCACCCGTTTCAGGCGCAGGACGGTGAGCCCGGCGTAGGCGCACATCCGTCGAATTTGTCGGTTCTTCCCCTCGCAGATGACCATGGACAGCACGCCGCCCCGGTCGGTCTCCTGCAAGACCTGCACCTTCGCGCCGTGAAACAACTCCCCGTCCACCGTCATGTTTTGACGCAAGATCGGCACCGCCGCCTGCACGTCGCCCTTCACCCGCACGTGGTATTCCTTCTCCATCTCATGGCTGGGGTGGGTCAGATACTGGGTCAGCGCCCCGTCGTTGGTCAGGAGCAGCAGCCCCTCCGAGTTCAAGTCCAGCCGCCCCACCGGGTACACCCGGACACCGCAGCCGGACACCAGCTCCGCCACGTTGGCGCGTCCCTTTTCGTCAGAGAGGGTCGTCACATAACCTCTGGGTTTATGGAGCATCACATAACAGTGCTCCGGCGCTTTGGCGCGGAGGGGGACGCCGCGGACGGTGATGCGATCCCGCTCCGGGTCCGCCTTGTCACCTAGGGCGGCGGGGGTGCCGTTGACCAGCACTTCCCCGGCGGTCATCAGCCGCTCCGCCTCCCGGCGGGAGCAGACGCCGTAGGCGGATAAAATTTTTTGTACCCGTTCCTCCACGGTCATCCCTCCCTTCTATTCTGTGCGCTCACGATTCCGGGTAGTGGTAGACCAGCTCGGTCTGGCCGATCTTCTTGCCGTCCAGGTAGAACCGCATCTTCCCCGCCATCGTCCCCTCTTCCATGGGCACGCCCTGGTTGCTCTGGACGGAGAAGGTGCTGGTGATGCGGGACGCCTCGCCATCTTTGGAGGGCCAAGAGACCTTCTCCTTGGCGATGAGCTCCGCCGTTTTGCCGTCGCTCTTCACGGTGGCCACCTTGGCTTTTTTCTTCACCAGGGTGGTCTGCTGGAAGTTGTCAAAGACCCAGTTGCACAGGCGCTGGTGGTCGTTGTAGTGGTCGTAGTTGTTGAGGGTGACGATGATGATGCGCTGGCCGTTGTCCGGGTTCTTGAAGCAGGTCACCAAGGTGCGGCCTGCCAGGGTGGTGAAGCCGGTCTTGACGCCAATGCAGCGCTTGTCCCGGGAGAGCATCCGGTTGTGGTTCTCGATCTGATACCCGTCCTTGGTCTCGATATAGCCGGTCTTGACGATCTTGGCAAAGAGTTTATTTTTCATGGCGTAGCTGGACAGGATGGCCATATCCTTGGCGCTGGAATAGTTGTCCTCATCGATGAGGCCGTTGGGCCAGCTGAAGTGGGAGTGGGTCATGCCCAGCTCCTTGGCCTTGTCGTTCATCATCTTGACGAACTTCTCCACGCTCCCCGCCGTGTGCTCGGCGATGGCCACCGCGGCGTCGTTGCCGCTGCGGAGCATGGTGCCGTACAGACCGGTCATCAGGGTCAGCTTGTCCCCCTCCACTAAATACAGGGACGTGCCGTCCTCGGCGGCGGCAGTCTTGGAGGCGGTGATGACCTGATCGAAATCGGTGTTGTTCTCAATGACCAGGATGGCGGTCATGATCTTCGTGATGCTGGCGATGCAGCGCTCGGCGTTCTCGTTCTTACTGTAGAGGATGCGCCCGCTGTCCACGTCCATGACGCAGGCCGAAGTGGCGGAGTTCACCGGCGGCTGGTCGATGGCACAGGCGGTGGAGGTCAGCCCCACTGCGCACACCACCGCCAGCACCATGGCCAGCAGGCGTTTGATCGGTTTCTTTCTCATGCTTCTCCTTCCGTTGCCTCCCCTTCCGGTGTCTTGGCGGCCTTCTTCTTCGCCTTGTCCGCTTTCCGCTGATCCAGCAGGCGGGAGACCTTGGTCAAAAGCTCCGGCAGCAGGTCGATGGCCTTGTCCAGGGCACCCGCTTCGGTAGGCGCCACCGGCAGCAGGCGCACGTTGTCGCCGTTGATGACCAGGAACGCCTGGGGCTGGATGTTCACGCCGGCGCTGCTGGCGCCGCCGTAGGAATTGCTGCCGGCGGGCTGGTTCTTGGTGGTAAAGTCACTGCCGCCGGAGACCAGGCCGATGCTCACCTTGGAGACGGGGATGACCGTCACCCCTTCCGGGGTGTGGATGGGGTCGCCCACTACCGTGTTCACATCTACCATCTCCCGCAGCTTGTCCATGGTCAGCTGCACTACTTCTCCTACCGGATGTGTCTTGTTATCCATATGTCTTCTCCTCCTGGGCAGGGGTTTTGTCCTGCCGTTTTTTCCATTGCAGATAGCTTCGCAGTAGCCGCAGGGTCACCAGCAGCGCCGCTCCCACTCGGATGGAGCAGGAACCGGCGGCGTAGACGGCGGACTGTTCGGAACAGAAATCCACCTCCGCTGTGACCTCTCGCCGCAGGATGTTCAAATGTTGTTCCAGCAGGTGACCGATGACGTCCCCGCTGATGTTGGCCTTGCCCCAGCGCAGGGCCGCCTTGGCCGGGTCGGGCTGACCGGCGAAGGTGTAGTGCAGGCGTAGATATTCTACCCGCAGATGGCGTATCATATCCCCTGCCGCCGCCAACGCCAGCTCCAGCAGCTCCTTCAGCTGGGAGATGGAGCCGCCCTTTAGGATGGTTTGCAGGCTGTTGGGGTGGTTTTCCGCCTGTTTGGGCGGTTTTTTCTCGGTTTTGGGCTTCTTTTTCGCCGCTTTCGCCCGTTTTTGCTTGGGCTTCCGCTTGGGCATGGGGAGAATGGTCAGCTTGAACCACCCCAGCCGCGCCCGTACCGTCAGCCCGTCGGCGGAATAGGTGGCAATGACCCCCACCCGGCAGAGCAGCAAGAGCAGCAGCAGCGCCGCCAGCACCAGCAAAATGATCCCTACGATGCCCACGTCACCCCTCCTCCTGTTCTCGCTCTCGTTGTTTGAGGGCGTCCTCCAGCTCCTGAGCCAGCGCCCGTTCTCCCTCCCGCTCCGGCAGGGGCGGCAGGTCGTCTAGGCTCTTGAGGCCAAAGCAGCGCAGGAATCGGTCGGTGGTTCGGAACAGCACCGGCCGTCCCGGCGCGTTCAGCCGTCCCGTTTCCTGGATGAGGCCCCGTTCCGCCAGCAGATTCACCGTGTAGCCAGAGTCCACCCCCCGTATCTGCTCCACCACCCCTTTGGTGGCGGGCTGGAAGTAGGCGATGATGGCCAAGGACTCCAACGCCGCTGGGCTGAGTTGGGGCGGCTTGCGGAGATCCAGCGCCTGGCGGATGGGGTCGGCGTACTCCGGGGCGGAGCACATCTGATACCGGTCGCCCAGCTGGACGATGCGCATGCCACGGCGCTGGAAGGCGTACTCGTCCGCCAGGGCGTGGATGGCACCCTCCACGGCATCCTCGTCCTGCGCCAGCACCTGGCACAGGCGGGTTACCGGCACCGGTTCGCCGGATGCGAATAGAATGCCCTCTATGGTTGATTTTATGTCCTGAAATTCCATGGTCATCCAGTTCCCTTCTCCTCCTCGTCCGCCCAGGTGACCACACAGTCGTCCCCCTGACCGGTGACCCAGATCTTCCGCCCTCGGCACAGCTCCAGCACCGCCAAAAAGGTGGCCACCACCTCGGAGCGGCTCCGGCTGTCCCGGAACAGGTCGGAAAAGGCGGTGGTGCCCGAGCAGGTCAGGCCGCGCAGGATCTCCGACGCCTTCTCCTCCACCGGGTACGGTTCTCGCGCCACGATGCCCTCGAACTGGGCGGACAGGGGCGGCAGCTGCTCAGCGCTCCGTTTTAAGAGCAGCTTCCCCAGCGCCTGGGGCAGGTCGGTGGGTGGGTGCTCATAGGGGTAGTCGGCGGCAGGCGGGAGCGGCTCCGGCGGCTTGGGCAGGTAGTCCTTGCCCACCGTGTAACGATGCTGCAAGGTGGGCAGCACCGCCTGTATCTTGCTGTAGGACGCGCTCCGCTGACGGGCTTCCAAGGAGGCGATGAGCGCCTCCACCTCGCTGGCCGCTTCCTCGTCCTGTAACGACAGCAGCATTCTAGTTTTAATGTATACCAGGTGGGCGGCCATGGCCACGAACTCGCTGGCTACCTCTAAATCCAACGTCTGCCGCTGGTTCATCCAGGCTAAGTATTGGTCTAGGATGAGGGCGATCTGGATGTCGGCGATCTCCATCTTGTTCTTGCTGAGCAGCAGCAAAATTAAGTCCAGCGGCCCGTCAAAGTTCTCCCGTTCCGACCGGTTCTGCACCACCCCGTCCAGATGGTAGACAGGTACGTCCAGCGCCATTTACAGCCCGAAGAAGTCCGCCGGGAACCGTGTCAGCTGGCACAGTCCTCGCAGCCCCCAATTCCGCAGCACGTCCAACGGCGTGTCCAGCAGGCCGAAGAAGACCAGCGCAAAGAGGGCGGCCATCAGGTAGCGCTCGTAGCGGAGGATGAAATAGTAGATGCGGTCGGGCAGCAGGGAGAACAGAATCTTGGAGCCGTCCAGGGGCGGGAACGGGATGAGGTTGAACATCCCCAGACCCACGCTGAGCACGGCGATTTGGATGAGCAGCGCGAAGAGGTGGGCGTAGAGCTGGACGGTGATGATCTGTTTCAGGGCGAAGTGATAGAGCAGGCTGGCGCCCCCCAGTGCCGCCCAGCCCATGAGGAAGTTGCTCAAAGGGCCTGCCAGCGCGGTCAGCGCCATGCCGGATTTGGGGTGGCGGAAGTGGCGCATATCCACGGGCACGGGCTTGGCCCAGCCGAACCCGGCGGTGACCAGCAGGATGAGCCCCAACGGGTCGATGTGGTGCAGCGGGTTCATGGACACTCTGCCCTGCCGTTTTGCCGTCTCGTCCCCCAGGCACCAGGCGGCGAAGCCGTGGCCCATCTCGTGGAAGCTGATGCACAGGAGGGCGGCGATGGCTTGGATGAGCAGGGAGATCAGTTGTGTCAGGTCGAAATGTTCCAAAAAGGTAGATATTGTGTTCATTTTCTGACTCCAATCAGAAGGTATTACATTATATTATACCAGAGCTGGACTGGAAAAGACAACCGCAAAGAGACAAAAAAAGCCCACGCTATCACGAAAATAGCGTGGGTTTGGGGTTGGTGTTTGATTATGCCTTTACGAAACGACGATAAACTTTCTTGCCCTTCTTGACAATCAGACCGTCGCCTTCGAATGCGTCAGCGCCATAGCTGTCGGTGAATTCCTCCACCTTTTCGCCGTTGACCTGGACGCCGCCCTGCTTGATGAGGGTCTTGGCTTCCTTGTTGGAGGTGGCGAGACCGGCGGTGGTCAGCAGCTTGACGATGGTGATCTGGCCGTCTGCGAACTGGTCTGCGGTCAGCTCGGTGGTGGGCATATTGGTCAGGTCGCCGCCGGTGGAGAACAGGCTCTGGGAGGTCTGCTGTGCCTTCTCCGCTTCCTCTTCGCCGTGGACCAGCTTGGTCAGCTCGTATGCCAGGATGGCCTTGGCCTCGTTGAGCTTGGCGTCCTTCCAGGTCTCCATCTCTGCGATCTGATCCAGAGGCACGTCGGTGAGCATCTTGATGCACTTGATCACGTCCGCGTCCTCCACGTTCCGCCAGTACTGGTAGAACTCGTAGGGGCTGGTCTTTTCCGGATCCAGCCACACAGCGCCGGAGACGGTCTTGCCCATCTTCTTGCCCTCGCTGTTGAGCAGCAGGGTGATGGTCATGGCCTCTGCGTCGTCCTTGCCCAGCTTCCGGCGGATGAGTTCTCGGCCGCCCAGCATGTTGGACCACTGGTCGTCGCCGCCGAACTGGAAATTGCAGCCGTATTCCTGGTACAGGTGGTAGAAGTCGTAGCTCTGCATAATCATGTAGTTGAATTCCAGGAAGGTCAGACCCTTCTCCATCCGCTGCTTGTAGCACTCAGCCCGGAGCATATTGTTGACAGAGAAGCAAGCGCCCACTTCCCGCAGCAACTCCACGTAGTTCAGCCCCAGCAGCCAGTCAGCGTTGTTGACCATGAGGGCCTTGCCGTCGGAGAAGTCGATGAAGCGGGACATCTGCTTCTTGAAGCACTCGGCGTTGTGGTTGATGTCCTCCGCCGTCAGCATCTTACGCATATCGGTCTTGCCGGAAGGGTCACCGATGAGGGCAGTGCCGCCGCCTAGGAGGGCGATGGGCTTGTTGCCGTTGGACTGAAGGCGGCGCATCAGGCAGAGAGCCATGAAGTGGCCCACGTGGAGGGAGTCGGCGGTGGGGTCAAAGCCGATGTAGAAGGTGGCCTTGCCGCTGTTGATCAGTTCCTTTACCTTTTCCTCGTCGGTGACCTGGGCGATCAGGCCGCGGGCGATCAATTCATCATACAGTGTCATCGTTTTTTCTCTCCTTTTGTTGTTTGTTCGGCCGGAGGGACGACACCAAAAAACGCCCTCCGTCCACATGGGGACAGAGGGCGCAAAAATCGAACCATTTTGCACGGTACCACCTCTGATGCGTCGGCTCCTCGCGGAGCGAACCTCAGGGAGTCAGAAACTCCGGCGATATAACGGTCGCAACCCGGCTGTGCCTACTGGGCGGACACGTCCTGTCATTCCGCCGTTGGGACAGCAGCTCCGAGGGGTATTCACGAGGCGCTCGCACTTCCTTGCACCGGCCGGAAGCTCTCTGCAGCTCACGCACATCGCTACTCTTCCTCTTCATCGCTTACTTGCGGCTTATTCTAACCCAGTT
Source organism: uncultured Oscillospiraceae bacterium (assembly GCA_934597165.1). Taxonomy (GTDB): domain Bacteria; phylum Bacillota; class Clostridia; order Oscillospirales; family Oscillospiraceae; genus Onthomonas. Next base: position 40,585 of record CAKTQP010000003.1, read on the forward strand.
TTCCCGGTTTGTCAACTGGATTTTGCTGATTTTTCCGACTTTGTTTGTAGCCTTCCGCTTCCGCCAGCAATTCCCCGGCGCTCTTCAGGATGGCGTCCGAGATGACCGCCCCGCCGGTGAGGCGCGCCAGCTCCTCCTTCCGCCGCTGCTGGGTCAGGCGCTCCACCTGGGTGTAGGTGCGGCCGTCCCGCTCCCCTTTTTCCACGGAAAAGTGGACGTCCGCCATGGCGGCGATCTGCGGCAGATGGGTGACGCAGAGCACCTGTTTGTGCTGACCCACGTCCGCCATCTTCCGAGCGACCTTTTGCGCCGCCCGGCCGGACACGCCGGTATCCACCTCGTCGAAGACCAACGTGGTCACCGTCTCGTTCTCCGCCAGCACGTTCTTCAGCGCCAGCATGATGCGAGCCAGCTCACCGCCGGAGGCGATCTTGTGGATGGGCTTCAAGTCCTCCCCCACGTTGGCGGACATGAGGAACTGCACTTCGTCCGCGCCAGTTTCATCCATGCCAAAGATGCAGGTTTTCTCGCTGAATGCTACCTCAAATCGCACTTTTGGCATATCCAAGTCCGCCAGTTCCTTCTGAATGCGCTGCTGGAGCAGCACGGCTTGTTTTTTGCGCAGGGCGGTCAGCTTGGCCGCCACCTTGGCCGCTTCCGCCTGGGCGGCTTGCAATTTCTGTTCCAATTTCTCCAACGTATCGGCTGCGCTCTGGATGGTCTCCAGCTCCGCCCGGCACCGATCCAGGTATTGGAGCATCTCCTCCACCGTGCTGCCGTACTTCTTTTGCAGCCGGTAGATGATGTCCAAACGGCTCTCCAGCTGGTCCAATTCGGAGGGGGAGAACTCCATCTCCTCCTTCTTGTCCCGCACCCGTTCCGCGGCGTCGTCCAGGTCGTAACGCAGGCTCTCCAGCTTCTCCGCCAGCTCAGCGAAAGCGTCGCTGTAGCGGCCAGCTTGACGCATGGCATCGGCGGCTTCCTCGACTAAATCCAACGCCCCCTGAGTCTCGTCGCTGCCGAAGAGGGCATAACAGGCGCTGTCCACCGCGCCCATGATCTTCCCCGCGGAGCGCAGCAGTTTCTTCCGCTCCGCTAACGCCTCATCCTCGCCGGGACGCAGGTCGGCACGCTCCAGCTCGGCAATCTGGTAGGTCAGATTGTCCACCCGTCGCACCTTTTCCGCCTCGTCCATCTTCAAGCTGTCCATCTGTTTTTTCAGGCTAATGAGCTTGTGGTAGGCGGTCTGATAGTCCGCCAGCAGCGGACTGCACTGGCCGAAGCTGTCCAGGTATTCCAGGTGACAGGCCGGGTCCAACAGACGCTGCCCGTCGTGCTGGCCGTGGATGTCCAGCAGCTGCCGCCCCAGCTCCCGGAGCTGTGCCAGGGACACGGGACGACCGTTCAAACGGCAGGTGTTCTTCCCGTCTGCCCGCAATTCTCGCTGCAACAGCAGGACGCCCTCGGCGTCCGGAGCGATGTCCTGCTCCCGGAACCAATCCAGCTGGGGCAGGTCGATGAACTGGGCGCTGACCAGGGCGGATTTGGCGCCGGTGCGGATGAGGTCACGGGAAGTGCGTCCACCCAGGACGGCGTTCAGGGCGTCCACTACGATGGATTTGCCTGCGCCGGTCTCGCCGGTAAGGACGTTGAAGCCCGCGTCGAACTGGATGTCGGCGGACTGGATGACCGCGATATTTTCAATGTGAAGCAGTAACAGCATTTCGATTCACGCTCTTTCTTCCGTTGCCCGTCATTTCAGCATCATCCGCAGCTCACTGCAAAACTGCTCCGCCGCCTGGTTGGTGCGCATGACCAGCAGCGCCGTGTCGTCCCCGGCCAGGGAGCCTACCATCTCCTCGATGTCCATACCGTCCAGCGCCGCAGCGGCTGCGTTGGCGAGGCCGGGCATGGTCTTCAGGACGATGATATTCTGGGCCAGGTCCACCGACGTGACCCCTTCCCGAAAGACGTTGCGCAGGCGGTCGTTGAAGTCGCGGCGGTTCTGGTGGATGGAAACGGCGTACCGATAGCTCCCAGAAGGGGTCAGCTCCTTGATGAGCTGGAGCTCCTTCATGTCGCGGGAGATGGTCGCCTGGGTACAGCGAAAGCCCCGCTCCTTCAGCTCCGCCAGCAGCTGCTCCTGGGTCTCGATGATGTGATTGGCAATGATGTCCAGAATTGCCCGTTGTCGCTTTTCTTTCACCATTTCCTCCTTTAAGTACCTAATTTCTGGTGCAAGATCTCATAAAAGCTCCGATCCGTCACCCGCACCAGGTTGATGCGGCTGTCAGAGCTGCGCAGCTCGATCTTATCGTGGTCAGACAACCGGAAGGAGCCGCCGTCCGGGGACAGAAAGACCCCTTTCTTGCCGATGTGCCCCAGCTCCACCGTCACCACCCGATCCTTGCTGAGCACGCAGGGGCGCACCCGCAGGTCGTGGGCGCAGATGGGGGTGACCAGGATGTTCTCGGCGGTGGGCTCCACGATGGGGCCGCCGGCGGAGACGTTATAGGCGGTGGAACCGGTGGGGGTGCCGATGATGACCCCGTCGCCGTTGCAGGCGAACAGCTCCACCCCGTCGGCGTAGATGACGAAATGAATTTCTTTGCCCACGGCGCTGGTGCGGATGGTGGTCTCGTTCAGGGCGGTGTCCTCGTGGATGACCCGACCGTTCCGGATGACCCGGAAATCCAGCATCATGTGCGGTTCCAGCCGGTACTTGCCCTCCACCACCTGGCGCAGCAGTTTCACCTCGCCCGGCTCCAGCTCGGCCATGTAACCCAGGCTGCCGGTGTTCACCCCCAGGATGGGGATGTTGTGGGTGCGGGCGAAGCGAGCCAGGTGGAGGATGGTGCCGTCGCCGCCAAAGCAGATGAGCATATCAGTGTCCGCCGCCTCTTCTTCTAAGTCTTTCCAATCAAATTTCTTGGCAAACCGAAAGTGGTCGTCCATGGGGAAGGGCAGGCACACCACGGTCTCTACACCGCACTCCTTCAGCACCTTCTCCGCCTCGCTCACCACGGTCATGCGCTTATCCCGGTACGGGTTGGGACTGAGTATAATCTTCATGGTACCCTCTCCAATTCTTTATGTGATGTTTCTACCAGGGTATGCAGATCGGGGATGCAGTTCTCCCCCGCCTCCGCCGTGAGCCAGCCCAGGTACTCGATGTTCCCCTCCGGCCCCTTGATGGGGGAATAGGTCATCCCCTTCACGGTCAGGTCATTCTCCGCCGCGTGGTGCAAAAACTGCTCCAGCACCGCCAGATGCACCTTGGGGTCGCGCACGACCCCCTTCTTGCCCACCTTGTCCTTGCCCGCCTCGAACTGGGGCTTGATGAGGCAGACCAGGTTGGCATTGTCCGCCAGCAGCGGACGCAGGGCTGGGAAGATAAGCCCCAGAGAGATGAAGGACACGTCCACTGAGACGAAATCCAACGGCTCGGGGATCTGTTCCTTTGTCAAGTACCGGGCGTTGGTGCGCTCCATGCACACCACCCGTTCATCCTGCCGCAGCTTCCAATCCAGCTGCCCATAGCCCACGTCCACGGCGTACACCTTTTTCGCCCCGTTTTGGAGCATACAGTCGGTGAACCCGCCGGTGGACGCGCCGCAGTCCATGGCGACGGCATCCTGCAAGGTCAGGGGGAAGCACTGCATGGCTTTCTCCAATTTCAGGCCGCCTCGGCTCACGTAGCGCAGGGTCTTGCCCCGCACCTCGATGACCGCCGTGTCGGCGATCTGGGCGCCGCACTTGTCCACCCGTTTGCCGTCCACGAAGACCAGACCGCTCATGATGATGGCCTGTGCCTTCTGACGGCTCTCGGCCAGCCCTTGTGCGGCCATGGCCACATCCAGCCGTGTTTTACTCATCTTTCCGCCTCCCGCATGACCGACGCAATGTGGTCACTGTTGATACCCAGCTTCTCACGCAGCTGGGGAATGGTCCCGTGTGGCACGAACTGGTCGCCGGTGTTCAGCAGCTTCAGCGCCTTCAGCGCCAGCCCTTCCGCTGCCACCGCGCCTGCCAGCGCCACGCCCAGGGAGCCTGTCTGGATGACCTCCTCCGCCACCAGCAGCCGCCCGGTCTTTCGCACTGACGTCAGCACCGTCTCCGGCGCCAGCGGCGCCAGCTGGTTGAGCTTGACCACCTCCACCGAGATACCTTCCGCGTCCAACGCTTCCGCCGCCGCCAGCACTTCCCCGGTCATGGTGCCGTAGCACACCGCCGTCCAGTCGCTGCCCTCACGCAGCACCGCCGCAGCGCCCTGGCTGTGGTCGTCGCTGTAGCCGTTCTCGCCGCCGCGGGCGTAACGGAGCGCGACCGGGCCATCCAGCTCGTACAGGGCGCGGTGGAGCATGGAACGGGTCTCGGCGAAGCTGGCTGGGGCCAGCAGGGTCAGTCCGGGTACGGTGGACAGGTAGGCCACGTCGAACAGCCCCTGGTGGGTCTCGCCATCGTCCCCCACCAGACCGGCACGGTCGACCCCCAGCACCATATGTAGCCTCTGGAGAGCCATATCGTGGATGAGCATATCGTAGCCCCGCTGCAAGAAGGAGGAGTAGACGGCGAACACCGGCAGCATCCCCTGTTTCGCCATGCCGGAGCACATGGCCACGGCGTGGCCTTCCGCGATACCCACGTCAAAAAACCGTTCGGGACAGCGGATGGCAAAGGGGTCTAATCCGGTGCCCGACCGCATGGCGGCGGTGACGGCGCAGATCTTCGGGTCGTCCACCGCCAGGCGGCTCAGTTCCTCCCCGAACACCGAGGAGAAGTTCTGCCCGCTGGCCTTCAGGGGTTTGCCGGTGGCCACGTCGAAGGGGGACACGCCGTGATAGGCGTCCGGGGTCTCCTCGGCATGAGGCCAGCCCTTGCCCTTGACCGTGCGGACGTGAACCAGCACCGGACCCGGCAGGGATTTCGCCCAACGGAGCAGGCGGGTCAGTTCCCCCACCTGGTGGCCGTCCACGGGGCCGATGTAGGTGAAGCCCATGTCCTCGAAGAAGCTGCTGGGCAGGATGGTGCCCTTGATGCTCTTCTTTATTTTGTGGTTAAAGTTATACAAAACCCGTCCGCCGGGGATTTTTTCGAACACTTTTCGGTACGCCCGCTTGAAAGACAGGTAGGTGGGACGCAGGTGGTTCCGCGCCAGCAGGGTGGCGATGCCGCCCACGTTCTTCTGGATGGACATGCCGTTGTCGTTGAGGATGACCACCAGGTTCTCCCCGCTCTGCCCGGCGTCGGACAGCCCCTCGTAGGCCAGGCCGCCGGTCAATGCGCCGTCGCCGATGAGGGCGATGACCTGGTAATCCTGCTTCTGCAGCGTCCGCGCACGAGCCATGCCCACGGCCACAGAGACCGAATTGGAGGCGTGGCCGGCGATGAAGGCGTCGTGCTCGCTCTCCTCCGGCTTGGGGAAACCGGACAGGCCGCCCATCTTCCGCAGGGTGGTCATCCGGTCTGCTCGGCCGGTCAATATTTTATGGCAATAGCACTGGTGTCCCACGTCGAAGACCAGGCGATCCTTGGCCGTGTCGTACACCCGATGGATGGCCACGGTCAGCTCCACTGCCCCTAGATTGGATGCCAAATGTCCCCCCGTCTGACTGACGGTGGCAAGGAGCGATCTGCGCAGTTCCTGACACAGGGTTTCCGCCTCCTGGTCAGAAATTTGGTGCAGATCCTGGGAAAAAAGATCTGGCACAGCTGCGCCTCCTTTCTCGCTCGGTATCATACCGTTTTATTTCTCTCGTCCGGCCAGATAATCCGCCAGATCACACAAAAAGTCCACGTCCGGGAGACAACCCCGGATGGCCTCTTTCGCCGCCGCCGTCTGCTGAGCGATGACGTTGGCGCATTTGTCCAGCCCCAACAGGGACACGTAGGTGGACTTGTGGCTCTCGGCGTCGTTGCCCACCGGCTTGCCCATCTCCTCCTCGGTGGAGGTGACGTTGAGCATATCGTCCCGCACCTGGAAGGCCAGGCCAATGGCCTTGGCGTAGTGCTCTGCTGCGGACACCATGGGGTCATCCACCGGCACGCCTGTCGCCAGGACGCCCATGACGCAGGCCGCGTTCAGCAGGCACCCGGTCTTGAGCTGGTTCATCCGAGCCACTTCCTTCAAGGTCAGCGTCCGGGTCTCCCCCTCCATGTCCAGCTGCTGTCCGCCGCACATGCCCAGGACGCCTGCCGCACGTGCCAAAGTCAGGCCAGCGGCGGTGTTCACCTCTGCTGGGAGGGGTGCGGTCAGGATGGTCTCAAAGGCGGCTGCCTGGAGGGCGTCACCGGCCAGGGTGGCGGTGCACTCACCGAACATCTTGTGGTTGGTGAGCTTGCCCCGGCGCAGGTCATCGTTGTCCATGCTGGGCAGGTCATCGTGGATGAGGGAATAGGTGTGGAGCATCTCCACCGCGCAGGCATAGGGCAGCGCCTGCTCCAGATCCCCCCCTGCCGCTTCACAGAATTTCAGCGCCAGGATGGGTCGGATGCGTTTTCCGCCTGCTAGGAGGCTGTAGCGCATGGCGTCCAGCAGTTTTTGCTGGGGGGCCGGTTTGGTGAAATAGGATGCCAGGTTGACCTCGATGAGTCCCTGACAGCGCTGAAATTCAAATTGGAATTGGTTCATACTTTATCCTTTCAAAGGCGTTTCCACCGGCTCGCCGTCCGGGCCTTTGGTCAATTTCAAGATCTTCTGTTCCGCCTGATCCAGCTGCTTGGAACAGGCTGTCGCCAGCTTGGTGCCCTCCTCAAAGAGCGCCAGGGATTCGTCCAGGGTGGACTCCCCGCGCTCCAAGATGGACACGATCTCCTCCAGGCGCGCCATGGACTCCTCAAAGGGTTTCTTTTTTGCTGCCATTCGTCTTCTGCTCCTTTTCGCTGGTTTCCAAGGGGTATTGTTTCATGACGGTACACCCTAACTGCCCGTCCACCACCCGCAATCGGATGCGCTCCCCCAGCTCCACGCTGTGGACGGAGGTGATGACCTTGCCGTCCTCGTCCTGCGCCATGGCGTAACCGCGTCCCAGGACTTTCAGGGGGCTGAGTGCGTCCAGAGTGGACGTCAGACCCGCCAGGCGGGTGCGTTCTAGGTGCTGACGACGGTCTAACAGGTCGGTCAGCTTCTGCTGGGCGGTTTCTAGGCGTGTCCGTCCGTTGTGGACAGGCACCATGGGGTCGGTGAGGACGTTAGAGGTGCGCAGGCGCTCCAGCTTCTGGCTGGCGCTCTGGAGCTGCCCCAACATGGCCTGCCGACAACGCTGCCCCAGCTGATCCACGTACTGCTTCAGCTCCAGCTGGTCGGGCACCGCCAATTCCGCCCCGTTGGAAGGGGTGGCGGCACGAAGGTCGGCCACGTAGTCGATGATGGTCACGTCCGGCTCATGACCCACGGCGGAGATGACCGGGATGTCTGACTCATACACCGCACGGGCCAGATTTTCGTCGTTGAACGCCCACAAATCCTCCATAGAACCGCCGCCTCGGCCGATGATGATGAGCTCCGCCACCTGCTTCCGGTTGGCGTAGCGCATGGCACCCGTCAGCTCCGCTGCCGCACCGGCTCCCTGCACCCGCACAGGCAGGAGCTTCACCGTGGCCATGGGCCAGCGGGCGTTCAGGATGCGGGTCATGTCGTGGACGGCGGCACCGGCTTGGGAGGTGATGAGGGCGATGGTCTCGGGGTAGCGCGGGATGGGCTTCTTGTGCTCGGCGGCAAATAACCCCTCCTGATACAGCTTGTTCTTCAGCTGCTCGAAGGCCACGTACAGTTCCCCCACCCCGTCCGGAGTCAGGGCGTCCACGTACAGCTGATACTGCCCGTCCCGTGGGAAGGCGGTGATGCGGCCGTAGGCGATGACCTTCATGCCGCTCTCCGGCTGGAACCGCAGGCGGGTGGCCGAGGAGCGGAACAGGACGCAGCGGAGGGCTCCGCCGGTGTCCTTGAGGGTGAAATAGTGGTGGCCGGAGGGGTATTTTTTGTAGTTTGAAATCTCCCCCCGGATGTAGATGCCGGAGAGGTTCCGGTCACCGTCCAGGATGCTCTTGATGTAGGTGTTCACCTGGGTGACCGTATAGATGGGTTTCGAAGCCATTTACTTCCCCCAATCCATCTGCCGTGCCGTCAGCACCGCGGTGCCCATGGCGTTGTCGGTGGAATAGGCCGGGGGCGCGAAAACGGCATCATAGAGGTACTTGCGCAGGATGCTGTTGGACGCCACGCCGCCGGAGCAGAGCACGGGCAGGCCGGGATACTGCTCCATGGCACGGTCGGTGACCCGGCGCACCAGGGAGGCGATGGTCTCCAGGGTGAAGCGGGCGATGTCCGCTGGTTCCTTGTGCTGCGCCACCTGCTGCTTCACCTTGTTCTCGATGCCGGAGAAGGAGAACTGCAGGCTGTCGATGCGCACCCGGAAGCGCTCCTTTTTGTCGCTCTCCGACGCCAGCTTGTCCAGGGCTTTCCCGGCGGGGAAGTCCAGGTGTAGGTACTGCCCCGTCCGGTCGATGAGCTGACCGGCGGAGATGTCGGTGGTGCCGCCGATGCGGGCGGCGCGGACGTTGCCGTTTTCTGGCACCACCAGCAGCAGTTCGGTAGTGCCGCCGGACAGGTGCCAGGCCAACATGGGCTGATCCAACAGCTCCAATCGCTTCGCCGCCCAGCAGACGGCTGCGATGTGCCCCTGCTGGTGGGAGAAGGCGTAGAAGGGCACACCCAGGGTCTCCGCCAGGATGCGTCCCTGGGACGCACCAGCCAGGAAGCAGGGCATATAGGAGCCTTCCACCGCTCTGGGCTGGGTGCTGGCACCCACCGCGGCGATGTCCTGCAAGAACCCAGCCTCCCGCAGCTCGGCAAAGCGCTGGGGCAGGTTCTTCACGTGCTGGAACAGAGCCTCGTTCTGCCGCAAGCCCAGTTCGCCAGGCTTGACGGTGAGGAGCTGGGAGCTGTTGTACCCGCTGCCGTCGGCGCGGCAGACGGCGGCGGAGGTGGTGTAGTTGCTGGTGTCCAGCCCCAGAAAACCGGTCATGCCTGGTCGCCTCCGGGCAGCTCTTTGCGGACGAAGGAACCCAAAATGCCGTTGACAAAAGAGGCTACCTTGGGTTCGTCGTACTTTTTCGCCAGCTCCACCGCAGCGTTGATGGCGGCGGAGGCGGGGATCTCGGGCATATAGAGCACCTCGTACATGGCCACCCGCATGATGGCGGCGGCGATGCGAGGGATGCGCTGGAACTTCCAGCCGATGGCGTATTTGCTGATGTACTCATCCAGTTCGTACCCGTGTTCCCCCACGCCTTCCACCAGCTTGCGGATATAGGCGCACTGTTTCTCGTCCGGGAACTCGGCGTACAGCGGGTCGATCTCGGCGATCTCCCCAAAGCGTTCCTGGGTCAACTCCTGCTCCAGCAGTTCCTGGGCAGAGAGGTTGGAAAAGCCCAGCTCAAAGGCGTAATGTACCGCGATCTCACGGGCAACGGTCCTGGTTATCATGATTGGTGTACCCCCATCGTTATGGTCTAGATTGGTTTGGGCAGGGGCGTGACTGGCCAGCGCCGATAGCCCCCCACTATGTATGTTATCCCTTATTATACACCACAATATACAAAAAGGGAACCACAGTTTTGCCGGAATTGGTGGTGATTCGGCAATCTCTTCCAAAATTCCGCCTCCAGCGGAAAAAGAATGTGCCGACCGGCACGGGGCCTGTCAGCACATTCCCAATTTCATTAACTTTTCAGCTGCACCCACAGCTCGTCGTACAAGTCCAAAGTCTCCTTGGGCAGGTTCACGAACATCTCGCAGCGGCTCAGCGCCTCCTTGCTGGGGTTGAGCACCGCCGCGGTCTCCTCGTCCAGGTCGGCCTTGTAGTCCTCCATCACCTGGGGCAGCGGGCTGCCGTACCAGATGTAGTCCAGGTTGGCCATGGAGGCGTCGTAGGAGCACATGAAATTGATCCACGCCTCTGCCTCCGTCTTGTTCCGGGCACCCTTGGGCACGCACATGGCGTCCACGAAGAAGTTGGCGCCCTCCTTGGGGATGGCGAAGGCCAAGTCCGGATTGTTCTCCTTCATGCTCAGGAAGTCACCAGCATAGTACACGCCCATGGCGGCTTCCCCGCCCTCCAGCTTGTCAAAGATCTGATCCATGACATACGCCTGCAAAATGTCCTTCTGCTTCACCAGCAGGTCGTAGGCCTCCATCAGCTCCTTTTTGTCGGTGGTGTTGATGGAGTAGCCCAGGTAGGACAAGGCCACGGCGAAGGCGTCACGGGGATTGTCGATCATCAAGATCTCACCCTTATACTTCTCATCGAACAAGATCGACCAGCTGTCCACCGGCTCGGTCACCATCTTGGTGTTGTAGATGATACCGGTGGTGCCCCAGGTGTAGGGCACGGAGTAGAGGTTCTCCGGGTCGTAGGGCAAATTCTTGTAGTCGTCCCCAATGAGCTTAAAGTTGGGGATATTGGAAAAGTCCAGCTTCTCCAACATTCCCTCCTCAATGAGTCGGGAGAGCATATAGTCGGAAGGCACTACCACATCATAGGTGGAGCCGCCGGTCTTGAGCAGCGAATAGAGCGTCTCATTGCTCTCCGTGGTGGTGTAATTGACCTTGATGCCAGTCTGCTTCTCAAACTGGCCAATCAGGTCGGTGTCGATGTACTCACCCCAGGAGCACACGTTCACCTCTCGCCCCGTCCGGACGGCGCTGCCGGATGTGCTGGACTCGCCGCCGGAACCGCAGCCGGTGAGCAGAGCGGCACTGGCCAGGAAGCCGGCCAGGACAGATAGCATACGTTTCTTCATACTGCTCCCCTCCTCACTGCTGCGCCCGTTTCAGCGCTTTTTTTCGGGCGTTCTCCTGCCGCATCTCGCGGATGTTCACGATGGCCAAGAGCAGGAGGACGGTGACGAAGAGCAAGGTCGAGACGGCGTTGATCTCCGGGCTGATGCGCTTACGGGTCATGGCGTAGATGGTCATGGACAGGGTCTGCACCTTGCTGCCTGCCGTGAAGTAACTGATGACGAAGTCGTCGATACTCATGGTGAAGGCGATGAGCAGGCCGTTGATGATGCCGGGCATGATCTCCGGGATGACCACCTTATAAAAGGCCTGCATCCAGGTACAGCCCAGGTCTTGAGCGGCGTCGATGAGGTTCTTGTCCATCTGGTAGAGCTTAGGCATGATGGACATGATGACGTAGGGGATGTTGAAGGTGATGTGGGCGATGAGCAGGGTCACGTAGCCCAGGTCGAAGTGCAAAATCCCGCCAGCCGCCACGAAGAGCAGGCAGAGGCTGACGCCGGTGGCGATATCCGCGTTGATGACCGGGATGTTGTTGATGGTCAGCAGGGGACGGCTCCAGCGCTTGCGCATATTGTAGAAGCCGATGGCGGCGAAGGTACCGGCCACGGTGGCGATGAGGGCGGCCAGGACGGAGACGGAGAGCGTCGTACTCAGGGCGCTCAAAATTTCGCTGTCCTGGAACAGCTCCCGATACCAGTCCAGAGAGAAGCCCGTCCAGACGGCGCGGCTCTTGCTGCTGTTGAAGGAGAATACGATCAGTACGAAAATGGGGGCGTACAGAAAGAGGAAGACCAGGGCCATGAACAGGCGGCTTCCGATACGGCGTTCGTTTCTCATAGCATGACCGCCGTTTCTTCCCCTTCACCGAACCGGTTCATGACCACCATGCAGATCACGACGATGAGCATCATGACCAGGCTGATGGCGGAGCCGAGATGGGGATTGTAGGCAGAGCCTAGGAATTGGATCTCGATGAGGTCGCCCAGCAATAAATCCTTGCTGCCCCCCAGCAGCTTGGAGATGGCAAAGGTGCTCACGGCAGGCACGAACACCATGGTGATGCCGGACAGGACGCCGGGCAGACTCAACGGGAAGATGACTTTGGTAAAGACGTGGTAGTTGTTGGAGCCCAGATCCTGTGCCGCCTCGATGAGGTTCCGGTCGATCTTCTGGATGACCGAGTGGATGGGCAGGATCATGAAGGGCAGGAAGTTATACACCATGCCCAGCACCACAGCGCCCGGGGTGTTGATCATGTTGAAGTGGGTCATGTTGGTGCCCAGGATGCCGTTGACCAGGTCGATGAGGCCGATGGCGCTGAAAAAGCGGTTGAGCAGGCCGGTGTTCTCCAAAATGGACATCCAGGCGTAGGTGCGCAGCAGGAAGTTCATCCACATGGGCAGCATGATGAGCGCCATGCTGATGCGCTGGAACCGCTTGCTCTCCTTGGAGATGAGATAGGCGATGGGGTAGCCGATGACCAGGCAGATGGCGGTGGCCACCAGCGCCAGCCAGAAGCTGCGGATGAAGACACCGATATAATTGCCCATCCGGGTGAAGTTGGCCAGAGTAAAACCGCCGTCGGCGGCGGTGAAGGCGTAGAGCACCACCAGGATGATGGGTGCCACCACGAACAGAGCCATCCAGATGACATAGGGGATGGAGAACAGTTTATTCCTCTTCATCGGCACTGCCCTCATCGGTATCCGGATCGTAGTTCACGTCGGCCAGTTCCTCGTACTCTTCACTGTAGGAGCTATAGTCGCCGTACATACCGGAATAGCGGCTCTTCTTCATGATGTGGAACCCGTCCGGGTCCACTCGGATGCCAATCTTGGCGTCCACGGGACAGAAGCGGGTGGTCTGGATGAGCCACTTGAAGCCATAGAAGTCCACGATGATGTCGTAGTGAACTCCCTTGAAGGTCACGTTGGTGACGGTGCCCACCAGCTGACCCTGGTCAGCGGGGACGATCTGCACGTCTTCCGGGCGGATGACCACGTCCACCGGTTCCATGGGGGCAAAGCCCTTGTCCAGGCAGCGGAACTTGCGCCTAAAAATCTCCACCACGCCGTCGGCGTGCATGATGCCGTCTACAATATTGCTCTCGCCGATGAAATCCGCCACAAAGGCGTTCTTCGGCTCATTATATATATCCTCAGGTGTGCCGATCTGCTGGATGACGCCTTCATTCATGACCACCACCGTGTCGCTCATGGACAGGGCTTCCTCCTGGTCGTGGGTCACGTAGATAAAAGTAATCCCCAGCGCCTGCTGGATGTTTTTCAGCTCGTTCTGCATATCCTTACGCAGACGCATATCCAGCGCGCCCAGGGGCTCGTCCAACAGGAGCACCTTGGGGCGGTTGACCAGGGCGCGGGCGATGGCGACCCGCTGCTGCTGTCCGCCGGAGAGAGAGGTGACGCTGCGGTGCTCAAAGCCCTTCAGGCTCACCAGCTCCAGCATATCCATCACTCGTTCCTGGATCTCGTCCTGAGACAGCTTGACCTTTTTCCCGTTCTCGTCCGTCTTGGGGATGCGCAGGCCGAAGGCCACGTTGTCGAAGACGTTCAGGTTGGGAAAGAGGGCGTACTTCTGGAAGACCGTGTTGACCGCTCGCTTGTGGGGCGGTACATCATTGATCCTCTTCCCGTCGAACAGGACATCGCCGCTGGTGGGGGTCAGAAACCCACCGATGAGGCGCAGCGTCGTGGTCTTGCCGCATCCGGACGGCCCCAATAATGTGAGGAACTCCTTATCTTTAATATACAAGTTAATGCTGTTCAAAATTACATCGTCGTCAAACACCATGGAGCAATCGCTCAGGCGGATCAACTCTTTGGACATTTATCCTCCCCCGTTTCTTTGTTTATTTAACGGTATAAACCATCATTGCTCAATATACAGGTTGCGTGAAAGAATGTCAATGAGAACGGCATAAAAATTCATCCCATCCGTCATTTTCCTCCCCTTTCGACAAATCCACACCCCCGCTCGCCCCCATTTTTCACGTCTCAACCGACCCAGACTGTTGCGCGAACCGCCCAACACACCTTGCTATCTTAAAAGCCTCGCAGAGTTCCGACATCCCCGATGTCGGAATAAATTGCAATCTGAAAAAACTGGCGGCGTGTACGTCAGTTTTTTCTCTTCTCAGACGGGTAAGTGTGCGAACGCAGTGAGTGCATGCACCCGGCTGCATTTCTTGCTAAAATGCAAGCATTTTAGCAATTTGACGCCCCATCCATGTAGCATGAACGGGGCGTCTGTGCGGTATGTAAGTAAAGAGAAAAAATGGTGCGCTCAGTCAAAATCCCATCAGCCGCGCAGGTCGCCGGCGGCCTTGATCTTCACCCGGTTGGTGTTGCCGGGATAATAGGCCAGGGGTACATCCTCGACCTCGATGATCTCAACGGTCTCCCGGATGGCGCCCGCCTCCACGGCGATGTCGATGGCTTCCGCTTTCGCCTGTTCCAGGGCCTGGTCACGGGGAATTTCGTGGTAGTCGATGAGCTTTTCATAGGTGCCGCTGACCTTGGAGATGGCGGAACCGATGGCGTTGGCACAGCCGAAGTGTTCCGGCTTCAGCACGGTGGCTGCGCCCTCCAGGTGGTCGGGCAGGATGATGGAGCCGCCGCCAACCAGGATGACGTCGCTGTCCGTGTTGGACACCTTCATGGCGTCGATGGCGTCCTCCACCAGGGTGCCGATGGCGGTCAGTGCCTTCTGGGCCAGTTCCAGGGAGACGGATTCCACCAGGGACTTGTCCCCCACATCCGCCATGCCCAGACGCACGGCGATGTCGGTGGCGGTGAGCACGTCGCCACCGAAGACCAGGGCGTGTTTGGTGATCTCATAGCCCACGCTGTCGGGGCCGACGGTAACGGTGCCGTCCGGCTTCTCCCGGACGATGGAGCCGCCGCCCAGGCCGATGGACACCACGTCGGGCATCCGGAAGTTGGTGCGCACGCCGCCGATGGTGGCCGCCACGCTGGACTCTCTGGGGAACCCGTTCTGGATGACCCCCAGGTCTGTGGTGGTGCCGCCTACGTCGATGACGATGGCGTTCTGCAGCTGACTCAGGTAGCTGGCCCCTCGGATGGAGTTGGTGGGGCCGCAGGCGATGGTCAGGATGGGGTAGCGACGGGCGTGCTCCATGGTCATGAGGGTGCCGTCGTTCTGGGACAGGTACACGTCTGCGTTGGTGATGCCCTCCCCCTCCAGGCTCTTGGCGAACCCTTCGGTGAACCGCTCCGCCACCTGCCACAGGGCTGCGTTCAGGATGGTGGCGTTCTCTCGTTCAATCAGGCCCATGGAGCCGATCTCACTGGAGATGGACACGTGGACGTCCTCCCCCATCACTTCCTTGCACAGCTCCGCCGCGCGCAGCTCGTGGTCGTTCCGGACGGTGGAGAAGACGCAGGAGATGGCGATGGACTTGACGCCCTTGGCCTTCATGTCCAGGTAGAACGCCTTGGCCGCCTCCTCGTCCAGGGGAGCCAGCTCCTTGCCGTCGTACTCAAAGCCGCCGCCGATGACGGTGCTGCCCACGGCGATGCGCTGGATGTCCTCCGCCCAGTCCACCATAGGCGGGATGCCGGTGGTGGCAGGTGCGCCGATGCGCAGGATGCCGATGTGGGCCAGGTGCTTGCGTTCTACGATGGCGTTGGTACACTGGGTGGTGCCCAGCATGGCCTGACGGATTTGGGTGCGGTCGATGCCGGACTGGTCCAGCACCGCTCGGACAGCCCCCAGGATGCCGTCGTAGATGTCGCCGGAGGTGGGGTGCTTGATGTCCGCCACAATGTTCAGGTTTTCGTCGATGAGGACGGCGTCGGTGTTGGTGCCGCCTACGTCAATGCCCAGCTTATACATGACAGATGCCTCCCTTGCACCGCTCTTCCAGCGGGATATAATCGGTGTCGCAGCCGAAGTACCGGGGGCCCACCAGGTCGATGCCCGCCGGAGTGCGCCACATCTCGAAGCACTTCAGGCCGATGACCAGTACACGCTTGCCATATTTCAGGGCATCGGTGGTCACCGGGGTGAAGGTCTCGGTATCCACCAGACAGATGAGGTCAGGCGTCGTGGCCAAGATCTCCCCGTCCACCGTGGCGGTCAGGTTCTCGTTCTGGAACTCCACATAGGCCTGGTGCCCCTTGCACTCGCCGATGCCTTCCAGAACCACCTTGCCGAAGTTGAACGCCCCGCGGGTCTCCCGGAGCACGTCGGCAATTTTGCCTTTGAAGAGCTTGTACCCTTCGGAGAACTGCAAGAAGTGTTCCTCCGGGGTCACATCGTCGGCGCAGTTCTTCACCGTGCGGATGGCCTCGCCCAGCTTCTGGCTGCGGGTGACGATATTCTTGACGGAATAGGCCTTCATCTGCGCCCCGGTCATGGGGTACAGGGAGACGGACACGGAGCCGCCGCAGCTCATGGTGACGGCGCGAGCCAGCTCTTCCGTCCACTTGTTGGTGATGGTCTCAAAGATGACGCTGTTCCCCTTCTCGTCGGTCAGCGCCATAGGGGTGGCGCTCATGCCGCCGATGGTGAAGGTGACCATCTGCAATTCCGGGAACGCCCGTCCCATGCCGTCGCAGTCCACCAGGGGCAGCCCCAGCCGGGCACAGGCGGCGATGGGGAGCATGGAGTTGACGCCGCCGGCCTCGATGGGCATGAAGGCGTAGATCTGCTTGCCGAAGAACTGGGAGACCATATTATAAAGGGTCTGGTACTCGCTGCCGCCAATGCCCTTTTCGCCCAGCACGGTGGGTGCGCCCATCATGGCGATGGGGACGACCAGGGCGTCGTCCGGCACTTCCTCCGGGTCCAGCAGGGTCACAGGGCCGCACTCTTTCACCGCGCCCATGGCCACCAGCTTGCCCACATAGGGGTCACCGCCGCCGCCTGCACCCAACAGGGCTGCACCCAGGGCGATGTCTTCGATCTCTTGGATTCCAATGGTTCTCAATTTGATTCCAACTCCTTATGCTTGAACTTGGTCGTTATTCTTGTTCTTGCCCTTGCCCATGACCGACACCAGGATGACGTACAGCACCATGGACAGCACCAGGCCGTTGATGGGGCCGATAAAGAAGGGCACGTTCAGGAAGGCCAGGGCTTCAAAGTAGGTGAAGGTGCCGCCGGTGAGGCAGGCCACGAAAGCGCCCACCAGGAAGGCGATCATGCCAGGAGCGAAGATGCCGTCCCGGATGACGAAGTTCTCCTTCTTGCCCTTGCCGATGATCCAGTAGTCGGCGATGATGACGCCCACGAAAGCGGGGATGAGGGCGCAGAGCAGGGTCAGGAAGGCGGTGAACTTGCTCATGATGCCCACGGCTGCCAGGATGGTGCCCACCAGACCGGCGATGGCGGTGCAGCCGCGGCTGCGGCTCTCGTCCAGACCCACCAGGTTGGACAGGGACAGGCCGCCGGAGTAGGCGTTGGTGACATTCGTCGTCCAGGTGGCGGCGATGAGAGCCACCAGGCCGATGGCGGGGACGCCGGCGGCGGTGAGGACCACGCTGATGTCATACTCGCCGGTGACGATGGACAACACCGCACCGATGAGCAGGATGAGCAGGCCGGAGGGCAGGACGCCCACCACGGAGGACTTGATGACGTCGGCACGGTTCTTGGCGAAACGGCAGTAGTCCCCTGCCAGGGAGCCGCCGATGGCGAAGGAGCCGACGGTGATGTTGATGCCGCTGAGGAGGGTCAGGGGCTGGGCCGGTTCATAGGCTGCAATGGCGGCTGCGCCGTCGTGGGTAATCATGGTCACCACCAGGCCGTAGATCAGCACGATGATGAGCAGGGGGACGGCGATGTAGTTGAGCCACTTCAGACCCTTGAAGCCGAAGGAGGCGGAGGCGACCATGATGATGCCCCAGATGATGGAGCTGAGCCAGGCGGGGATGGCCAGGCCGGTCATGGATTCCATCATAGCGGAGAAGGACGCACCGCAGACCGCCGCCTGGATGCCGAACCAGCCGATGCAGGCCAGAGCCAGGATGGCGCTGATGACGTACTTGCCGCCCTTCTCGCCCAGGGAGCCGCCTGCCATGACGGCGGTGGGCAGGCCGGTGTCACAGCCCTGCATGCCCATGAAGCACATATAGATGCATACGATGCCGTAGCCCACCACAATGGTCAGGGCGCAGGTGCCCAGCTTCATGCCGCTGCCCAGCATCCCGCCCACCATCAGGCTGGAGACGCAGATCATAGCGCCGATCCAGACCAGGGCGATGGAATACCACTTCTGCCGCTGCTCGGCTGGGATGGCAAAATTACTCTTGTTCTGTTCCATACTCTCACATCCTCAATTCAAAATTTCACACACACTCTCAAACCCACTGGTTCGATCGTTGCTAGCAGTATAGCACGCAAAAGTGTTGAAGAATATTGTCGAGAAGGCAGAAAAAGAGCGGGAACCCTTTGTCCCATGAGACAAAGGATTCCCGTGTGTCCGCACCCCGCTTACACCAACAGCCGCAGCACCCCGGCGGCCTGGTACAGCTTCATCCGCTCCGGCATCCGGTCGGGATGGCAGCCCAACAGGTCGGAAATGATCTTGATGCGGTATTTTACCGTATTTTTGTGCAGGTGCAGTGCTTCTGCCGTCTGGGTCACGCTGCTGTCCCAGTCCAGCAGGTAGGTACTCAAGGTGTCTATCGGTACCCAGTCTAGTTTGTCTGTTCGCACAGGGGTCAGACAGGCCACACACTGAGCCACCGCCTCCTCCCCCTCGCTGACCAGCCGGTGGCAGTCCTGGGCAAAGGCCAATTCCCCCAGCCGGAACCCCTGCCGCAGGGGGTATATTTTCCGCGCGTCCGACAGGTGATCCTGGTGGCACAGGTAGGCGCTGCGCACCTGGGTGGTGTTGTCCAGACCGCTGCACCGGGTCAGGGTGGCACCGTCATCCCAGGCGCTGGCCTGCTCCAGGAGGGCGGTCATCTGGCGCTCTGCTTCTCTTGTGGAGGTGGGGGTGCTGAGGAAGAAGAGCAGTTTATTCTCGTACAGGTCGGCGAACACGATGTCGGCACAGCTCTCCGGATAGGCGCGCAAGGCGTCCAGCTCCTTGGCCATCCGCTGGACGGACTCGCCGTCCGTGCCCGTCAAGATCCACATCTCCCCGATGGCAGTGATGTGGATGTGGAACAGGTCAGCCAGGCGGCGCATTTTGATGGGCTCATCCTGCAAAATAGCGCGAATCAGCTCCCGGATGGCGATGACGCCGTGCTGCTGTCCCCAGATGTTTAGGCTCAGCCGGATGACGTCCACGCACTGCTCCTGCAGCGTCTGGGACAGGGGCTGTCCCTCCTTGATGAGGAAGAACTCCATGAGCTGTCCCCCGTCCGGCAGGATGGAGGCGTGGAAGATGTGGCCGTTGGGCAGGAAGGGGCAGGTCGTGCTCCCCTCCTGTTTGGTGTACCGGCGCAGGTCGAACAGATGCTCTTTCAGCGTGCGTTCCAGGTTTCGGGGCCAGGCGGCCAGGTTGAGCACCTGCAAGAACCCATCGGTGAGGATGGCGGAAGCAGACAGCAGGTCGCTGAGCATTTTTAAAACCGTGCTGATGGTGCGCTGAGGCTGGGGCAGGCTGGAAACTCGTGTCAGGATGTCGTAGACGATGGACTCCCCTCGGTTTCGGTCGTGGTAGATACACTCGGTCACATCGGAGATGACCTCCCCGTACCGCAGCTCCTTCTGTCCCCAGGGCATCTGCACCAGGACGAAATCCAGCTGGTCTGCCAGGTCGATGAGCCGCTGATCCACATAGGGCAGGTAGACCCCCACATAGAACAAAATGAGGCCCACTTCTCCCCCTTCCGCCAGCCGCTGGATGTTGGCACACTGGCAGTCGATGTCATCCAGGCAGTTCAGGAAGCCGGTAATGACGATCTCACTGCCGTAAAACTCCCCAGCCGGGAACACATTTTCCACCAGCACATCCGGGTCAGTGGACTCCAGGACGGAGATGGAGGAAACGATACGGGACAGCCCTCGGTGGCCGCCGATGACGGTGGCTTGGCGGAGGGAGGGCAATTTGAGCAGGTCGGATACGGTCACGCTCATCCTTTTCCCACCTTTCCTTGTTTTCCTCTATCCTACCATGAATAGATTGGAATCCGCAACCACATAAAAGAAAAGACGTGCGCAGATGCGCACGTCTTTTGCTGTTTTTTATAACATAGTCTGGTCGTACACTGCACGCACGCCGCCGATGAACTTCGGCCGCACACGAGCGGCGGTCAGAGGCGCCTGACCGATCTGCTTGACCTGCAGACGGACGGGGACGGCCACCTTTTTCAGGTGCATCCCGATGAGGGTGGCACCGATGTCCAGACCGGCGTCTGCCTTAATCTCCTCCACAGCCACCGGGTGCTCGAACCCGTGATAAGCGGCAGTGGCAAAGGAGCCGCCCGCCTTGGGCTGGGGGACGACGTTGACGATGTCCGCGTTGGGCACCGCTTCCGCCTCCACGATGATGGCCCGGTTCAGGTGCTCGCAGCACTGGGCGGCCAGGTAGACGCCCTTCTCCTTCAGGAAGCCGTAGATGCTGTTGAAGATCTCAACGGCGGTCTCCGGGGCGGAGTTGGTGCCGATCTTGCTGCCCAGCACCTCGCTGGTGGAGCAGCCGACCACTACGATGTCTCCCGCCTTCAGGCGTGCTACTTCATATAATTCTGCTACAGCGTCTCGACACTGCTGTGCGATCTGCTCTTTCATCAGCCCTCATGTCCCTTCAACAGTTTCGGCATCTTGATCACCTGACTGAGCGCCAGATAGACCACGGTGGAAACGACGATGCCAAATCCACCCTGCACCAGGTTGCCCGGAATGCTCAGGGCCGCGGACAGGCCGTTGCCCAGGATGAGACCGGCGTAGCCGAAGTAGCCGGCGACCATGATGATCTCAGCCAGCAGGCCGGAGACGACCTTGGCGAAGTGCTTGCCCTTGGCCTTGTCCTTCAGGGCCAAAAAGACCTGTGCGGCCACAAACGCCATGAGGCACTTGATGATCAGGGTGCCGGGTGCGTAGTAAGCGTAACCGGAGAGCAGGTCTGCCAACATAGAGCCGATGCCTGCGGCAGCGGTGCCGTAGACCGGCCCCAGAATCCATGCGGAGAGCAGGACCATTGCATCCCCGAGGTTGACATATCCGCTCATGGGAGAGGGAACTTGGATGACCAGCGTTGCCACGGTGGTCAGTGCAGTGAACAGTGCCGTGTATACCAGGCGGCTCCATCTCGATGCTCTCATAATTGACCTTCTTTCTTTGCGGCGGACTTTTTCGCGCTTCTCTTTCGCTCCGCCTAATGGTTGGATGGATGTGGTGTATGCGGTAACCGGGTCACCAGCAGGGGGATGGCTTCCTCGAAGTTCACCCCGTACCACCGGTGTTCCGGATCGGCAACGGTCTTGCGGATGCTCTCCAAGGTGAAATCCACCGCCAGACGCAGGGCGTCCTCTAAGGGACAGCCTCGCATCATAGCGCCTACCACCACGGAGGCGAAGACGTCGCCGGTGCCGTGGAAGCTGGAGGGCATTTTCTCGTTGTAATATTCAAAAAATGTCTGTTTTTCGGTATCATAGGCCATCACGCCCAGCCGTCCCGGCTCCAAGCTGACCCCGGTGAGGACGACCTGCTTGCAGCCCAGCTTGCCCAGCTCGGTGAGGATGTGCTGGATATCCGCTCGGGTGTAGTCCTCTCCTGGATAGGGGATGTTCAAGAGGTAGCAGGCCTCGGTCAGGTTGGGGACGATGATGTCCGCCTTGCCGCAGAGCTTGGCCATCTCCTGGACGAACTCCGGGGTGAAACCGGCGTACAGTGCGCCGTTGTCCGCCATGACCGGGTCCACCAGGATGAGGTTTTCCGGTGTCTTGAACTGGTCAAAGAACCGGGAGACGATCTCCAGCTGCTGGAAGGAACCCAGGTAGCCGGTGTAGATGGCGTCCACCGCCATGCCCTGTGCCTTCCAGTGGGCGGCGATGGGGAGGATCTCATCGGTCAAATCGCGGAAAGTGAAGCCATCAAATGCTGTGTGGGTGGACAACACCGCCGTGGGGATAACTGCTGTCTCCACGCCGCAGGCGGAGATGATAGGCAAAGCCACCGTCAGGGAGCATTTGCCGATGCAGGAGATGTCTTGGATGGTCACGATCCGTTTCAATGCCGGTTCCCTCCTTCTCAGCCCGCTTGAACCGAGCTAAGATGTTTTGTCTCTATCATAGCGAATTCCCCTCTGGATGTCCAGAGGGGAATTGGAATTTCAGCGCATTTAACAATGGCAATTTGCACAGTCATTGCTGCAAAAATCGGCCGGATTATAGGCAATTCCATTTTTGTCGTAATAATCCTTTACCGCCGCCTTCACCGCTTCTTCCGCCAGCACGGAACAGTGGATCTTCTGGGGAGGCAGTCCATCCAAAGCCTCAACAACGGCCTTGTTGGACAGCTCCAATGCTTCTGAAACCGGTTTCCCTTTGATCATCTCAGTGGCCATAGAGGAGGAGGCAATGGCACTGCCGCAGCCAAAGGTGTTGAACTTGACATCCGTGATGATGCCGTCCTCTACCTTAATATACATCCGCATGATGTCGCCACATCGTGCGTTGCCCACTTCGCCCACACCGCTGGCGTCTTCCATCTTGCCCACGTTCCGAGGATTCTGGAAATGATCCATGACTTTTTCACTGTACAGCATCTGTGAACACTCCTTTTTATCAAATCAAGTGGGGACGTTCCCCTTTGACCAGCTCGTCCCACACCGGGGACATATCCCGCAGCCGTTCTACCACTTTGGGCACAGTCTCCAGGATGTGGTCGATCTCTGCTTCGTTGTTATACTCACCAATGGACAGGCGCAGGCTGCCGTGTGCCACCTCGTGGGGCAAGCCCAGAGCCAACAGCACGTGGCTGGGGTCCAGGGAGCCGGAGGTGCAGGCACTGCCGGAGGAGGCAGCGATGCCGTTGGCGTCCAGCAGGAGGAGCATACTCTCCCCTTCGATGCCCTCGAAGCAGAAGTTCACGGTGCCGGGGACGCGGATGTTCCGGTCGCCGTTGAGCTTGCTGTGAGGGATCTTCTCCAGACCTGTGATGAGCTTTTCCCGCAGGGCGGTGATTTTTGTCATATTCTCGTCCATGTGGTCGATAGCTTCCTTCATGGCCGCCGCCATGCCCACGATGCCGGGCATATTCTCGGTGCCGCCACGCTTGCCCTTTTCCTGCTGGCCGCCCTCGATGAGGTTCTTGAGGGGGATGCCACGGCGGACGTACAGAGCGCCGATGCCCTTGGGGCTGTGGAACTTGTGGCCGGACAGGGAGAGCATGTCAATGTTCATCTCTTTCACGTTGATGGGCACGTGCCCCACCGCCTGGACGGCGTCGGTGTGGAAGGGGATCTTCTTCTCCCGACACAGGGCGCCGATCTCCTTGATGGGCTGCATGGTGCCGATCTCGTTGTTTGCAAACATGATGGTCACCAGGCAGGTATCCTCCCGGATGGCGTTGGCCACGTCCTTGACGGTGATGACCCCGTTGGGGTGGACGTCCAGGAGGGTGACGTCAAAGCCTTCCTTCTCCAGCTGTGCCAGGGTGTGGAGGACGGCGTGGTGTTCGAACTTGGTGGAGATGATATGGCGCTTCCCTTTTTTCGCGCCTACGAAGGCGGCGGAACGGATGGCCTGGTTGTCGGCTTCGCTGCCGCCGCTGGTGAAGTAGATCTCACCAGGCTCTGCGCCCAGACATTCCGCTACCGTCTCTCTGGCTTTCACGAGGGCTTCTGCCGCCCGCTGACCCAACGAATAAAAAGAGGAAGGATTGCCATATTCCTCGGTCAAGAAGGGCATCATTGCCGCAACTGCTGTGGGGCTGACCTGAGTGGTCGCCGCGTTATCCGCATATACATACATTTCCTTCACCTATTTCCTAGTTATTTTGTAGGTATATAATACTCCCATCAACCCTACACGTCAATAGGTTTTTAGAAAAAAACAAAAGATACTGTCGCCAAAAAGCAGACAGTATCTTTGTCGGTTTTGTTCAATCCAGCCAGTTGGCCTTGGTCTCCCGGTGCCGGGTCATGATCTGACGGAACAGCTCGGTGGTGGACGGCGGCGTCCAGGTGATGGCGTTGGCGCCGGCGTGGATGGTCTCCAGGATGGCCTCGTCGTTGGGGCCACCGGTGGCGATGATGGGGATCTGGGGAAACTGGGCGCGGATCTCCCGCACCACCTCCGGCGTCTGAGCGGCGGCGGAGACGTTGATGATGGACGCGCCGCTGTCGATGCGGCTTTTGACGTCCTCCCCGCTGGACACCACCGTGACCACGATGGGCACTTCCAACAGGCGGCTCATCTTTTCGATGTTCTCGTTCTTCCCTTTCGTGTTCACCACCACGCCCACGGCCCCCTGGGTCTCGGCCGAGATGGCCATCTGGATCATCCGGACGCCCAAGGTGGAGCCTCCGCCGACCCCTACAAAGACGGGGATGTCAGCGGCCGCCACGATGGCGTTGGAGATGGTGGGTTGTGGGGTGAAGGGGTGGACGGCAAAGACGGCGTCGGCGTCTACGTTGCGGATGATGGCCATGTCGGTGGTGAAGACCAGGGACTTGATGCGCTTGCCGAAGACGAAGATGCCAGAGCACTGGCGGATGACCGCCGGGACGCGGAGGGCTGCTGCCCGGAGCTTGCCCTCATAGGGGATGGGACGCTGTTTGACTTTCACGGGTGCCGCAGGCTGGAGGTTGGTGTCCTGGACTGGGTTGTGCTGCATGGGGTTGCCTCCATTCAAAATGAAATCGGCTCCCTCTTCTCTCTTCCAATGGTCTCCTAGCCGAAAACAGGCAGGAACCGCAACCGACAGCCAACCGGCTGGACAGACTCAGCGCTTTTGCGCCATACGCTGGGTGATGGACAAAATACGTTCGGTGATGCGCAGATACTCCTCCGCATCCGCCTCCCCCAGTTCCTCCAACAGCACACACATCCGCTGCCGCAGCTGCTGCCGGATGCCCTGGATGTGCTCCGCCCCAGCCGGGGTCAGAGACACCAGCACACGCCGCCGGTCAGACGGGTCGATGGCGCGGGTGATGTACCCCTTCTTCTCCAAGGTGTTGAGCACCACAGCGATGCGAGCGGTGCTGGACTGTGCCAGGTTGCTCAGGTCGCTGGGCAGGAGGGGTTTTTCGGAGCGAGCCAGGCAGCGCAGGACGAAGCATTCACCCTGGGCGTGTTTGCCGATCTGTTTCTGGGGGCCGTTGCGGAACAGCAGTTCGGTCTGATCCACCAAGCGTTCCGCAAGTAGTTCACTGTCCATATCCATAAGAGGTTCCTCTTTCCCATTTTCTAGCGCGGGAAACAGCTCATTGTGTTAGGGATTATACCATATCCTTGTGTTTTTCGTCAAGCAGCACTGCCGCTGACCCTGTTTCCCGGTCGTTTTTTCTCGTTGGCAGGGAACGCTGTCCGTTCCCTACGAGGTATAGTATAGCAACCCTGCGAAATAATGCAAGGGGGTGAGTAGCTTTCTGACGGAATTATTTTCAACGGAAGCAACCCCTCCCCCACGCCCTTGACACCTTTCCGGGTTCCTGTCATAATGGATGCCAAAGGAAGTGGATTTTCTATGATGGAAGAAATTTTGATCCCCTTTGGGGACAAGCTCTATTCCCTGGAACCCAACTGGGCCAATCAGGACTGGCGCTACGGCATCCTGGAGACCGAAGAGGGGCCCTACTCCGGCACCTGGTGGCAGATGGACGCTGTGGACGACAACGGCGACACCTACCTGATGTGCTGGTACGAAGAGAGCGTGGACGTGGACGACGAGGACGGCAGCGTGAGCATGAACTACTACAAGCCCGACGTCATCCTGCTCCTGGAGGATTGAGCGATGAAAAAAAGCGTTCCCGTGACCGGAATGGTGCGGGGACGCTTTTATACTATATATCTTTTATACTATATATAATGTAGATCTGCATAGGTAAGGTGCAACAATCGCCGGGAGTCCGGCGTTACAAGCGTTTTGCCCAGCAAAACCTTGGCGCAGGGGCGATTCACTCGCCCCGAGCAAGTGCAATCACCGAAGGGTGAGCGCCCACCCAAAGGGCGCGAGCCCAGCAAAAGAGCCACGACCCATAGGTCGTGGCTCTTTTGCTGGTGGACGATAACGGATTTGAACCGCTGACCCTCCGCACGTCAAGCGGATGCTCTAGCCAGCTGAGCTAATCGTCCGAACACAAGAGTTATTATATCTCCCCCACCGGCAAAAGTCAAGCACTATTTTGCGTTTTTTCACGCTTTTTCGATTTTTCCCGCCCCTGCGGCAGAATGTAAAGAAGTTTTTTACAGAGACCTTGCAAGGATTCATGGGGTGTGGTATAATTTTGACAGAATAATGTGGTGTTGCGCGCTCGCGGCACCGCACCGAGAATAATAAGAAGGGATGAGTACCAATGTCCGGACATTCCAAGTGGCATAATATTCAGAAAACAAAGGGCGCAGCCGACGCCAAGCGTTCCGCTGCCTTTACCAAGATCGCGCGTGAGATCATCGTCGCCGTCAAGACCGGCGGCAGCGGCGACCCTAAAAATAACTCCAAGCTGGCCACCGTCATCACCAAGGCCAAGGCTGTCAACATGCCCAAAGACAACATCAAGCGCACCATTGACAAGGCTCTGGCCTCCGGCAACAGCGACAGCTACGAAAACCTCCAGTACGAAGGCTACGGCCCCTCCGGCGTCGCCGTCATCGTGGAAGTGCTGACCGACAACCGCAACCGCACCGCTCCCAACATCCGTCACCTCTTTGACAAGTACAACGGCAACCTGGGCGCTACCGGCTGCGTGTCCTGGTCTTTCGACCGCAAGGGTCAGATCGTCATCGACAACGAAGAAGAAGAGCTGGACGAAGATACCGTCATGATGGACGCTCTGGAAGCCGGCGCGGACGATATGGTCAACGAAGGCGACGTCTTTGTCATCTACACCGATCCCGACGCCCTGTCCGAAGTGGTGGACGCTCTGGAAGGTAAGGGCTACACCTTCACTTCCGCCGAAGTGGCTATGGTGCCCCAGAACACCATCAAGCTCACCGACGAAGGCGACATCAAGAACATGGAAAAGATGATCGATATGCTAGAAGCTGACGACGACGTGCAGAACGTCTGGCACAACTGGGAGCAGGAATAATCCCGATCATTTGTTTCTGATTTCTCTTGTTTTACATGGATTCAAGCACTTTTCAAACGCATTTCTAAGTTTTACACGTTTGAACTGTGCCAAACGGAAACGCCTTTTGACGGAATCGTGATAAAGCATAACACCCCTTTTGCGGTTGCGAGAGGGGTGTTTTTGTATGCTGGCACGGGAGTGCTTAGAGGAATTTGTGTTGGATTGCGAATTGCGGCGGTTGAGTCACCGAACGATTACTGAGCGTCCACACGAGTCCATTGTATCATATGCGCCCATAATATGGCGCCGCACTCAGTACGGCTTTCTTTTTACCACGGCAATGGTTTGACCGCTGAGCGCATGGGTGTTATAATAGGTAGCACTTGTGTAACAGGAGGCCAGACATGAAACTGTACATGATCCGCGCAAAGACAGACGAAGGCATAATCTATGACAAAGGTTATACCTCTAGTGAGTATGCCACGGAGGTCGCTAAGCTACGGTACGAGGATTGGAATATCGTCGAGAAAGAAATCTCCTATGTCTGCATCCTTACCTACACCAGGATCGGCGACAGTGTGGAACAGGGAATCGTGGAAGTGTACGACAACCTGGAGGCGTGCCATTCTCATATGCTGGAACGTTACAGGCGCGTTGCGGAAGAAAGCAGTACGGCGGTTCCGGAGGCGTGGATAGAAGACACGCAAGCATACTGCCGAACAGAAAGTTGTAGCATCAGATGGAATATCATCGTGAGCGATGCGGTTCCAGCTGGATGTAGGAAGGTAAAACGCCTATATCGTGTAATGGAATCGCAATAGTATCTATAGGAAGACCATGCTGACCAGCGCGGTCACAGGAATGACATAGGTAGGGGCTGCCCGTGCCTGCAAAAAGTTCAAAAAACACCCCTTCTCCCGTCAGAAGGGGTGTTTTCTATCGTTATGGATGATACTCCGGATGCACATACTGCCCATGCTCCCGGGTATGCCGCCCGTACTGGATGGCGAACTGGGGACAGTGGTGGAGGCAGCCCAGGCACATGACGCAGCGCTCCTTCTGCCAGGTGGGCTTGCCGTCTTGCATCTGGATGGCGGACACAGGACAATTCCGGGCGCACAACCCGCAGCCCACGCAGCTGTCCTCCACGGACAGGCGGCGGGTCTCCCGCATTTTATCGTAGGACTCCTCATAAAACAGCTTGGCCGCGAACACCGGCACCTTTCGCCGGATAAAATCCCCAACTGCACGCTGCTGGACGTGCTGGATGAGGAAGTCGATCTGTTCCTCCGCAGCGGCGTTGATGCGGCGCACCTTCTCCGGGTCGCTCAGGTCGAAGGTGGGCGTCCAGGTGTCCGGCATCTTCACGCTGAACTGCCCGTGTACCGTCAGCCCCTTCTGCTCCAGAATCTCCTGGGCGAAGTGGCCGATCTGCCCCGGCGTGGTGCCGTAGGTGGCGGCGAACCACAGGTAGTCCGGCTGGCGCTCCAGGGTCAGCCGCTCCAGGAAGGTCTGCATGATGCTGGGCAGACCCCAGAAATAAGTGGGACTGACGATGCCCACCGGCTCTCCAGGCGGCACCGGGACGGTCTGCTCTGGCTGGCGCAGCCAATCGGGGATGAAGATGAGCGTGTCCCCTGTGACCGCTTGGATGCGCTGGGCGGTGTATTTGCTGTTGCCTGTGGCGGAAAAGTAGAAGATCATCCGAAAGCCCTCCTATCTCACAGTTCTTTCCCTTATGATACCGTGAAATATTGGAAAACGCAAGGGGCAACACAAAAGACCGCCCCACAGGACGGTCTTTCGATCATTTGCGTTCCTTCGGACTGAAGATGAGCGCCACCAGCCACCCGAAGAAGGTAGCCGCCGTGATGCCCCCAGCGGCAGCGGTGAGGCCGCCGGTCATAGCGCCCAGGAACCCCTTGGCCGCCACGGCCTCCTTGACCCCTTTGGCCAGGTTATAGCCGAACCCGGTCAAAGGCACGGTGGCGCCGGAGCCGCCCCACTGGACGATGGGCTCATACACCCCTACCGCCCCCAGGACGACGCCTGCGATGACGTACATGGTCAAAATCTTGGCGGGGGTCAGGCTGGTCTTGTCGATCAAGATCTGTCCGATGAGGCAGAGCACCCCGCCGCACAGAAAGGTGCGGATGAATTGCGCGAGCAGTTCCATAGAAACCTCCTATTTTTGCGTGGAGATGGCCACGGCGTGGCAGATACCAGGGATGGACTCCCCCTGTCCCAAGGACGTGGGCGAGTGGAGGGCACCGGTGGCGCAGAAGAGCAGGTTGTTCCACTTCCCTTCCCGCATCCCGTTGAGCAGGTACCCGGTCAGCACCGAGGCGGCGCAGCCACAGCCAGACGCCCCGCAGTGGACGTCCTGTCCTTCCAGGTCGAAGAGCATGATACCGCAGTCGTTGTAGTTCCCCCGCAGCTCGATGCCGTCGGCGGCGAACAGGTCGATGACGATCTCCATGCCCAGCTTGCCCAGGTCGCCGGTGACGATCAGGTCGTAGAAGGAGGAGGAGCGGTTGGTGTCCTTCAGGTGCTGGGAGATGGTGTCATAGGCCGCCCAGGCCATGGCGGCACCCATGTTGTTGGCGTCCTTGATGCCCTTGTCCCGGATGCGCCCCGGGGTCACGTGGGTGATATAGGGCCCGTCCCCGTTCTTGGCTAACACCACCGCCCCCGCCGCTGTAGCCGTCCACTGGGAGGTGGGGGTGCGCTGACCGCCGTACTCCAAGGGGGTGCGGTACTGGCGCTCCGCCGAGCAGAAGTGGGAGGAGGTCACCGCCGCCCCCCACTCGCCGAACCCACCGTCCAGCAGCATGGCCGCCAGGCTCAGGGACTCCGCCATGGTGGAGCAGGCGCCGTACAGCCCAAAGAAGGGCACCCCGGCACTGCGGGCTGCATACCCGGCGCTGATGCACTGGTTGAGCAGATCCCCGGCGAAGAGGAAATCCAGCACCGACGTGGTCTGCTTGGCCTTCTCCAAGGCCGCTGACAGCGCCCGCTTCTGCATCTCCACCTCTGCCTTCTCCCAGCTCCGCTCCCCAAAGGAGGCGTCGGGGGAGATCACGTCAAAGCTGTCCTTCAGCGGCCCGTCCCCCTCCTTGGGGCCGACCACGTTGGCGTGGCCGGCGATGGAGGGTGGGTTGCACAGGGCGAAGGTCTGTTTTCCGATTTTTTTACTTGCCATACGATCCCTTCCTCTTCTCAGTTGTCTCTAGTCTGCCGTGGTGAGGGGGAAATTATACGGTGACTTTTTGTGGATACTGGCCTGGCAAGACGTGGTTTTTTGTCACCGCTTTGTCAGAGTGTGCCATTGCTTTGCATGGGTTTGGATGGTATAATAGATAAAATATTTCTTTGTTGAAGAGGAGCGATCAAATCATGGCGGATATTACCTCTCGTACCATCGGCTATATTTGCCCGCACTGCCGCAACAGCGTCATCGCTGCCCGCTCCCCCTTCCAGCTGACTGCGTCTGCTTCCTGTGAGATCCCCTGCCCCTGCGGAAAGTCCAGTCTGAATATCGAGTATTTGCTGGACCGTTTTCGCATCACGGCCCCCTGCGTGGCCTGCGGAGACCGGCATACTGTCACGTGCCCTGCGGAAGCCTTCCTATCTCGCAAGGCACTTGCTTTTTCCTGCCAGAGCACCGGCATGGACTGCTGCTACGTGGGCGAGGAAGGGGCGGTGTTCGCCGCCATGGAGCGGCTGGAGAAGGCCACCGACCATCTGGCGCAGGAGAAGGACAAGGAGTCCGAGGAGACGGGCACCTTTCTCAACGACCTGGTCATGGAGGAAGTGCTGGCGGAGCTGAAGGACATCGCTCAGCGGGACGGCATCTCCTGTGAGTGCGGCAGCCATCAGTGGCGGCTGGAAGTCCACTACGCGTCAGTGGAGCTCATCTGCGCCCAGTGCGGCAGCGCCATGCGCATCAACGCCGGCACCATGGACGACCTGAACGAGCTGTGCTGTCACCCCAAGCTGACCATCCGGAGCAGTCCGGCGTAACATATAAATTGAGAAACGAAGCTCAGCCTGAACCTATACAAAAATTTGAAACGAAAGAAAGGGATGTCGAAATGGTTAATTTGGATGCTTCCGCAAAGTTCCTGAAAGAAGGACTCACTTTTGATGACGTTCTGCTGATTCCGGCAGAAAGCAAAATCCATCCGGTGGATATCGATCTGCATACCCAGCTGACCCAGAAGATCCGGCTGAATATCCCGGTGATGTCCGCGGCGATGGACACGGTCACCGAGTATCGTATGGCCATCGCCATCGCCCGCGAAGGCGGCATCGGCATCATCCACAAGAATATGTCCATCGCAGCTCAGGCAGAGCAGGTGGATATGGTCAAGCGCTCTGAGAACGGCGTCATCACCAACCCCTTCTGGCTGGCTCCCGGCCACACCCTGGGGGAGGCCAACGCCCTCATGGCCAAGTACCACATCTCCGGCGTGCCCATCTGCGACAAGGGCAAGCTCATCGGCATCATCACCAACCGTGACCTGAAGTTCGAGACCGATATGGATCGGCTCATCGACGACGTGATGACCAAGGAAAACCTGGTCACCGCCAAGGAAGGCACCACGCTGGACGAGGCCAAGGAAATTTTGCGTCAGCGCAAGGTAGAGAAGCTGCCCATCGTGGACGACGAGATGCACCTGAAGGGCCTGATCACTATCAAGGACATCGAAAAGGCTGTCGCCTACCCCAACGCTGCCCGTGACGAAGGCGGCCGTCTGCTGTGCGGCGCTGCCATCGGCGTCACCGCCGACCTGCTGGATCGCGTGGCCGCTCTGGTGGAAGTGGGCGCGGACGTCCTCTGTCTGGACTCTGCTCACGGTCATGCTCAGGGCATCATCCAGGCCGTCAGCCGCATCAAGGCGCTGTATCCCGACGTGCAGCTCATCGCCGGCAACGTGGCCACCGCAGAAGCCACCGAAGCCCTCATCCAGGCAGGCGCTGACTGCGTGAAGGTGGGCATCGGCCCCGGCTCCATCTGTACCACCCGTGTGGTCGCCGGTATCGGCGTGCCCCAGATCACCGCTGTGTACGACTCCGCCTGCATGGCTGCCAAGTACGGCGTCCCCGTCATCGCCGACGGCGGTATCCAGTACTCCGGCGACATCGCCAAGGCCATCTCCGCCGGCGGCAACGTGGTCATGCTGGGCTCCCTGCTGGCTGGCTGCGAGGAAAGCCCTGGCGATATGGAGATCTATCAGGGTCGTCAGTTCAAGGTCTACCGCGGCATGGGCAGCCTGGCTGCTATGAACAGCGGCTCCAAGGATCGTTACTTCCAGACCGGCAAGAAGAAGCTGGTGCCCGAAGGGGTCGAAGGTCGTGTGCCTTACAAGGGAACCCTGTCCGAGACCATCTTCCAGCTCATGGGCGGTCTCCGCGCCGGTATGGGTTACTGCGGCTGCGCCACTGTGCCTGATCTCCAGGAACGCTCCCAGTTCGTGCGCATCACCTCCGCAGGTCTCCGCGAGAGCCATCCGCACGATATCTATATCACCAAGGAAGCGCCCAACTATACCATCGCAGGCAACAAGTAAGGTTATTCGGCAAAATGACAAGCATTTTGCCGAGGTTGCAGACGGGTGCATGCACTCACTATGTTCGCACACTTACCCGTCTGAGAAGTATTTTTTCCGACGTACACACCGCCGAAAAAATGGATTTCATTTTATTCCGGCATTCTGCCGGAACTCTGCGAGGCGTTTAATTAAACAAAATGCAAGCACCCCTGCTCAGCAGGGGTGCTTTTCTGCGCATTGAAATGGTTTGATTTCCTGGGAAACATTCATTTGTCCTGTAAAGCGTTTTCACATTACATCCAGTTTATTCGAACAAAACCTATTTACGTCTCCCCTTTTCCCCCTCCGTCAGCGGCTTTGGCGTGCCCTCGATGAGGACGGTCTCCTGACCAAACCGGTGTACCTGGTTCCAGGGGAACACCAGGTTCTCCCGTGGGCCGAACAGCCCCAGGAACCGACGCCGTCCCGGCACCACCAGCTCCTGTATCGTTCCGTCCGCAATGTCAAAGGTCACGTCGCCTACATAGCCGTAGCGGCTGCCGTCGGTGATGGAGATGACCTCCTTATCCCGCAGGTCTTCCAGCGAAACCAGCATACACATCCCCCCTTTGCGCCAGTCTATGCCCCACAACCCCTAGTCTATGCCCCCGATTTTCCCCCAACCCGTTGCGTATGGGGGTGGGGTAGATTATAATGGAGACATACACTCGACATTGCAGGAGGCGTTCCCTATGGGCTGGCGCATTTACTATACCATCACAACCACCACACCCGACACCCCCGCTCAGGCCACCATCACCCGCTGCGTAGGCACCGAAGCACGGCTGACCTTGCCGGACACCATCGACGGCGTACCAGTCACGGCCATCGGTTCTCAGTGCTTCTGTCAGCCGACCGAGGCGGTGGAAGCGGTGGACGGGATCCAGTGTTTTCAGGCGGAACCGCCGGCTGGGACGGCGGCAAATGACACGTTACAGCACCTGTTCCTACCGTCAAGTATAGTCACTTTACAGGCAAAATCCCTGGCAGATTGTACGGTTTTGAAGCGTTTGGCGCTGCCGGAAACGGTGACCGCGCTGGGCGAACGGGTCTTTCAGCGGTGCCGGAAATTGGAGCGCTTAGACCTATCCCCCAACCTGACCGCGCTGCCCGCCTACGCCTTCGCCGACTGCCGGAGCTTGACCGAACTGACCATCCCCGACGGCGTGACCAGCGTGGGCAGCCAGTGCTTTTACAACTGCACCCAGCTGAAATCATTGGCACTGCCCCGGACGGTGACCGAGATTGGCAGCGGCGTGCTCATGAACTGTGCTCGGCTGGAACGGCTGTCCTTCCCGGCTGGCATCAACGCCAGCCTGCTGGTCAGCGACCTGTATCAGAAGCTCATCGTCACCGTCTACCAGGACGACCACGCCACCCGACTGCTCTTCCCCGAATACGCCTATGAGTTCGAGGACATCGTCATGCCCCGCCAGTTCCGCACCATCACCTACGGCTCCGGCGGGCGCTACCGGGAGTGCATCGGCGGCAACGGCATCGATCTGGACTTGTACGACCAGCTGTTCCGGGTGGCGAAATTGGAGGAGTCTCCGGAGACGGTGACCCTGCTGGCGCTGTTCCGGCTCATGGACGGCACCGACCTGCGTGTGCCGGTGCGAGAGGGATACTGGGCGTATATCCGGGAGCACCTGGACGCCTTGGCTCCGGCGCTCATCCAAGGGGACGACCAGGCGGAGCTGGAATTTCTGCTGGAGCAGGGCGACCTGTCCGCCGACCAGCTGGACACCCTGCTCACCTGTGCCCAGCGGCTGGATCATCCCCGGTTCACCAGCCGCATCTTGGCCAAGACCCAGCCCCAGGCATCCACTAGCTGGGCGGACAAATCCTTTGACCTATAAAGGGAGGGAACGCGACTGTGCATGAGAACAAAGAACGGCTGACCCGCATCGGCAACGCCATTTTATCCGCCTCCCGGAACGAGCTCTACCTGTCCATGCGCTTCTTCGACCTGGCGCTGAGCGGTCTGGGTTATCAGATGAACCTGAACACCGCCACCATCGCCACCGACGGGGTGAACATCCTCTACAACCCCACCTACCTGCAGCGGCAGTACGTGGACGACATGATCCAACTCAACCGCACCTATCTGCACATGGTGCTCCACTGCCTCTTCCGCCACCCCTTCCACCGGGGCGACCGGGACCCTGCCCTGTGGGACGTGGCCTGCGACATTGCGGTGGAGTCCATTTTGGACTCCATGGACGTGAAGACGGTGGCCATGGTCATCCCCCTGTTCCGCGAGGACGTGTACGACCGGCTGCGGCAGGAGTGCCCAGTGTTCAGCGCCGAGCGCATCTATCAGGCGCTGGAACGGCAGATCATCCCCTGGGAGGAGCAGTTGGACTTCTACAAATACTTCCGCCGGGACGACCACAAGTTCTGGGGCGCGCAACAGGAGGAGGAACAGCAGGGCAGCGGTCAAGGGGATGGGGACAACGACCAAGACCAGTCCGATGAGCGACAGAAGGAGCTGGAGGACAAGTGGCAGGACGTGTCCGAGAAGACCAAGACCAACATGGAGACCTTCTTCGCTCAGCACGGCAAGGAGGCCGGGACGCTGCTCCAGGCGCTGAAGATCGAGAACCGGGAGCGCTACGACTACCGGCGTTTTTTGCAGCGCTTTCTGACCCTCCGGGAGGAGGTGCAGGTGGATCCGGACTCCTTCGACTACGGGTTCTACGCCTATGGATTGGAGCTGTACGGCAACATCCCGCTGATGGAGCCGCTGGAGTACCAGGAGACCCGGAAGATACACGACCTGGTCATCGTCATCGACACGTCGGACTCCTGCCGGGAAGGGGTCATCGCCGCCTTCTTGTCTGAGACCCGCGCCATCTTGAACCAGTCCGACCTGTTCTTCCAGAACGCCAACCTGCACATCATCCAGAACGACGCAGCAGTGCAGGTGGACACGGTGCTACACAGTCGGGAGGAGTTTGACCAGTTTACCAAGACGTTCACGGTGAAAGGCTACGGCGGCACCGACTTCCGGCCGGCGTTCCAGTATGTGAACCGGCTCATTGAGGAGGGACAGCTCACCGACCTGAAGGGGCTGCTCTACTTCACTGACGGTTGGGGGACGTACCCCAAGCATCGTCCCCCCTACGACGTGGCCTTTCTCTTTTTCCGTGACCAATATCAAGATACCAACGTTCCCCCCTGGGCCATGAAGGTAATCCTAGGGCCGGAGGAACTGACGGAGGTGCATCCGCAATGAATATGAAAGAAGCCAAAGTGCAGCTGAAACAGACCATCCAAGCGTACCTTGCCCGGGACGCCTTCGGGAACCTGTCCATCCCTCAGGTGGCACAGCGTCCCCTGTTGCTCATGGGTCCTCCGGGCATCGGCAAGACCGCCATCGCTCACCAGGCCGCTCAGGAGTGCGGCATCGGCATCGTGGCCTACACCATGACCCACCACACCCGCCAGAGCGCCATCGGCCTACCCAGCATCCAGACCGGCGTGTTCGACGGCAAGGAGTACAAGCTGACCGAGTACACTATGAGCGAGATCATCGCCAGCGTCTACCAGTCCATGGAGCGCACGGGGCTGAAATCCGGCATCCTGTTCCTGGACGAGATCAACTGCGTGTCCGAGACGTTGGCACCCGCCATGCTGCAATTTTTGCAGTGCAAGACTTTTGGGTGTCACCAGCTGCCGGAGGGCTGGATCGTGGTGGCGGCAGGCAACCCGCCGGAGTACAACCGCTCGGTGCGGGACTTTGACATTGTGACGTTGGATCGGGTGCGCCGGATGGACTTGGAGGCGGACTACGCCGTTTGGAAGGAGTACGCCTACAGCCGGCAGGTACACAACGCCATTCTGACCTATCTGGACTTGAAAAAGGATCACTTCTATCAGATCGAGACGACAGTGGACGGCAAGCGCTTCGTCACCGCCCGTGGCTGGGAGGATCTTTCTCAGTTTTTGCAGGTGTGCGAGACGTTAGATCTGCCGGTGGACGAGTCGGTCATCGCCCAGTACCTCCAGCATCCGGCCATCGCCAAGGATTTTACCAACTATCTCTACCTCTACCGCAAGTACCAGACCGACTACGACGTGCCCGCCATCTTGAACGGCAAGTACACCCCCGCCACTGTGACCAAGCTCCGGGCGGCGCCCTTCGATGAGCGGTTCAGCGCGGTGTCCCTGCTGCTGGACGGGCTGTTCCGCAGCTGCGGAGAGGCCAACGAGGAAGACGCCTTTGTGACCGAGCTGCACGATGTATTGCAGGCGATGCTGCCCCAGCTGGGTCAGGGGGATATGTGGGCGCTGACCAAGGAGATCAGCCGGTATGGCGACCGGCTGAGCCAGATGAAGGAGTCCGGCCAGCCGGACAAGGAGCAGCTGCGCCGCACCCAGCGGATGCTGACCACCTTGGAGGGGTATCAGACCCAGCTGACCCAAGAGAACATCTCCGCCGGTCCGGCAGCGTCCAATGCCATCCGCGGGTGGTTCCGGGAAGAGGTCAAACAGCGCAAGGCGGCCATCGAGACCGCTTCCGCCCAGCTGGATCACGCCTTCCACTTCCTGGAGGACGTGTTCGGCGAGGGGCAGGAGCTGGTCATCTTCGTCACCGAGCTGACCATGAACCCCCACGCGTCTGCCTTCATCCGCGCCAACGGCTGCGAGCTGTACCACCACTACAACCGCCTGCTGTTGCTGGACGGACGGCAGCAGGAGCTGCTGCGTGAGATCGAGCAGTGAGAACGGGAAAGGAGCTATCATGCACATCACCAAGGTATGGGCCGCCTATTTCAGCGGCACGGACACCACCAAGACCATCGTGACCACCATTGCCCAGGAAATCGCGCGGACGCTGGGCGTCCCCTGCGCCGAACTAAACTTCACCCCACCTCAGGCGCGGGAGGAGCACTACACCTTCGCCCCCACCGACCTGGTCATCTGCGGCACGCCGGTCATCGCCGGGCGGGTGCCCAATGTCCTCCTCCCCTTCCTGACCCACGGCTTCACTGGAAACCACGCTTTGGCAGTTCCTGTGGTGCTCTTCGGAAACCGGAACTATGACGACGCGCTGATAGAGCTGCGGGAGATTCTGGAGACGGACGGGCTGCGGACGGTGGCAGGCGGCGCCTTTGTGGGGGAACACTCCTTCTCCACCATTTTGGGTGCTGGTCGGCCGGATGGGGCGGATTTGGACAAGGCGAAGGGATTTGCCCAGGCTATCACGGAGAAGGTCACCAAGCTGGACAGTCTGCCCACGGAGCCGGTGCCGGTGAACGGCTGTCTCCCCCTCCGTCCCTACTACACCCCTCGGGATCGGCACGGGAAGCCCATCAACATTTTGAAGGTCAAGCCTAAGACCCGAGACACCTGCACCCACTGCGGTCTGTGCGCCCAGGTCTGTCCCATGGGCTCCATCGACCCGGACGACGTGACTCACTACACGGGCATCTGCATCAAGTGCTGTGCCTGCGTGAAGAAGTGTCCGGTGGGGGCGAAATATTACGACGACGAAGGGTACTTATATCACCAGCACGAGCTGGAGGAGATGTATCAGCGGCGTGCGGAACCGGAGGTGTTTTTGTAATGGGATTTTATCAGAACACGTGCAAACCGGAGGGTTTGGGCGGAAAATTGATGACTCAGATCATGAACGGCGGCCACCATGCCAAGCTGGCGGAGTGGGGATTTTCCCTCCTGACCGTCCCCACCGACGCTAACATCCTGGACGCCGGCTGCGGCGGTGGCGCGAACCTGGCTCGCTGGCTGGAGCGTTGCCCAGAGGGGCACGTGACGGGGCTGGACTACTCGGCTGTCAGCGTGGAGACCGCCCAG
Source organism: uncultured Oscillospiraceae bacterium (assembly GCA_934597165.1). Classification (GTDB taxonomy): domain Bacteria; phylum Bacillota; class Clostridia; order Oscillospirales; family Oscillospiraceae; genus Onthomonas. The sequence goes on from CAKTQP010000003.1 coordinate 78,977, forward strand.
AAATACAACCGGCAGGCCATCGCCGACGGCCGCTGTGCCGTGGTGCAGGGCAACGTGGCGGAGCTGCCGTTCGAGGATGACACCTTTGACGTGGTGTCCGCCTTTGAGACGGTCTACTTCTGGCCGGGGCTGGAGCGCTGTTTTGCGGAGGTCCTCCGGGTGCTGAAACCGGGCGGTTTGTTCTTCCTCTGCAACGAGACGGACGGCAAGAATCCAGAGCAGGAGGCTCAGTGGATGAAAAAGATCCAAGGGATGCAGGTGTACGACAAGGAGCAGCTGCGCAGCGCCCTGTCTGCCGCAGGCTTCCCCCGGGCGGAGGGGCACGCCAATCCGGAGCTGCACTGGCTCTGCCTCATCGCAAAGAAGAAGTGAACAATCCCCTCACCGTGTTCGGTGAGGGGATTGTTTCTGGAATCTTACCGCGGTTGGCGTTCCCTTCAAACCATCAAAAAACGAGCAAGCGCCCCCGGCATTCTCCCGGTGAGCCTTGCTCGTTTTCATATGTTGTTCTGTCGTGGGCGCCTTACGCCTCAGACGTTTTCTCGTTGCTCAACAGGACACGCCCCTTCAGCTCCCCATTCCGGACACGCTGAAAGGCCGTCATCGCCTCTGCCATGGGGTACACTGCGCCCACCAAGCCTTCTTCATACCGCAGCTTTCCGTTGCTCATGTATGCGATGGCGGTAGACCACTCTTCCCCGGGGAACGGTGCGGAATAGGACATCCAAGAGCCGGTCACCCAGCATTCCCGCCGGTTGATCTGCTCCCACTGGGGTACGGTAAACTCCAGCGTCCTTTTGGGCGTCCCCACCATGCAGATGGTGCCCTTGTTCTTCACCAGCTCCAGCATGAGCTGGAACATGGGGGCAGCGCCGGAGCACTCGAACACGTACCGAAACGCCTTGCCGCTGACCAGGCGCTCTACTGCGTCCTCGTCCTTGGTGCTGACGGTCTCGTCCGCGCCCATCCGTTTGGCGGCGGCCAAGCCCTGTTCGCCTCGCCCCACCACGGTGATGCGCTTTGCGCCCAACGCGCGCGCCCACTGCACCATGTACAGGCCGATGATCCCGCAGCCCAGCACTGCTACGTCCTGCCCACTTTCATAGTGGATATGCCGCAGGGCGTGGAGGGCGACGGTGGCGGGCTCGATGGTGGCCGCCTGTTCGAAGGGCAATGCTTCCGGGATCTTCACCACGTTGGCTGCCGGCACCACAACATAATCCGCAAAGGCGCCATTCTGCCGGGAGCCGATAAAGGAATAGTGCTTGCACAGGGCATAGTCGCCATTGCGGCAGTCCTCACAGGTGCCGCAGGGCACCAACGGTGCTGCCACCACGTGTTCCCCGACGGTGAACCCGGTCACATCCTTCCCCACCTCTGCCACGGTGCCAGAGAACTCATGGCCGAGGATCAAGGGATAGCTGCGGGCGGTGCCGTCAAACACACGGGGCAGATCCGAGCCGCAGATACCGCACGCCCGCACCTTTACCTTCACCTGTCCGTCGCCTACCGTCGGTTCTGCTACCTCCTGATAGACGATCCGTTCCTTCTCCAATAACACTGCTGCTTTCATCGCGAACCTCTTATCATCTCACAAAAATACTGCTGGTGACATAGTTGGACTTCACTGCGTAATTGTAATCCTCCACCAGGGTGACAACACTATCCTTTGCCAGCTCACGGGGATCCATGGGCAGCTTGCCGTCCCTTACCTTGATGTACTGCAGCGGCATATACTGGTGCAGCATCCCCAAGGGGATATTGGTGGAAGACAGGTTGTCAAACAGACGCAGGATCGCCTGCTCCACCTGCTCATTGGCGAAGTAATAGCGGCAGCGGTCAGAGAAGCTGTACTTGCGATCCAAGGCCATATCCGCCTCAGAGCCGTGGTAGTGCTTGACCCAATTCTTCGGATTTTTGAGCATCTCCTGATCCAGCACGTGCACGAAATCGGACTTGTTGGGCGCGTCCCCTAACAGCTCCTCCTCGATGGCCGCCAGAGAGAACAGCGCCTCACGGAGGGCGAAGGTCAGGGCGGGGCCGACTTTGATGATGGCGATCCCGTCTTCCACCATCTCACGGAGCTTCCGGGGGGACTGGAAGTCGGTAGAATGGCCTTCAAAGACCATATCCGGGTACTTTTTCAGCTCTTGGCACAGCTTATGCGCCTCGATCCGGTCATAGTGATGGATCTCCCGGTTGCCAAATTCCACGCCAGGCTGCACGACCATGGCGATGATATGCTTCCATGCATCCACCAGACCCAGTTCCAGGAATTTCTGATGGTAGGCCAGCAGGGTCTTTTCAAACCGCTCCGGAGTGGTCACCTGGACGGTGTCCTCTTCCTCCTGAGAGCCGCCGGGGATGGGGACTTCGCTGCCGATGACGTACACGGGATGCACTGCATCCGGGTTGCGCTGGCTCAGCTTCTCAAACTCCTCCTCACACGCCCGGTACAGCCGTGCGCCGCGGGCTGCGATGGTCGCATCCTCCAGGGGCTGATCCAGAGGGTCGTCCCCCAGACGCATACTGGTATCCAGGTGGATCTTCTGATAGCCAGCCTGCACGCAGGCGCGCACCAGCACTTCAGCGCGATCCATCGCCTCTGCCTCCGGCAGATCCACCCAAGGCAGCGGACCCATATGATCCCCGCCCAGGATGATCTTCTCCCGGGGGAAGTGCTGCTTATCTGCGATCTGATACACAAAATTGGTGAAATCCTGGGGCATCATGCCGGTATAGCCGCGATCCTGATTGACCTGGTTGGAGGTGGCCTCGATCAGCACCGTATCATCCGAGCGCTTCGCCTGATCGACGATGGCTTCGATCACGATCTTGTTCGCACAGCAGAAGGAGGGCACACCGCAGTGTATCCCAACTTTGCGCTTTTCTACCATTTCCAGTAATGGATTCATCATTATCCAGTCACTTTCCTTTCTTCTGCTGCGTCCGCAGCAGTTCTATCGCCTGATAAACTATTCCTCCGGGAAAAAGTACGTATGCACCAACAAGCGGAACAGTGCAAGATCCTGAGGATAGGTGATCTTCAGATTCAAAATATTGCTAGGGATCACTTCCATAGGCACGCCATGTGCCAACGCGATGGCTCCGGCGGAGGTCATGCGATCCAGCTCCTCTTTCGTCGCTGAGAAATAGATATGACTGATCTCGCCATAGCGGAACCCTTCCGGCGAAGCGCCGGAGACGATGAGCTGTCTGGGGATGACCTTCTCTAACAGGTTCTCCTCATCCATCTGATAGCAGGTGTCGTACTGACACGCCCCCAGGGTGGCTCCGCCGTGCTCTGCTGCCGCCCGGATGACCTGCCGGGTGCCCTCTGCGTCCATATAAGGATGGGTCGCGTCGTGGAGCAGCACAATATCCGTATCCACCACCAGGTCGCGGATGGCCTGGAGGCCATTGCGGACGGATTCCGAACGGCTCTCCCCGCCTGCGGTGACCCGCACCGGGCAGGCAACGGAGACCTCGCCTACCACCTCTTCCACGTAGGAGATCCACTCCTGATGGGAGACGATGCAGATCGCGCCGATCTCCGGCAGGGTGCTGTAAGCCTCCAAAATGTACTGAAAGATCGGCTTTCCCTCCACTTTTAGGAACTGTTTGGGGATCGCAGCGCCCAATCTGGTGCCGCTGCCGCCCATCATCAACAGAAGAACATTCACTTTGCTGTCCCTCCCATGATCTCTTTCAGCTTCTCCACGACCCGCTCTGCCGCGTGGCCGTCCTCGACGCAACCCTTGTCGGCCAAGAATGCGGTCACCTTTTCCTGATATTCCCCATCGTCGAACTTGCCGATATTGGCCAGCAGCTCTTCATTATTCTGAGACACCAGGAAGGGGGTGCTCTCCAGGGGGTAATACAGGCCGCGTTCGTTGTTGTATTCATCCAGGTCAGAGGCGTAGATGAACAGGGGGCGACGGGTCAGGACGAAATCATAGGCCCAGCTGGAATAGTCGGTCATGCCGATGTCGGCGATCATCATCAGCTCCTGCATATCCGGGTAGGAGGTCACGTTGGTCAGCATATCGTCGCTGGGTTTGATGGTGACCTTTTTCCCCCGGTCATGGAAATGCATCCGCAGGAAGATGCGCCACTTGCCGCCGAATTTCTCATGCAGCGCCTGGCTCAGGGCTTTGAAATCCAGGTTTTTGTATTCCTGGTATCCGCTGTCACGGAAGGTGGGAGCGTACAGGAAGATCTTCTCCTCCGGGTCAAAGCCGTACCGCTCCGCGATGCTCTCCCGCAGCTCGGCGCACTTTTCCGGCTGGAACAGGCAGTCGTTCCGGGCGTGGCCATACATCAGGATCTCCGGCGTCTGCCAATAGGAGGTGCGGAAGACCATGTTTTCGAACTCGCTGTTGGAGATGCAATAATCGGTATTTTTCCCGACCTTTTTCGCCGTTTTGACCCAACGGAGGTTCTTCACGTCCTGCTCACCGGCGCGCTTGATGCCCATGGAGCCGTGCCACGTCTCGATATACACCTGGCTCTTTTTCTTGTGGGGGTTTCTGTCCCAATAGAAGTTGAGGGAATTGTCCACCCACACCTTTGCCTGTGCCGTCGCCCGGATGGCCTCATAGCTGTTGCGCTTGACCACCTCGATCTCCATGGGGATGTTGCCCCGTTTGGGAGCCCCCTTCTTGGGCGCGGTCACCCAGATCACGCGCCAAGGCAGCTGCTGACGCAGGATCTCCTCGGCGATATACTTGGGGTTGCAGAAATAGTTGTTGCCGTAGGTCATGAACACGATGGTATTTTTCTGCACTCTGGTAAACAGACAGATCAGATACCGGACGATCCAAGCGCCGACCTTATCGATCCTCTGCACGACCCAATGCAGGAACCTGCCCTCGGCCAACGCTTTCAGGATCGCTCTTAATACGCTCTTTATCTTTGACATATTTCTTTTTCCTCTCCCTATTTTTCGTTGCTGTGTGCTTCCAATTTTCCGTTTTTTCGGTCACACGCTGTGCCAAGCAGTTCCCCGTTCCCTTGCGGGGATCGTTCCATATTTTATCCGTTTTTCTTCTTTTTTACCAGGCTTTCCTCGATACACACGCTTCTTTTTCCCATTTTTACCGAGAAAAGCATCATACGACCATCAAACTGCACAAAGTCCATTTTAAGCTACATACTTGACTATATATAAATACCACTTTTTACAGAGAAAGTCAAGCAATCTGGGGTTTTGTGTCGTGAAAACACAAGGATTCCGTGCACTTTGCCCCACCTGCCCTCCCTGCCCGCTAACCTGCCGCAAAACAGCCCCGCCAGCGTGGCTGACGGGGCTGTGGTCGTGTTTCATTCAGCGGACGACTTTGAAGGATTTCACCTTGCTCCAAGCGGAGTAATAAGTCTTGCCGCTGACCTTTTTATAGGTGCGGATACGTACATAATAGGTTGCGTTCTTCTTCAGGCCGGTGCGGACGGAGCCGGTGTACTTGTTGCTCTTGAGGGTCACGGTCTTGCAGCCGGTGAAGTTCTTGTTGGTGCCATACTGGAGCTGATAGCCGGAGACCTGGCTGTTCCGGTTCCAATAGGCTTTCAGCTTCTTGCCCGCCCCGTTGTACACCGCGCGGAAGGTGGTGCCCTTGGGGTTGACGGTGACGGTGACCTTTTTGGTGGTCTTGGTGCTGCCGGCGGTGGCGGTGACGGTGATGGTGGCCTTGCCCACGAAGTTCTTCGCGATGGTCACCTTGCCATTTTTGTCCACCTTCACGGACTTGTTGTCCGACTTATAGGTCAGTTTCGCGTCCTTGTCCGCCTTCACGTCCAGCTTGGTGGTCTGGCTCTTGTTGGAGACGGTGATCGTGCTGTCCTTGACGGTGACGGTAGGCGCAGACTTCACCGGGATGGTCACCGGAGCGGTCTGGTAGCCACAGGTGGTGCATTCCTGATGCTTCTCGCCGGGCTGAGTGGCGGTCGCTTCTCGGTCGATGACCCACTGGAACTGGTGGGCACTCAGGTCGCTCTTTTCGCCGCACTGGCATTCGTGCCAGTGGCCTGCTGCGTCGCTGCTCCACTGGTCGCTGTACTGGTGGGCATGGGCGGGAGCGACCACAGTGATGGTAACATTGATGGTGCCCTCGTAGAGACCGGTGAACGCTGTAACCTCTGCGGTGTAGGTGCCCGGTTCCAAGCACTTATTAACGGGAATGCCATCCTTGCAGAGGTTTCTGGTGCGAAAACTCAGAGGAATATCCTGGGTAGTGCCATCGGCCAGGGTAGCACGGACATTGTTTCTGTCCACGAACTCGATCTCCTTCCCAGTATAAGAAAACTGGGTCTGGATCAGCTCCACCTTGCCAAACTGGATCTTGCTGTTGTCTTGACCCCGACCGCAGACAGAACACTTGCCGTTCACAAAGGTGTGGCTATTAAAGCCTGCCTGTTTTTCCAGGCTAGTATAGTTACAGGTTTCCCTGTTCTGGCATCGGCGATAGTGATGGAACACATCAGCATCCCAGCTCTTAGACCAGACGTGGGTGTGGGCGGGCGTATCGGTGAGCGCGACCTTGACGGTACAGCTGGCTGTTTTGTCCCTTGCAGAAGCGGTGATGGTGGCTGTGCCATTGGCGATAGCGGTAACAGTGCCGTCTCTGGTGACGGTGGCAACAAAGGGGTCGCTGGAGAGCCAAGTGACCTTCTCCTCTGGGTCGCTGACGGTGGCGGTCAGTTTCTGCTGTTCTTCCGTCTGGGTCAGGGTCAGTTCAGTCTTATCCAAGGAGAGGGTCAGTTCCGGAATCTCCACGGTGACCTGGCAGGTGGCCGTTTTGCCGCCGTCCTGGGTGGTGGCGGTGATCTTGGCCGTCCCGTTGGACACAGGGGTGACCATGCCGCTTTTGCTCACAGTGGCAACAGATTCGTTGTCGGACTCCCAGGTGACGTTCTGGTTCGTAGCGTCGGTGGGATCAAAGTTCACGTGCAGCGGCTGCTCATCCCAATTCTCGAAGGTCAATTCCTTATGGTTCAGGGAAATGCTCTGCACCGGTCTGGTAGCAATGACGGTGACCATACAATCGTCTGTCAGTGCGGGGTTTTCCTGGGAACTGACAGTGATAGTAGCGGTGCCAGGTTTTTTCGGCACTACTTGCCCTCTACGGTCCCCGCTAGAGTAGACTTGCACAACCTCAGGATTACTCGATGCCCATTCTACATTTGTGTTCGAGGCACCGTCAGGATAGACTGTGCAGTTCAGATAATACAACCCCTCAAAGGAATCACATGTCAACTCATCTTGATCCAGCTTGACACTAGTCACTGGCACCAGAGCCTTAACGGTCACCGTACAATCTTGAAGCGCTTTCCTGGTTTCGGTGCTGGCAGTAACAGTCGTTGTGCCCGCCTTCAGCCCCGTGATCTTGACGACAGCAGAACGATTTTTGATCTTATTCGGGTCAACTCCCCGGTTGGTCAGATCATCGTCTGTCGCCGTTTCCACCTTAACGATAGAATCATCCGCAGGCGTCCATGTAACCTCCTCGTCCGCTACAAGATTCGTTTCATCTATCGCATATAGCAGTTGGGATTCGCCTACCAATATGTCCGAGGATGGGTTGATTACCAACCACTTGTTCGCTTCCTCTCCCTCCGCCAACGCCACCGTCGGCAGCAGGCTGAGCACCAAGCTCAAGCTGAGCAGGGTGCTGATGATACGTTTCATCCTTCTCATTCCTCCTTTTCGTTGGCTGTGCCGCTCTCGGCCAGCAATGTTTTGATCTCTTCCAGATCCAGGCGCGCGCCGTTGTACCAGTACACCTCCCGCCCGTCCGTCCGCGGCAGGGACAGGGTGGGGATCTCGGCAAACTCCGGCTGACCCAGCTTGGCCTTCAAGTCCAGCAGCACGCTGTTGCCGCTGGCCAGCTCCACGCTGATGACCATCGGGTCGCCGTCCACGACGCCCACCGACTTGATCTTTCCTTCCATCCTTTGAACCTCCCTACAGCAGTGAGAACACACGTTTCAGCGGCAGATACGTCCCGTCCGGCCAGACGATGCCGGAGCCTTGGGGCTTGGGACGGTAGATGTCGCCACTGCTCCAAAGGGCTTGGAACGCCGGGTCCTCTGCCAGGGAGGCCATGGTGAACAGGATCACGTTGCCATTGGCCAGGTGAATGTCCAGCATCAAGTCCGCCAGCCGTTCCCCGCCGTCTAAAAACACACTGCGCACGGTTGTCATCCGCCTTCCCTCCTTCCTCTTGCTTCCTAGGATACCAGAAAACCGTGGCTTTGTGGCTGGAATGACAAAATTGTCATTTTCACCATGGGCGCAGGGGTTTGTGGTATACTATATGAAAAAAGATAACAGTGGAAAGGAGGACATGGCATGAGCGAGGCACGTATCTTGCTGGTGGACGGCGACCCCCAAGACAGCCGTGGGTATCAGACCCAGCTGGAAGCAGACGGATTTGCGGTGCATCGGGTGAGCACTCTACAGGCGGCGTGGTTCGCGGTGGAAGAGATCTTGCCCGACCTCATCCTGCTGGACGTGACCCTGCCGGACGGCTCCGGGCTGGACTTCTGCCAGGCGCTGCGTGCCAGTTATCGTATGCCGGTGCTCTTCTTCACGTGCCAGGCCGACCAGGAAGTGGACGCCCTCCTGCTGGGCGGGGACGACTACATTCTAAAACCCTGCCCCTACCCTGTCCTTCACGCCCGCATCGTGGCCGCCCTCCGCCGTCGCCTGCCGGAGCTGTCCCAGGTCATCGCCTGCCCGCCCCTGCGCATCGACCTGCTCACCGGCACGGTCACGCTGTCCGGCAAGAGCATCACCCTGCCCCAAAAGCAGTTCCAGCTGCTCTGCCTGCTGGCCTCGGCGCCGGGACAGCGCATCTCCAGCCAGGAGCTGAAACGGAAGGTCTGGGGCGAGGCGGGCACCAGCGACAACACCCTCTCCCAGAACATCAGCCGCCTGCGGACGGCGCTGGAGCTGGAGGACGGCAGTCCCTTCGCGCTGTCCTGCACGCCGGATCGGAGCTATGTGTTCCGGCGGGTCTAGGGGGCGTTTTCCTTGACAAAGGGGCAAAAAATCCGTACAATATACGGATACCCCTTTCCCTATCGGAGGTGGAACCATGAGACAATGTATGGATGCGGAGAACCTGCACCGGCGGCTGAAGAAGATCATCGGCCAAGTGCAGGCCATCGACCGGATGGTGGACGAGGACGTGCCCTGTGAGGACGTGCTGTCCCAGATCAATGCGGCCAAGTCCGCTCTGCACAGCTGCGGCAAGGTGGTGCTGGAGGGACACATCAAGCACTGCGTCCGGGACGGCATCGAGCACGGGGATGCGGAGCAGACCATCGAAAAGTTCACCAAGGCCGTGGAACGATTCGCAAATATGACATAACAGACAAAGAGAGCCAGTACCAAAACGGTACTGGCTCTTTCTCATGGGTTTATCCAGTTTCATTTCACCTGTTCCGCCGCGTCGTTCAAGCAGCGCAGGGCGTTGAGGCTTCTGGGGTAGCCGATATAGGGCAGGCACTGGGAGAGCACCTGGATCATGAAAGCCTTGTCGTTGCCCACCCGCAGGTTGGCAGCGGCGTGGCTGGTCAGCTGGGGTTCGCAGCCGCCCTGGGCGGCCAGGAAGCAGAAGGTGATCATCTCCCGCTGACGGGTATCCAGGCCGGTGCGGGTGTAGTAGTCGCCAAAGCAGTTGGCGGCCAGCCAACGGTTGATGTGTCGGCTCTCCTCGGGGCCGGAGCACCAGAAGTCTTTCATGCCCTCGCCAAAGATGTCCACCTGGGACTGGGTGCCTGCCTCTCGGCGGTTCTCCAACGTGGTGGTCGCCTGGGGCGGCAGGGGCAGGGTGACGCCCTCTTGGGTCAGGACGTCATTGGTGGCCTGGAGGAACGGGAACACCCGTCCCATGCCCAGGTAGGCGGTGGCCTGGTAGACCACTTCCTTGGCCTCCACCGGCGTCACCCCCGCCTTCAAAGCCGCCGGGAGCATGACCCGGAAGGCATCCACCCCCTGGCAGCCCAGGAGGGTCGCCAGGATGGCCAGGAAACGGGTCTTCTCGTCCAGTTGGTTCTGGCTGACCACCTCGTTCAGGGCGAACTCGGCAAAACGTTCGGCGAACTCTTTGTCGTTTTCCCACAGCTGCTCCATTTCCGGGGCAAAGTGAGCGTCAAAATAGGCGCGGGTCTGTTCGGTCATTGCCATGACACTCCCCTCCTTACGCCAGGGGCTTGCCGCTGAACACGGGGAACACGTCGAACTCGCCGTAGCTGCCGATGCGCTCCATGGCCAGCAGGGTGTTCATGTCCTCGTCGGAGATGATAAAATCGACAGCGGCGTTGTCCTTCATGTGGGCGGGGTCTGCGGTCTTGGGCAGCGCCACCGCACCCAGCTGGAGGACGTAGCGGACGCAGAGCTGTGCCACGGAGACACCGTACTTCTGCGCCATGGCGGCGATGGCCGGGTTCTTGAGGGCTTCGCCGTGGGCGATGGGCGAATAGGCTTCCACCTGGATGCCGTTGGCCTGGCAGAAGTCCACCAACTTTTTGTCGGTGTTGCTGATGTGAAGCAGGATCTGGTTCACCATGGGCTTGACCTTGCAGGAGGGCAGCAGCTGTTCCAGGTCGTCCTGGAGGAAGTTGGAGACGCCGATGGCCTTCAGCTTGCCGACTGCGTAGGCGTCTTCCAAGGCGCGCCAGACCTCTTTGTTCTCGTCAAAGTAGCGCTTCTCCACTCGGAACTCTGCCCAGGGCTGGGGGCTGTGAATAATCATCATATCCAGGTAGTCCAACCCCATCTTCTCCAGAGTCTCGTCGATGGAAGCCATGGCGCTCTCATAGGTCTTCCTCTCTGCCGCCACCTTGCTGGTCACGAACAGCGCTTCCCGGGGCAGCCCACAGGTGCGGACGCCCTCGCCCACGCCCCGCTCGTTGCCGTATGCCTGTGCAGTGTCCACCAGGCGGTATCCCAGCTGGACTGCATTGCGGACGGCTTCCGCCACCTTGTCGTCGTCGATAAACCAGGTGCCCAGGCCCAGCTTGGGGATGGCGACACCGTTGCTCAGGGTATAGGTTTCCTGTAACATCATAACAAAAATTCCTCCTTTGACTCAATTCTGAAGCTGCTGATACTCCGCGTCGGAGACCGGCTCACACCATTCGTTGGAACAGTCCTCGCCCGGCACCTCCACCGCAATGTGGCTGAACCAGCTGTCCGCCTTAGCGCCGTGCCAGTGCTTCACGTTGGCGGGGATGGTGATGACGGTGCCCGGGGTCAGGCTGACGGCCGCCTTGCCCTCCTCCTGATACCAGCCCTCACCGGCGGTGCAGACCAGGAGCTGTCCGCCGCCCTTGGTGGCGTGGTGGATGTGCCAGTTGTTCCGGCAGCCCGGCTCGAAGGTCACGTTGGCCAGGAAGACGCCGGTGGCCGGGTCGGTCAGCGGGTTCAAAAAGGACTGTCCGACAAAATACTGGGCGTAGGCGTCGTTGGGCATACCGGTGCCGAAGACGTTCTGCTGTTCAAAGGCTTCTTTGTTGTTGCATTTCATGGGAAAAACCCCTCTTTCGCTGGATTTTTGTCAAAAATAAGTTAGAATCTCAAAACAGGCTGTTGGCCCAATCCGCCACGTCCTGCTCGTCTGCATTAGAGGAAAAGCGCATCCCATCCCGCCAGGTTGCGCCGGGCGCGAAGGCTTTCAGGTGCTTGCCGCTGTCCCCGAAGCCGCTGGAAGAGGAGGTGCAGAAGGGGATGATGGTCTTGCCGCCAAAGTCGCCGCTCTCCAGGAAGGTGCGGACGATCAGGGGCGCGTCCCCCCACCACAGGGGGTAGCCCAGCAGGATGGTGTCGTAGTCGTCCAGGTTGGAGACGATGGTCTGGAGGGTGGGGCGGATGGAGTCGTCCTCGTGCTCCTTGGAGCAGCGGCTGTCCTTGTCGTGCCAGTCCAGGTCGGCGTCGGTGTACGGCTCCTGGGGAACCAGCTCGAACAGGTCGGCGGACAGGGTCTTCGACAGGGTCTCGGCCACGGCCTTGGTGTTGCCGGTGGCGGAGAAATAGGCCACCAGGATTTTGTGCTCTGTGGGCGTCTTGTCCGTCTCGGCGCTGGTCTGGGCGGAGGCGTCCTGTGCGGCGGTGCCGGTGGAGGCTGCCGGGGTGTTGGACGCACCGCAGGCAGCCAGAGCTGTGGTGAGCAGGGTGGCCAGGGTCAGCGCTAGGATGCGTTTGGTGCTGCGAAAGAAATGTCTCATGTGGGTCACACTCCTTTTCTGATGCTTGTTGCTTGACGAATGGGTTCAGGTATACTACACTATCCCTGAACCGCAAGGTTATCATACAAGTTAAACCTAGCTTTCAGTCAAGAGGTTTTTTGAAAAAACAAAAAAATTTTTCTAGGAGGGATCAGATATGGCGTACACCGTAGGCGAAATGGCCAAACGTCTGGACGTACCGGCGTCCACCCTGCGTTACTATGATAAAGAGGGGCTGCTCCCCTTCGTCGCCCGCTCCCCCGGCGGGATGCGGATGTTCCAGGACACCGACCTGGAGTGGCTGAAGGTCATCGGCTGCCTGAAAAAGGCGGGGATGTCCATCAAGAACATCCGGGTGTACATCGAGCTGGCCATGCAGGGGGACGAGACCATCGACCAGCGTCTGGAGCTGTTCCGGAACCAGCGGGAAGTGCTCCGGAAGCAGATGGCGGAGCTGCAAGAGACCATGGAGACGCTGGAGTACAAGTGCTGGTTCTACGAGACCGCCCAGGAGGTGGGAACGGTGGCAGCGCCTCAGAGCATGACCGTGGAGGACATCCCGGAGGAGCACCGCAAGACCTACCGCCGTCTGAAAGAGCTGGTGGAGTGAGCCCATGAACAAGAACGTACAAAAGAAAGAAGCCCAGATGTGGGCACAGCTGGAGTCGTATCTGATCCAGGAGCTGGATCGCGACACCGCCCGCACCATCCTGACCGAGAGCCAGACCAAGGCTCGCGCCTTCCTGGCCGCTTCTGAGGAACCCTCCCCCACCCGCCGCGCCACCATGCAGGACACCATCCTGCCCCGGGTGGCCACCTATCTGGCGCTGAAGGAGGCGGGTCAGGACGCGGAGGGGCTGATGGAGCGGTACACCCGCACGGTGGCGGGGCCGTCCATGCACGCTTTTTATGCCAAGGCGGAGAAGGTGCCCTTCTTCTACGCCATCTTCAAGGCCCTCTTCGGCATGGTCACTCGGAAGAGCGACGCTTGGGTCAGCGAGTTCGCCGTTCAGAAGGGGCAGTTCACCCTGGACATCCACCGGTGCCTGTGGTACGACACCTGCTGCGCCTGCGGTGCGCCGGAGGCGTGTCGGTTCTTCTGCGAGTGCGACAACTACACCTACGGCGACCTGAAAAAGGTGGGCTTTGCCCGGACGCAAACCTTGGGGACGGGCGGGGACAAGTGCGATTTCCGCTTTTACAAGAAGTGAGGGGTTTTCATGGCATTGAAACGACGGTATGAACCGGCAGAGACCTTTTCTATGGAAGAGGACGGCTTTTTTGGCGAGCTGTATCTGCCCGCCCACAACGCCTTCCCTGGCAAGTGTCTCATCCTGTTCGGCGGCTCCGCTGGGAAGTTTTTGCTGACCCAGCTGGTGGCGGAGCAGTTCGTGGACGCGGGGATGAACGTGCTGGCGCTGGCCTATCACGGTGCGCCGGGGCTGCCCAAGTTTTTGGTGAACCAGCCGGTAGATGTGATCGAGGCGGCGGCACAGCATCTCAAGCGCATCGGCTACCGCAAGGTCGGCCTGTGGGGCATCTCCATGGGCGGGTGCCTGGCGCTGCTGGCGGGGAGCCTGTTGCCGGAGCTGATCTCCTGCGTGGTGTCGGTGGCGCCTATGGAGCTGGTGCCGCAAGGCGAGGTGCGGAAAAAACCGGTGCCTGAGAGTGCGTTCAGTTTTCACGGTCAGCCCCTGCCCTATGCGCCCTACGTGCCGTCGGACGGGGACGCCTGGTATCGCGCCTATCGACAGGCGACCCGGCATCACAAGGAGCCGTACAGCCGGGAACTATTGCTGGAATGCTACCGCCAGAACCCCACCCCGGAGGCGGTCATCCCGGTGTGGGACATCAACGGCCCCATCCTGCTCTTAGGCGGCACACAAGACGGGATGTGTCCCACCCCGGAGACCCTCGCCTCCCTGCTGTCCCAGTTGGAGGCCCATCAGTTCCCCCATCCGGTGGAACACCACCTTTACCCTCATCTGGGACACTATGTCCTGCCTGTAAAGCCCGCCACCACCAAGCTGCTCCGTGCCGAGCGGGAGTTTCCCCTGGAGTGTGAGGTGGAGCGGGCGGAGAGCTGGCAGGATACCCTGCGCTTTTTGCGGGAGGTCTGGCAGTGACTATTTGAAACGAAAACCCCCAACGCTGGGAGCTTGTCTCCGGCGTCGGGGATTTTTTTAATGGCGGGCTTTATTCCCAGCGGAAAAAGCGGATGGCAAGCCCCACACAAAGTGCGGTCAAGCCCAGCATCACGCAGACCGGCAGGAGGACGCTGCCGGTGTGGACGCCCAGAAAGGCGTTCTTCATCATGGTGATGCCCTGGGTCAGGGGGAAGAAACTGACGCTCCTCTGCATGACCGGCGGCATGACCTCCATGGGCAGGGTCGCGCCGGAAAAGATCAGCATGGGAAAATAGAGGATGGAGGCCAGCACGCCCGCCTGCTTGGTGTCCTTGGCCACACCGCCCACCAGCATCCCCAGAGAGAGGGTGGAGAACATGGTCAGCAGCCAGCTGCCCAGGAACGGGAGCAACGCGCCATGGAGGCGCACCTTCCAGAGCAGCGACACAAGGGACAGGGTGGCCAGGGACAGGGCGCAGTAGACCACATACATGGCCAGCTGTACCCCCAATAGGAACACCGGCGTGACCGGCGTGACGCGGAAGCGCTTCAGAATCTTGCGTTCCCGCGCGTCCGAGACCGCCATGGGCAGCCCCATCAAACCGCCTGCACAGATGGCCACCGCGCTGACCGCGCCGAAGGACTGTTCCAAGAAGGTATAGCCCGCGCCGTCGTAGGCGGGTTTGCCGCCGTAGAGGATGCCCAGGATGACGAAGATCACCAGGGGCATGAGGAGCGCGAAGATGGGCATATTCATATCTCGCAGGCTGATCTTCAGCTGTGTGTTCAGAAAAGTAACAAAGCGTCTCATTTCTCTCCCTCCTCCGTCAACTGCAAATAGGCGTCTTCCAAGCGCGCACAGCCGCACCGTTCCTTTGCCTCCGCCACCGAGCCGCGGAAGACGGGCGTGCCCTTGCGCAAAATACAGACCTCATCGCACAGCGCCTCCACTTCATCCATGAAATGGGAGGTCAAAAAGATGGTCAGCCCCTGTTCCTTCAGGGTCGCCAGGGTCTTCCAGACGCTCCGCCGGGCTTTGGCGTCCAGACCGGTGGTCAGCTCGTCCAAGAACACCAGTTCCGGCTGGGGGAGCAGCGCCAGCACGATGAACAGCCGCTGCCGCTCTCCGCCGGAGAGGCTTTTGACGGACGCCTGCGCCTTATCCCCGATGCCGAACTGCTGACACAGCGCGCGCCAGTCGGCGGGGCTGCGGTACAGGCTGGCGGTCTGGCGGCACAGCTCGGAGACCTTGATCTCCGGTTGGTAGTCCCCCTCCTGGAACTGGACGCCGATGCGCTGGAACAGGGTGCGGCGGTGCCGCTTGGGGTCCTGCCCCAACAGGCGCACCGTTCCCCCGTCCGCTTTTTTCGTGCCCAGCATACACTCGATGGTGGTGCTCTTCCCCGCACCGTTGGGGCCCAGCAGGCCGAACACCGTGCCGCGGGGCACGGATAAATCGAGATGATTCACCACTGTTTTCCCGTGGTAGGCTTTGGTCAGCCCTTCTACCAAGATCGCTTCTCTCATTTCACAGCCCTCCTGACCGCCCGCAGCTCGATATACCCCCGCTGTCCCCGCGGTTCCAGCTGGATGCGGGGGTTTTCGTCGTCCCAGCGGTATCCGATGACGGACGGGTCATAGCGATCCATAGCAGCCTGTACCGTCCGGATGGCGGTGCAGTAGTCCTCCTCCTGGAAGGGTGGCCCCTGGAACATCAGGTACTCCGCCTCCGGCAGGTGGATGGTATCAAAGCCCTCGGGCACGACACCCATATAGTCCAATGCCACCTCTACCCCCTGCACATAGGTGGAGGTGCCGGGCTTTTTGTATCGGTCTGGCAGCCACATGGCCACCGGCTCCCCGCAGAGGGACTGCATACTCATGAGGATGCCCCACACGTCACAGCTCACCTCTTCGCAGTACGGAAAATAGTCCTCCGCCTGCTTGCCGCGCTTGAGGATGCACAGGCGTTCCGGCTTGTGGATGACCTGGATGAAGATCGGTTGGATGTTTGACACGTCGATGTCCTCCTTTCTCAGTTCGCGGTATTTTGCGCCGTAAGGAACGAAGAATGGGACCGGCACCGGGCAGCCTCGGTAGTCGCTGGGGTTCAGGCCGAACTCCCGGTAGAACGCCCGGGTGAAGGTATCCACATTGGAAAACCCCGCCCCCAACGCCGCGTCGATGACCTTGACCTGCCCGGTCCGCAGGGCCTTTGCCGCCTGGGTGAGGCGGTATTTGCGGATGTACTCGGTGGGAGTCAGCCCCAGGTAGTCCCGGAACAGCCGGTAGGAATACCAGGGGGAGAACAGGGACGCCCGCGCCAGGTCGGACAGGCTGATCTCCTCGGTCTGGTTCGCTTCAATATAGTCCTGCATCCGCTGGACAGCCAAAACTTGTTCTTTCATACGCACTTCCCTCCTTACTGGGAACATTCTACCGCACCGGACAACATTTCTCTCGACGTTCCTTGCTGTTTTGATGGGAGAAGAAAACGACTGAACCCCAAGGAGTTCAGCCGTTTTTGTGGTTTACATGGAGATCCAGCCCAGCACGTTGGCGATGGAGCTGAGGAGGATGATGGCGATGCAGATGGGCGCCAGGTATTTCAGGAAAAAGTGATACAGGTTCTTTCTCTTGAAGCGGGAGGAGAACTCGATCTCCGCATCCAGCTTCCCGAAGCCGATGACCCGGAGGATCAGGAAGCAGGTGGCCAGGGCGGCGATGGGCATCATCACCGAGTTGGTCAGGAAATCGAAGAAGTCCAGGAACTGCATCCCAAAGATGAGCACGTGATCCCACACGCCGTAGCCCAGGGAAGAAGCGGTGCCCACTGCGAGCATGACCACTACCATGAGCAGGCAGCATTTCGGGCGGCTCCAGTGCAGCTCGTCCTGGAAGGTGGAGACGCTGGTCTCCAGCAGGGAGATGGCACTGGTGAGGGCGGCGAAGAGGAACATCAGGAAGAAGGCGATGCCCACGCCCATGCCGATGCCCATGCTGGCAAAGATCTTGGGCAGGGTGATGAACGCCAGGGACGGTCCCGCCTTCAGGGTGGCCATGTCGCCGCCGGAATAGGCGAAGACGGCGGGGATGATCATCAGGCCGGCCAACATGGCGATGCCGGTGTCGAAGATCTCCACCTGGGTGGTGCTCTTTTCAATATCCACCTCTTTGCCGATGTAGGAACCATAGGTGTACAGGATGCCCATGGCGATGGACAGGGAGTAGAACATCTGTCCCATGGCCGTCACGATGGTCATCCAGGAGAAATTGGCGAAATTGGGGATGAGGAAATACTTCACGCCCTCCAGCGCGCCGGGACGGGTGACGGAGTAGATGGTGACGAAGATGGCCAGGATGACCAGCAGGGGCATGAGCACCTTGGAGACCTTCTCCACGCCGTTCTTCACGCCGGCCAGGATGGTGAGAAAGACCAGTGCGGAGAACAGCAGGAACCACAGCTCCACGCTGGCGGAGGAGGCGATGAAGGATGTAAAGTATCCGTCCTCCGCCACAGCCGTTACCTCGCCGGTCAGATAGGCGAACAGGTATTTCATGACCCAACCGCCGATGACACAGTAGTAGGGCACGATGAGCATGGGGACGATGGCGTTGATCCAGCCACCGAAGTGGAAGGGGAAGCTCTTGCCGAAGGTATGGAACGCGCCCACGGGGCTTTTCTTGGTCATGCGTCCCAGAGCGGTCTCGGACATGATGAGGACATAGCCGAATGTGACGACCAGGATCAAGTAGACGAGCAGGAAGATCCCGCCGCCGTATTTGGCCGCCAGGTAGGGGAAGCGCCAGATGTTCCCCAGCCCTACTGCGGAGCCGGCCACGGCCAGGACATATCCGATCCGGCCGGAAAAGGTCCCCCGGCCTGTCCCGTTCTGGGACGTGTTGTTCGATGGTGAAGCGTCTTTCATAAACATTACCTCCTATATCTTTCTCTTTCTCTATTTTGATTCACCTTTATGATCGCGTCGCCTCTGAAACGCGGTTTCGGAAGGCAGACGATGAGCGCATAAAAAAATCCACCGTAATTTTTCCAAATTACGGTGGACCTTTGGCGGAGAAGAAGGGATTCGAACCCTTGTTACGCTATCAACGTAAACACGATTTCCAATCGTGCGCCTTCGTCCACTCAGCCACTTCTCCACGCAAGAAGACACATTGTGTCGAACCGTTTGTTCGAAGGCGTTAACCTGTGCAACGTTAATTATTATAACACATTTTCCGGATTCGTCAAGGGGTAAATGCAAATTTTTTCGAAAAAATTTCAAGACCTTGTCGAAGGGCGTATTATGCCAGATACTGGATGACCTCACCATGGAGCTTGGACTTCTGCACGGTCACCTCCGGGAAGGCTTTGGCCAGCTGATAGCCCAGCACCAGCATGGACGGATCCTCGGTGGGATAGTGGCCGGCGTCGATGAGATTGATGCCCAGCATCTTGGCGTCTAGGAACTGGTCGTACTTCACGTCGCCAGTGACAAAAGTGTCACAGCCGGCCTCAGCCACCTGCTCCAGCATCCCGCCGCAAGCGCCGCCGCCCACGGCCACCCGGTAGACCTGTCGGCCGCCGTCTACGTAGCGCAGGCCGTTGGGCTCCAGGCTGCCCTTGAGCAGCTTCAGGTAGTCCTCCAGCGCCACCGGCAGGGGCAGGGTGCCGATGCGGCCGATGCCGTAGGGCACGCCCTGTTCGTCGGTGCCGGAGACCTCCAAAATCGTCTGCTTCTCCAGACCGCACAGCTTGGCCAGGACGTAATTGACACCACCTTGGGCGCTGTCCCAGTTGGTGTGGCAGCAGATGGCGGCGATGCCCCGTTCCGCCAGAGCCAGCACCCGCTGGCCGACCAAGTCCATGCCGCCGTCGGTGACCTGCTTGGCCGGGTGGAAGAGGATGGGGTGGTGGGCGACGATCAGGTCAGCGCCTCCCTTTTCTGCCTCGTACACCACTTCCGGCGTGATGTCCAGGGTCATTAAAATCTTCTGCACCGGGCGCTTCCAATGCCCCACCAGCATCCCGGCGTTGTCCCAGGATTCCTGGATGGCAAAAGGCGCCACCTGGTCGATGAAGCGATAAATGTCTTGTACCGTGGTCATAGGGGCCACACTCCTTCCATCAGTTGTTCTCTCAGGCGGGTCAGCTCTTCCTCCGCCTGTTGGATGTAGGTCAGCCGGGCGGGGTCTGCCGCCTTTTCCGAACGTTCCAAGCCCGTCCGCTGCTTTCGGAGCCGAGCCAGCAGGTATTCCAGATAACCCTGCCAGTCATCTCCCTGTCGCCAGCGGGACGGGATGCCCGCCTCCTCCCTGCCCGGCGTCAGGGTCACGTGTTCTGTCCCGCCGTGGGCTAAAATCAGGGTATACCAGTGTCCTTCCTCCCACAGCGTCCGTTCCTCTTGGATGGTGTAGCCGTGGTGCAGCAGCCACTGACGCAGCTCACCGGGGGCTTTCATGGGCTGTAGGATGAGGGTGACGCCGCTGGACGTCCAGGGCGCGGCCTCCAGGATGGAGATCATCATCTTGCCCCCCATGCCGCAGATGGTCACCGCATCCACCTCCTCCGGCCGGACAGCGGCTAAGCCGTCGCACAGGCGGAGCTGTACTTGGTCTGCGTAGCCGTAGCGCTCTACATTGCGTCTGGCGCGGTCTAAGGGGCCGGGACGGATGTCGGTGGCGATGGCGCCTGCCAGTCTCCCCTGCTCCAGGAGCCAGATGGGGAGTGCCGCGTGGTCGGTGCCCACGTCGCACAGGCGCGCGCCCTCCGGCACCCACCGGGCGGCGGTCTCCAGGCGGCGGGATAATTGTACTCTACTCATATTGCCTCTCTCATGAAAGAAGAACGGTCAAGGTGACCGTTCTTCTGCTTTCTCATTGTGATATGCTCGATTAGTCCTGAAGGGCTTTCTCAGCCAGCAGCTCGTCCAGGATGGTGTCGCAGTCCATGCCGTGAACCATGCAGGCTTCTGCCAGGCTCTCGTTGATGGCGGAGGGGCAATAGACGCAGTGCATCCCGCTGCGCATGAGCACTTCGGCTGCCTGGGGCATGACTTTCAGCAGGTCGCCGATGACGATATCTTTATTGATCTCGATTTCTTTTTCTTTCTTTTTACCAAACATAATAAGATCTCCTAACGAAAAGAGTAGTTTGAAATTACAGGGTTATTATAACCACTTCTCCCCTCATTTTCAATAGGTTTTTGCGGAAAAGCGACCATTCTCTTTTGTTCACTTTCACAAATCCGCTAAAAACGAAAAAGGGAATGCCAAAACAGCACTCCCTCTCTACGTCTTCGATTAGAACCTCTCGCCTCTTATTCGCCGCGCATCTGAGCAAAGCAGTTGCTGCAATAGACGGGGCGGTCGCTCTTCGGTTCAAAGGGGACGCGGGCTTCCCCGCCGCAGTTGGCGCAGGTGGCGGTAAAGAACTGTCTGGGGCCGCGGGCCGCGTTCTTGCGGGCGTCACGGCAGGGCTTGCAGCGCTGCGGCTCGTTCTGGAAGCCGTGCTCTGCGTAGAATTCCTGTTCACCAGCGGTGAATACGAACTCGTTGCCACATTCCTTACATACCAGTGTCTTGTCTTCGAACATGATTTAGAACCCTCTCTTTTTTGCGTAGTACTTGTGTCCATGGGGACTATATTGCGTTCAGGTTTGCCTGATAGCGCCGGAGAAAGATAGGTGGCGGCGAAGGGAATGCGCTCCGGCTGCTCACTTGGCGAGCTTGCGGCGGATGCGCTGGACGGCGTTGTCCACGGACTTGGCCGGCCGGGCCACTTGATCTGCGATTTCCGAATAAGAAAGGCCGTTGAGAAACAGGTCAAGCACCTTCGCCTCGAAACCAGACAGCTTACTGTAGAATTGATCCAACTGCGCCTGGGTCGCCTCCTGGTCGATGTACATCGTCTCCGGGTCGCTGACGGACAGCTGCTCGCTTCTGTCAAAAAGAAGGGTCTCGATGGGAACGGAATCGTTCAATGGGACATGGTGTTTCCCCGCAGCGGTCTTCACTGCGGTGAGCATACTGTTCTTCACGCAGGTCTGGGCAAACGTCCGAAAGGAAGCGCCCCGCCCCGGCACATAGTCCCGGACGGCCTTCCACAGACCCAACATCCCCTCCTGGATCAGGTCTTCGCTGTCCCCGCCCATGAGGAACAAGGGTCGGGAAAGCCTGCGCACCATGCGGGTATAGCGGCTGATGAGGGCGTCCTCCGCCGTCCGGTCTCCTTGGGCGGCCAGGACGCAGAGGGTCTCATCGCTCTGTTCATGATAGGGGGGGTGAAAAACAGTCATACCAATCTCCTACTGATTCCAGTATAACAGATTTGAAATAATTGGTCAAGCAAAACAAATCAACTTGTGAAAATTCGACCGGAACTGTGCGTTCAGTACAACTTTTGCTGGGCATCGTCCCCACGGGGAACAGGAATTCCCAGATGTTCGTACGCCTTTTGGGTCACGCACCGTCCCCGGGGCGTCCGGGTCAGGAAGCCCTGCTGCATGAGATACGGCTCGTACATATCCTCTAGCGTCACGGTGTCCTCGTTGATGGTGGCCGCCAGGGTGTCCAAGCCCACCGGGCCGCCGCCGTAGAACTCCATGATGGCACGGAGCATCCGGCGATCGATGGAGTCCAATCCCAGCTCGTCCACTTCCAGCTCGGTCAAAGCGGCGTCCGCCACCGACTGGGTGATGACCCCCGCCGCCCGCACCTGGGCGAAGTCGCGGACCCGTCTCAGCATCCGGTTGGCGATACGTGGCGTGCCCCGGCTGCGGCGGGCGATCTCCATGGCGCCCTCTCGGTCGATGGGCACGTCCAGGATGTCCGCGCTGCGGGTGACGATCATGGCAAGTTCTTGAGGGGTGTACAGCTCCAGCCGCAGGGAGACGCCGAAGCGGTCTCGCAGGGGGGCGGACAGGCTGCCCGCCCGGGTGGTGGCGCCCACCAGGGTGAACCTCGGTAAATCCAGGCGGATGGAGTTGGCGCTGGGGCCTTTACCGATGATGATGTCGATGGCGTAGTCCTCCATGGCTGGATAGAGGATTTCCTCCACCGTCCGGTTCATGCGGTGGATCTCGTCGATGAACAGGATGTCGTTCTCCTGCAGGTTGGTCAGCAGCGCCGCCAGGTCACCCGGTTTCTCGATGGCGGGGCCGGAGGTGGTGCGGATGTTCACGTTCATCTCGTTGGCAATGATGCGGGACAGGGTGGTCTTGCCCAGGCCGGGAGGGCCGTAGAGCAGGACGTGGTCTAACGGCTCCTGGCGGAGCTTGGCGGCCTGGATGAAGATTTCTAAGTTTCCCTTGGCCTTGGCCTGGCCGATGTATTCGGACAACCGAGTGGGACGGAGGGAATACTCCTGCCCGTCCTCCCAGCTGCGTTCGGGGCGCACCAGGGATTCGGTTTCGGTGATGGGTTCGGTATAATCAATGGACATTCTGTTTCCTCCCCACAGCGGCTCACTGCATCATATTGCGCAGGCCGGCTTTGATGAGTTCTTCCACGGTCATGTTCTCGGCGTCCACGCCCTTCAAGGCCATCTGCACCTCTGCCGGGCTGTACCCCAGCACCGCCAGGGCAGCGCCCGCCTCGGACAGCTTGTCACCCTGAACTGGCTCGCCCCCTGGGACAGCCACGTTCACCGGCGTCCAGTCCATCTCCGGCTGTTCCTTGGCCAGCTTGTCCCGCAGCTCCAGGACGATGCGCTGAGCGATCTTCTTGCCGATGCCAGGGGCCAGGGTCAGGGTCTTCACGTCCTCGGTGAGGATGGCCAGTGCCAGCTGGGAGGGCGTAGTGGTGGACAGGATGGACAGGGCGGCCTTGGGGCCCACGCCGGAGACCGACGTGAGCTGCAGGAACAGCCGTTTTTCCTCCCTGGTGCCGAAGCCGTACAGTTCAATGCCGTCCTCCCGGACGGACAGGTGGGTGTAGAGGGTGGCGGGCTTCCCCGGCTGGAGGCCGCTGAGGGTGAAGCTGGTGGTCTTGCAGGCGTAGCCCACCCCGGCGCACTCGATGACCGCTAGGCCAGGCTCCAGCGCCGCGGTGATCCCTTTCAAAAAATAGAGCATAACGGTTCCTCGTCAATTCATATTATCTGGTGTCGTACTTCTTCGCGTCAAAGACCCGGTCGGTGTCGATGAGGCTGGTGGCTGTGCGGCTGTGGCAGAAGGCGATTGCCAGGGCGTCCGCCGCGTCGTCGGGACGGGGGAGTTTGGAAAGGCGCAGCAGCCGCTGGGTCATCTGCATGACCTGCTTCTTGTCTGCCTTGCCGTAGCCGGTCACTGCCAATTTCACCTGCATGGGAGTGTACTCGAAGATGGGCACCCCCAGCTGCTCCGCCGCCAGCAGGACGACCCCGCGGCCGTGGGCGACGGCGATGCCGGTGGTCAGATTGGTATTAAAAAACAGCTCCTCCACCGCCATCTCGTCGGGATGGAAGGTGTGGATCAGCTCCTGCATATCCTCATAGATCATAGTCAGCCGCCGGGACAAGGGCAGCCCCGCCGGGGTGGAGAGGACGCCGTACTGGATGGCGCGGCACTGGCCCCGGTGGGATTCCACGATGCCGAATCCGACGGTGGCAATGCCTGGGTCGATGCCCAAAATCACCATGCGCTTCCCCTCCTTCTCATTCAAGTGACATCATTTCATTATAGCATACGGATATTTTCTTGCAAAGAGCCAGTTTGCTTTGCAGGTTGGGTGTGGTACAATAGCGTCAGAACGATTTCCCACCTTATATATAGAATCACTCAGAAAGGAGCATCCCCATGGCTGCTATCATCACTTCCCCCAACGCCCCCGCCGCCCTCGGCCCCTACTCCCACGCCGTCCTGGCTGGCGACACCCTGTTCACCTCCGGTCAGATCGGTTTGATTCCGGAGACCGGCGCCCTGGCAGGCGACACCATCGAAGCCCAGGCCACCCAGGTCTTTGCCAACCTGAAGGCCGTGCTGGCTGCCGCCGACATGACCTTCCAGAACGTGGTCAAGACCACCGTCTTCCTCACCGACCTGAACGACTTTGCACCCATGAACGCCCTGTACGCAGAGCTCTTCCCCAGCAATCCCCCCGCTCGCTCCTGCGTCCAGGTGGCAAAGCTGCCGGCTGGCGCGAAGATCGAGATGGAAGTCGTGGCGGTCAAGTAACTGGTACGTTCGAAAAAACTGGCGGGACGTCCGCCAGTTTTTCTTTTCCAAAAACTCCTTCCATTTTCTTGAAAACCCGTTACAATCCTGGCTCTTTTTTTACAATTTGTAAATAATATGAGCTTGAAAGGAATTTTTCCCTATGCTAGAATGAAACACGTTGAATCCTGTGCTTTCACATAAAAATCTGTCAGAATGAGAAGGGAATGAGCTGCATTGGTTTTCTCAAGTTTACTGTTCCTGTACTTGTTTTTTCCGCTGAACCTGCTGTGCTATCATTTTATGCCAGACCTGAAGTGGAAAAACCGCATCATGTTGATTTTTTCACTCATCTTCTACGCCTGGGCAGGCCCTGCCTACCTGCTCCTGCTCATCGGGATGACCTTCGCCGACTGGGTGGTCGCCCTACAGATGGGTCGGAACTGGGAGCGTCCGGCGCGGAAGCGGTGGTTGGTCATCGGCTGTGTCATCAACATCGGCCTGCTGTGTATCTTTAAGTACCTGACCTTCTTCCTCCAGAACTTCCACAACTGGTTCGGCGTCCCGGAGAACGTCCTGGCCATCACCCTGCCCATCGGCATCAGCTTCTACACCTTCCAGCTGCTGAGCTACATGGTGGACGTCTATCGGCAGGAAGTGAAGCCCCAGGAGAGCTTCCTCCGCCTCCTCCTCTACGTCAGCCTCTTCCATCAGTGCATCGCCGGCCCCATCGTCCGCTACGAGCACGTGGAGCACGAGCTGACTGAGCGTCGCGCCACCCTCACCGATTTCTCCTACGGCATCCGCCGGTTCACCATCGGCCTTGCCAAAAAGGCGCTGCTGGCCAACACCTGCGGCAGCCTGGCCGACACCTTCCTGGCTCCCACCACTGGGGACAACATCCTCACCACCCTCTCCTCCCAGCCGGTGCTGGCGGTGTGGCTGGGGATGATGGCGTACACCATGCAGATCTACCTGGACTTCTCCGCCTATTCGGACATGGCCATCGGCATGGGGCGTATGATCGGCTTCCACTACCATGAGAACTTCAACTATCCGTACATCTCCGCCTCGGTCACCGAGTTCTGGCGCAGATGGCACATCTCCCTGAGCACCTTCTTCCGGGACTACGTTTACATCCCCCTGGGCGGCAACCGGGTCAGCCAGCTGCGGCACATCCTGAACCTGCTCATCGTCTGGGCGCTGACCGGCTTCTGGCACGGCGCCAGCTGGAACTTCCTGCTGTGGGGCCTGTACTACTTCGTCTTCCTGGTGCTGGAGAAGTACGTCCTCGCCGACCGCTTCCAGCGCACCCCCAAGGCGGTGTCCCACCTGCTGACGCTGTTCGTCATCTCCTTCGGCTGGATGATTTTCCGGTGCGATAAGCTGTCCTATGTGGGCAAGATCTTGCTGGGGCTGTTCGGCCTCACCGGCAACGGGTTCACCAATTACGAGACCACCACCGCCCTGAAGGCCAACTTCCTCTTCCTCATCGTGGCCATCCTTGCCTGCACGCCGCTGGTGAAGAAGCTGGGCGAGGTGCTGCAGGAGCGGGCGGCTTCCGAGTCCAAGGCGCTGACGGTGCTCAATGTCATCAACGTGGCTGGGCCCATCGTGCTCCTCCTCCTCTCCACCGCCGCCCTGGTCGGGGACAGCTACAACCCCTTCCTCTACTTCAGATTCTAAAACAACGGAAAGGATGTGAGCCGATTGCAAGGCAGATGGCATCGTTCTCGCCTGAGACTGACGCTGCTTCGCCGGGTTCGCAGACTCCAATTAAAGGGATATGTTATGATGCATAAGAATCGAAAAAAACCGGTCTATCTGTTCAGCACCTCCCCTTCTGACCGCGGGGAGGCGCTGAGACGCCGTACCAAACGTGCCAACCAGCGCACGGTGACCTTTTTCCTGGTCTTCCTCTACCTCTTCACCCTCATCTCCCTCATCATTCCTCTGCGTCCCACCTACTCGGACCTGGAGCAGCGGAACCTGACCAAGTTCCCCACCCCCACCCTGGCTACGCTGAGCAACGGGGAGTTCTTCGAGGGGGTCAACACCTGGTTCGCTGACACCTTCCCCTTCCGGGAGCAGTTTTTGAAGCTGGAGACCGGCATCACCGGTCTGTACGGCGTCAAGACCTCCCAGGTGGTGGGCGACGTGCAGCAGGGGGATGACATCCCCGACGCCCCCATGACGCCGGATGACAGCGACAGCTCCGCTGACGCCTCTGGCGATGTGTCCTCCGCCGGTGGTGCTTCTTCCTCCGGCGATGCCAGCGCTTCCACGCCTGCTGACAGCAGTCAGACCAAGCCCAAGGATGACGACAGTGACGCCGCGATCCCAGAGTTGGATAAGAACGCCAAATCCGAAACCCTGGGCGCCGTATTGGTCATTGATGACGCAGCCTATGAATACTTTAATTTCGATCAGAAGGCCGCCAACAGCTATATCAAGATGATGAACAAGACCGCCAAGAAGCTCAAGGGCAAGGCAAACCTCTACGACCTGATCGTGCCCACCAGCATGGATGTCTGCGTGCCTGACTCCGTCCGAAAGGGGCTGAACACCTCCAGCCAGGAGAAGGCCATTGAGTATATCTACGGCAGCATGGGCGATGGGGTTCATTCCATCAAGGTGCTGGACACCCTCATCAAGCACAACGCAGATGGCGAGTACGTCTACTTCCGCACCGACCACCATTGGACGGCCCTAGGCGCTTATCACGCTTATGAACGCTTCTGCGAAGCCTCCGGCCAGACAGCGGCTTCTCTGGACAGCTTCCAGAAGGTGACCTACAAGAACTTCCACGGCTCCTTCTACCGGGACACCAAATCCAACGCCCTGAAGAATCACCCGGACAAGATCGTCGCTTATATTCCGCCCTCGACCAACAGCATCGCCATCACCAATATGGACGGTTCCAAGATGGATTGGAATATCATCACCGACGTGAGCACCTGGAACTCCACCGCCAAGTATTCCACCTTCATCGGCGGTGACAACCCCTTCAGTGTGGTCAAGAACCCCAAGGTGAAGAACGGCAAATCCGTCATGCTCATCAAGGAGTCCTTCGGCAACGCCTTTGCCCCCTTCCTGGTGGAGAACTACGAGAATGTCTACATCGTGGACTATCGCTATATCAAGAATGTGGATCAGCGTTCTCTGACCCAGATGGTGGACAAATACAAGATCGATGACGTTCTCTTCGTCAACAACGTCAGCGCCGTCCGCAACGAAAGCGCCGTGAAGCTGATGTCCAACTTTGTGGGCTGACACCCATCCTTGCCTCCTTCATAGAATGTCATAAAGCGGTGCGTACCGCTTAGACCTATGAAGGAGGTATTTTTATGCCCGATAATAACCCAGCTGCCACCCCTGCGACCCAAAATGAGATCCGCGAATCCACCTGTATCCATACCAAGAAGATCTACGACTCCTGCCAGGCAAAGGACTGCGTGGAGGATCTGCGGCTCTACCCCCTCCTGTCCAGCCAAGCCACCATCGACAGCGCCATGTCCCTCCGCGCAGGGCGAGCAGAGCTGCTGCACGTGTACATGGACGTCCAGCCGGTGGGGCTGGGACGGGGGTACTACTCGGTAGACCTGCGGTTCTTCTACAAGGTCACCGCAGAAGCCACCGTGGGCTGTGCCCGCAGCGCCCTGGTCACCGGCCTTGCCATCTTTGACAAGCGCTCCATGCTCTTCGGCAGCGAAGGCCGTGCCAAGCGCTTCACCAGCGACTGCGCCTGCCAGCAGCTGGAGACCACCCTGCCGGAGCTGGATCACCTGCCCACCGCCATCTGCGAGGCCGTCGATCCCCTCATCCTCTCCATGCGCCTGGTGGACTGCTGCGCCAAGCCCAGCTGCTGCGACCTGCCGGTGTCCGACATCCCCGCCGCCATTTTGAACGCCTTTGACGGGGAGATCAACTTCTCGGATAACTCCGCCAAGCGCATCTACTGCTCCCTGGGGCAGTTCTCCATCCTGTACATGGAGCGGGACGCCCAGCTGCTCATCCCCATGTACGACTACTGTATGCCGGGCAAGGAGTGCAGCTACGAGCCTTGCGACAAGGCGCCCTGCGACGTGTTCCAGCAGGTGGACTTCCCCATCGGCGACTTCTTTCCGCCCAATAGCGCGGATGGCCTGTCGAGCTTGGAACGCTTTCCGCAGACGTGACGCGCTGACTTAACGGAGGTCAAGCGCCGCAGGCCCATTTAAGCTTTTTTTCGCTTCCTTTTCTTCGTGAAGAAAAGGAAGTGGGGTCCAGGGGCAAAGCCCCTGGTCGGCATCCGCAGATGCCGAAATGCCCCATGCCTAAAAAAGCGCAGGAGTGGGTGAATTTTCGTCGCAGACGAAAAGAGGGCGAACCCTCGCCGGGGGTTCGCCCTTTTACTATGAATCATCAAATCCGCATCGCCAGATCATCCGCCGCCCGAATGGCTCCGGTCAGCTTCCCCACGCGCTCCGCGTCCCCGATCTGGTACACCGGCACACTGCCGCCCTGCAGCGTCTGGTACAGGCTGTCGTTGGGTGCAGAGCCGACCGCGGTGACGATGGTGTCACAGGGGATGCGGTGAACGGTGTCCGTGTCCGTCTTCTTATCGTGGACAGACACCACCACTGCCCCGTCCTTGACCTCCAGCACCTTGGTTCTGGCGTACTGGGTGACACCCAAGCGGCGCAGGTCTTTCAGCAGGGGCCAGGCGCAGCCGAAATCGAAGTCGGCGGCGATCTTGTTCCGAGCCACCAGGGTCACGTTCCGGCGGGAGGTGTTCAGGAGCTCGTTAATTTTCTCCGGAGACTCCGCACGCTGGGTCATCATAAAGAACAGCTTTTCCGGCGACAGGGAGCCTTCCTCGGCCAGATAGGCTGCGGTCTCACAACCCACGGTGCCACCGCCGATGACCACTACGTTGCGGCCTGCGATGACGTTCTTGGCCAAAATGTCCGCCGCCTGGTACACGGGGATGTCGCTGGCCACGTCCCACTGCTTGGGGGTGGAGCCAGTGGCCACGACAACGGCGTCGAACCCGGCGGACTGGATCTCTGCCACGGTGGCTTCATGGTTCAACTCCACCCGGACGTCGTATTTGTTCAGCATGGTCTCGTAGAACAGAGGCAGGTTTCCGAACTCCTTCTTGCCGGGAGGCGCTGCTACCAGCTCCAGCTGACCGCCGATGTGGTCGGTCTTCTCCCACAGGGTGACGGTGTGGCCACGCATGGCGGCACGATAGGCGAACTGGCACCCAGCTGCGCCGCCGCCCAGCACCAGCAGGCGTTTGGGCTGGGCTGCCGGAGTGGTGTCCTCCTGCCCTTCCCGTCCGGCGAAGCTGTTCAGCAGGCACTCCAAAGGTTCGTTGTTGAACACGTGGGCCAGGCATCCCTGGTTGCAGGCCACGCAGCGGCGGATTTCGTCAAAAGCGCCGGCGGCAGCCTTATGGGGCCAATCCGGGTCAGCCACCAGGGTGCGGCAGACGCCCACCATGTCGCACTGCTCCAGCGCCAGGATGGTCTCCGCCTCCACCGGGTCGTTGTGGCGGTTGGCGGACAGGACGGGGATGGACACGGCGTCCTTCACCGCCTGTGCCAGGTACACAAAGCCGCCGCGAGGGACTTCGCCGGGGAGCTGGGGGATGACGGTCTCATGCCAGCCACCGGTGACGTCCAGCAGGTCTACCCCCACCTGTTCCAGTTTCTTGCAGAAGTCCACGCAGTCCTCATTGGTGCAGCCGCCCTTGACGAAGTCGTTGCCGGCCACACGCACCATCACCGGGTAATCCGGCCCCACGGCGTCCCGCACTGCCTGCACCAGTTCCACGCCGAAGCGACAGCGGTTTTCGAAGCTGCCGCCGTACTCGTCCGTCCGCAGGTTGGTCACCGGGGAGAGGAACTGGCAGATGAGGTAGCCGGAACCGGCGGTGATCTCCACGCCGTCCACCCCGGCCTGTTTGCACCGGAGGGCAGCGGCGGCGTAGCGCTGCTGCACCAGTTTGATGTCCTCTAAGGTCATGGGACGAGGGGTGGTGCCGGTCATCCGGGCGAAGACGTCAGAGGCGGAGAGGAGGTTGTCGTCCCCCTCCACCCACTCCTTGCGGCCGTAGCGGCCGGGGGTGAGGAACTGGACGCAGAGCTTGCAGTCATAGGCGTGGACGGCGTCCGCCAGATCCCGCCAGCCGGGGATGAACCGGTCGTCGTCCATCCGGAGCATATGGGAGTAGCCGATGTAGGGGTCGGCTGCCGCGCCGCCGGCGATGATCATGCCCACGCCGCCCTTGGCACGGGCTAGGTAGAAGTCCTTCGTCCGCTGGTTCACGCTGCCGTCCTCGGTGTAGAGCAGGTGCATGGCGGTCATGGCCAGGCGGTTTTTTACGGTCATCTGGTTGATCTGGAAGGGTTGGAACAAACGCTGTAATCTCATATCAAATCCCTCTCTCCTGCACTGGAATGGTCTGTTTTTCTCTCATTGTGCCGGAATTTGGGCAGTTTGTCAACTCCCTCAGCGGTATCTGGGCGGCTTCACCTCAAACAGGCCGTGCTGGTTGCAATAGGCATAGATGCGTCCCACCCCGCCCCGGGTGAACCGGCCTGCCGCCTCCTGCTCCGGGTAGAGCTTGCGCAGCTGCACCCAATCGGAGGTGATGTAGGCCAGGAAGGAGAGGTAGTGGCTCTTGGTCATGGGGTGATCCAGAGTCACGTAATAGTCCTGGTCGATGCACTCCACCTTCATCTCGTGTCCCGCCTCCGGCTCTTCCACCTCCAAGGGCGGCAGGGTGATGCCGCAGCAGCTGAAGACGCCGGTGCCGGTGGCGTGGATGACGTTGCCGCACAAGGGGCAGACGTAGAATTTGGTGCGCAGCATATTCCCCGCCCGGTTGTGGTTGGTGACGCACTGGCCGGAGAGCAGCTCCGCCACGGACACCCCCAGGTGCTGCGCCAGCGGCTCCAGCAGGGCGATGTCCGGATAGCCCCGGCCGTTCTCCCACTTGGACACGGTCTTATCGCTGACACAGAGCAGGTCGGCCAGCTGTTTTTGGGTGTAGTGCTTCTTCTCCCGCAGCGTCCGGATGGTGGCGCCGGTGACATATTGGGTCATAGGAATCCCTCCTTTTGGTTTCTGTCCTCAGGATACCAGACCTGGGCGGCGGCCGCAACCTACGCTGCGTAGAGCGCAAAAAGACGCTGCATGACGCAGCGTCTTTCGGGTCTGCTATTCCACTCGGTCACAGAAGACCGTCACTCTTGTCCGACCGCCTAGGGTGCAGGTGTAGAGCACCAGGTCGTAGCCGCTGTTCTGCACCGCGTCCACCTCGGTGGGCTGCAATGTCTCGCACTTGGCCACGGCATAGGTGTTCACGATGCCCTCCATGTCAGTGAAGCGGACGGTGTCCCCTTCCTGCAATTCCTTCAAGCGTCCGAAATGGGTCTGGTAGTTGTGGGCGGCGATGACCAGATCATCGGTGCGGGAAGAGCCGAACTGGCGACAGGGGGCGATCTTGAGCCGGTCGTAGTCCCAATCCGCCATGACCGGCAGCTCCACCTCCAGGGCGGGTATCTCCACGTAGCCCACGTACTCGTAGCCGTCCAGCTCCACTACCGGCAGCTCCGGGTCCAGGTCGCCCCGCCGGGCGTCCATAGCCGCCTGCACTTTGGCCAGCAGCGCCGCCGCGTCCCGACCGGCTTGGGCGTCCTGGTAGCGGTTGTAGAGGAGCAGAAGCTGTGCTGATAAGATCAGCACTGCTCCCACGGTTACGATGGCAATGCCTATCTTTTTAGGCATTGTTCTGCTTTCTCTTGGTCAGGATGACCACGCCCAGTACCACCAGGAGGATACCAGCGCCGCCCAGGACCCAGATGGGCCAATTGAGCTGACCGGTCTGGATGAGGGTCTTGGTGTTGGTGATGGTCACCACGTCGCCCTTGACCTTGTAGGAGGGCACGTATCCCTTGGGGATGTTGGTCTCCACCACCTGCCAGTTGCCGTCGGCATCCAGGTCTTCCCAGGTGTAGCTCCAATCGTTCTTGTCGCTCAGCCGCACCGTCTCATAGGCGGTCTTGCCGTCGTAGAGGGTCACGGTGACGGAATCGGGGCGTTCCTTGGAGCTGTCGCCGCTCCACTGCTTGCAAGCGGTGATCTCCACCGGTTCTTCAGGCTCGGGGTCAGGTTCGGGAGCCGGCTCTTCCTTTTTGGTGTTGGTGATGGTGGTCGTGGTGCCTACGGTGTCATAGCTGACTTCGTAGTCTTCGGGCACGTCCGCCTCTTCCACCGTCCAGGTGTAGCCGTCTGCCAGCCGGTCGAAGGTGTACGCCCAGCCGTTTTCCGCGTTCAGTTCCTGAGATTCTTCCATTTCACCGTCCTTGAGCAGGTTGACGGTGATGCTGTCCTGGTCGTGGTTGGCGTTGCCGTCAGACCAGACCTTGCGGACGGAGAGCTGGCTCTCGTTGTAGGCTTCCACGTGGAAGATCCAATCCACTTCGCCCACTCGGTTGGCGAACCGGTTGTCCAGCTCGATGGGCACGGTCAGTTCCACCTTGAGGGTGGTGGTGTCGCCGGTGTGGAAGGTGCCCAGGAGGGTGTTGTTCTGGAGGCCGTCCAGCTGGTCGGGGGAAGCGTCGTAGATCAGCTCGGTGCCGTTCCAGACCTTCATGGACAGCTGGGAGAGGAACTCGGTCATGGTGGCCACGGTTTCCTTCTCCGCTACCTTCTCGCTGAGGGGATTGCCCGCCTCGTCGTGGGCTTTCGCTCTCATGTAGAGGTTGACGTAATCGCAGTCGGTGGCTTCGTTGGTGAAGGTGATGGTGTCGGTGACGGTATCACCGGGCATGACATTCTTGAAGCCGTCGAAGAGGTCGGTCTCCGTGTACTCGCTGCCGGGCTGGAAGTCGAAGCCGTCGGAGAAGCCTTTGAAGGTGATGGAGGAGGTCGCGAAGGCCGAGGTGGCCAGGCTCACGGTCAGGAGCAGGGTCAGGACCAGTGAGAAGATCGTTTTACAAGTTCGTTTCATCTACTCCACCTCCTTAGTTACCGGCTTTGGTCACGCTGCCCGGAGCGATCTGCACGCCCCAAGCGTCAGCGACTGCCTCTTCCGGTGCGCTCTGGATGGCCTCTGCCATGACATCAAGCGCCTGCTTGCCGCCGTCGGCATCGTCGTAGGAGGCCGTCAGGGTCATTTTGTCTGCCAGATTGGCCGCAGGCGTTTTGTCCGGCGCTACGGGCAGGGTGTAATAGTAGTAGCCGTCCTTTTCCACCCAATTTTCACCCAGGGTGAACGCAGGCAGTTCTGCCGTCCCGCCGATGTGCTGACCGGCGTCGTTGGTGCGGTAGGTCACCAGCTTGACGCGGATGTAGACGTCAATATCGCTGGTGTTCTTGACGTTGACGTCGGTTTTCACGCCGGTGTTCTTGTCGAACTCTTCCTCCACCTCACAGGTCACGGTGGCCGGGGTGAAGGTGTTGGTCACTTCCGGCGTCCGGGCATTGAGCCAAGCGATGGTGCCGCCCACAGCCAGCGCCAGGAGGAGGATCAGGGAGAGGACCACAGTCGCCATCCGGCCTCTGCGCTTGCGCTCCGGATGGTCCTTGCGGACGAGCCGTGCGGGTTTCACTTTTTCTTTACGCATTGTCACTCCTCCTTTCTCAGTCCGTTGCTACGTCAGCGCGGAAGATATTCCGCACCACGGTGCTGAACCCGTTCAGCCATTTGTCGGTATCCAGCTTGTTGGTGCAGGTGATGGAACCGGTGGGGTTCGTCGCATTCAACGTCGCTGCGCTGCCGTTATCTGCCTTATAGCGCCAGCTCCAACCGGTGTTCTCCCGGATGGTGTAGGTGCCCACGGGCAGCTCATAGAGGGTCTCGGTGCTGTTGCCCCAGATGGTCACTTCGGAGTACTTTTCGCCGTCCTTGTAGACGTCGAACACGTAGGACTCGTTCTCTTTGCCGCCAGCCTTGGTAATGTTCAGCGTGCAAGTCTTGATGTGGATGAGGAATGCAGGGTCGCCAGCGGTATCCGGGGTTTCCCAATCGCAAGCGGGATTGCAGTCCTGGTGCTGGAAGGTGGTGTACTCGGTCACGTCGGTGCCGTTGATGCTGACAGTGGCCTTTACCGCAGCGTCTTCCTTGGTGTACTTGCCATCTGCTGCATTGTCTGCCTCCAGATCGACGTCCAGAGTGGGCGCAGTGCCCAGCATAGTGACGGACGTAGAGAGGGTGTCGCCGTGCTTCCAGACCGTCTCACCTACCTGGTTGTCGGTGAAGTCCGTAATGACATCCTCGCCATAGTAGGCGTTGCCGTCCTTAAAGGTCAGCTCAGGCTTGAAGACGTTGATCTTCCCTTCTGCCTCGCCAGTCTGCTCGGTGGCTGCCGGACCCTTTTCAGTGGTGCTCTCACCCTCGGTCTTGGGGGTGACCGCAGCGCTGACGGTATAGGTGGTGTCTTCGGTCAGGTCGGTGTAGTCGCCGGTGATGGCGGTGCCGTCTGCCTTCTTCACTTCGGTGTTCAAGTTCACATAGGCGGTCTGCCAAGCTTCCAGGCCGTAGTTGGTCTCGCCCAGCTTCAGTTCCACGTTGCCGCACTTGACGGTAGCGCCGTCCTTCAGCTCAGCGGCGGTGACGGTACCGTTCAGGTAGACGTTCTTGTCCGCTGCGGTGACGGTGACGGGCTGGATGGGGACGTTGACGGTGGGCTGCTCAAAGAGCTTGACCAGCTTGCCGTCCTTGTCATAGATGCCGGATTCCGCACCGTTGGTAAGGACATCGTTGCCGCCCAGGAAGCCGTCCTTTGCGGTGACGGTGAACTGGATGATGAGCTTCTTGCCGTTGTGGAAGGTGGTGGTATCCCCTTCCGTGTGGTTGCCGCACCAGTTGTCCTTGTAGGAGAAACCGGAGACGGAGACGGTGTTGCCCTGGATGGACACGGTGCCGTCAAAGGCCACTTTGTCCTTCCACTTGTCCGTGCTGCCGTCCGATTCAGCGGTGTAGACCTTCACGTCGGAGGTGTTGGCGGGCATATTGAAGTAAGGCGTCACGATGTCGCGGATGGTTGCCTTTTCGTCCAGCTTGCTGGTGCTGCCGCCCACTTCCTGGCTGATCTGCTGGAAGATGCTGTTGAGCTCGTCCGCACTGCCTGCGGAGAGGTAGTAGCTCTTGCCGCCGTCGGGATAGGTGGCGGTGCCGGGGTTGTTCATGGCGGTGGCGTTCTTGTAGTTGGAGGACACCAGGTGCATATACTTGTTGGTGTTGGACACACCGTTCCAGCTGGACACAGGCGTGCCGTTCGCACCGCTGAACACGCCGATGGTGTAGACGGTGGTGCCTGCGGCCTTCATGGTCTTGCTGGCGCTGATGGTGTCGTTGGCAACACCGTCGTCGAAACCGCTGTGATGGTTCGGTTCCCCGTCGGTGAACATGATGACGACCTTTTTCTTGCCGTCATTGGCAGCGCCGTTGATGATGGTCTGGGCATGCTGCATACCGTAATCAGCGGCAGTTGCGCCGGCTGCTTTCAGTCCATTGACCGCGCTTTTCAGTTTTGCACTGTCGCTGGCCGCGGTGAGAGTTTTGACGATCTGGGTGTAGTTATAGGTATACTGGCCATCTCTATAAGTGTCATTGCCAAACCGATTCGTGCTCTTTCCGGCAAACTTGACCAGTGCGATCTGGCTCTCGGGGGATTTCGCCGCAACGCTGTCGATAAAGCCATTGACGGCATTCTTCAAAGCGGCCATTTTCTGTTGGCGGCTCTCTGCCTGGCTATAGAACTGGACATGATTCTGATTCGTGTCATTTGCACTTGTTTTCGGCTCTACCCGATTCCACCGTGTATCGTACCAAGCACGAAGGAGCCAGTCCCATTTAACTTTGCGATACTGCCCATTTTTCTGGATGTAATAGGACTTATTCCTATCTATCTGATAAACTTCACTATACTGATACGAGGTCATAGGATCATCCATAGACCCCGAAACGTCCAGCACCAGGACAATATCCGCAGGCTCCGCGGAAATAGTGGTGCTGCTGGCGCCAGTGGCGTATGCTTCCATGGTGATCTGGTAGCCGTCCTGGGTCTTGACTGCGCTCTTGTTGAGCACGATGCCAGTGTCGTCCTGGTCAGCGGCGGCGCGCATCATCCGCACCTTCCGTGCCGGTGCAGCCAGCATGGGGCCGACCTTGGTGAAGTTGACGATGGGCATGGTCACCGGTTCCCCTTCCGGGGTGATGGCGCGGAGGTGTTCCTCCAGAGCGGTCAGCTTATCGTTCTCCTCCAGCCAGGTGCGGAGGGCGGTCACCTCGGCCTGGGACAGGCCGTTATAGAGGGCGTCTGCCTCCTCCTTGGTCTTGGTGGCCATAAACTTCTGGTACAGCGCCTCTTCTGCCTGGGTGGCCGGCTGTTCCGGCTTCACGTACAGCGGGCAGCCCTTTTCATGGGCTTCGCCCTCAGCCGCGCCGCAGGTACACTGGTTCTCGTCCTGTCCCTCGCCGTCCGCTTCCGGTTCTGCTTCCGGCTCCTGGTCGGCGTCTTCGGTGGGAGTCTCCTCCACGGTCGGGGTCACTTCTTCACTGGAGCTGGCAGCTGCGCTCGTTCCCTGGTCGTCAGAGACCGCCACCGCAGCCGGCAGCGCCATGCTGACGATCAGCATCAAGCTGACCAGCAGCGCCCACACTTTTTTCATCTTCATCGCTCAGCCTCCTTACGCATTGGGCCAGCCCTTGGCGTCAGCGACGGTGCTGCCATTGTGGGCGGTCTGTACGGCTTGGGCGGCCACGTCCACCACGACCTGGGCATCCTGATATATGCTGTCCATGTCGCCGCTGAACGCCACGTTGGTGAAGATGGGTTCGGTGACTTCGCCGGGCTTCAATACTTTGTTGTAGTAGAAGTAGCCGTCTTCGCCCTGGGTCCAATCGGTGGTGTTGTAATCCAGCGTCACCAGGCCGTCATTGGGGTAAAGCTCTTTGTCCCGCTGGATGGTCGGGGTGACCTGCACCCGCACCCATGCGTCTGCCGCGCCGGTGTTCTTGACCTCGGCGATCTTGGTGACGGTGGTGCCGGGCAT
>CAKTQP010000004.1 GCA_934597165.1 uncultured Oscillospiraceae bacterium
CAGATCGCCCGGCTCATGGGACGGGAGAAGAACGCCCGCCTGGTGGCGCGGGTCCTGTCCCACGCCCAGCAGTACGGCACCTTCCCCTGTCACCGGGTGGTCAACCACGCCGGACGGCTGGCACCAGGTTGGCCGGAGCAAGCGGCGCTGCTGGCGGAGGAGGGTGTGGCTTGTAAGGATGCGTGCCGCGTGGACTTGAAGCGGTATCAATGGAAGTGCTGAGCAGGATGATTTGATAAAAATGTAAAAAACGCCGCTATTTTTCAGGCATAAAATCCAATCGACTGCCCCACAGCACTGGACAAGATTGGACAGCCAAAGCCGCCGAACATTGGCAGCGAGGCGGACGCTTTTTTTCGTCCCCATCGGTCATATTAACCTTGCGCGCAACGCGCAGGAGAAGTGAAGCGGGGGAATTTGATATGAAAGAGGGAAAGCGAGTATGGAATTGGCTGTTATTTTTTGTCTGCGCAGCGGTGCTCACCGTGGGGCTGGTGACCCAGGCCGCCTGCGCCCGGAGTATCCTTGACCAACCGGCAGTGTCCTGTGCCGGCGATAACGGGACGGAGAAAATGCTCATCCCGGTGGGTCGGACGGTGGGCATCAAGCTCTTTTCCAAAGGCGTCATGGTGGTGGCGCTGTCGGAGATCCAGACCACAGAGGGGAGCGTGTGGCCGGCCAAGCAGTGCGGTCTGCAGGAGGGGGACATCATCACCGAAATTGAAAACCAGCCGGTGAACTCCATCGACGAGGTGGCCAAAGCGGTGCGCAAGAACGGCGGCCACGCCATGGCCATCCAGGCGCTGCGGGACGGACGTCAGATGGAGGTGACGGCGGAGGCGGTGCCCTGTATGGCGGACGGCAGCTATAAGCTGGGTGCTTGGCTCCGGGATTCTATGGCGGGCATCGGCACGGTGACCTACTACGACCCGGACAATCAGGTCTTCGCCGCCCTGGGTCACGGCATCAACGACATCGACACCGGCCTGCTGGTGCCCATCCGCTCCGGCGGCATCATGTCTTCGTCGGTGTCCGCGGTCATCAAAGGGCAAAAATCCCAGCCCGGTCAGCTCCACGGCACCTTTGACCTGACCCACGACATTGGCACCCTGTATGCCAACAGCGACTGCGGCGTTTTGGGTTCTGCCCAGCCCGAGGTCTTCCCTGGGGAAGCAGTGCCTGTAGCCAAACGGAGCGCCGTCCGGACGGGCGCGGCAGTCATCCGCTGCAACGTGGATGGGGAACAGGTGGAAGAGTATTCTGTGGAAATTTTGCGGATTTATCCGGAGCTGGGCGACCACACCCGGAATCTGCTCCTCCAGGTCAACGACAAACGTCTGCTGGAGCAGACCGGCGGCATCGTCCAAGGTATGAGCGGCTCGCCCATCTTGCAGGACGGCAAGCTGGTGGGTGCGGTGACCCACGTGCTGCTCAACGACCCCACACGGGGGTACGGCATCTTCGTGGAAAATATGCTGGATGCGGTGTCATGAGCACAAGGCGGGGGATTGCTCCCGCCTTTTTTCTAGACTATAATCAAAGGGAAAGAGAGGTGAGCTTATGGCCAAGAAAAATATCTCAGTGTACCTCAGCTTTCTGCTGCGCCACGGACCGGAGACCATCCACCTGGCGATGGACAAGCACGGCTGGGTCTCGGTGGAGGAGTTGATTCAGGGGGTCAACGAAGCGGGAAAGTATCAACTGGATTTGGAAAAGCTGGAGGACATCGTAGCCCAAGACAGCAAGGGACGCTACCGCTTCAACGCAGACCATTCCAAGATCAAAGCGTGCCAGGGTCATTCCATCCCGTGGGTGGAGCCGGAGTTGGAGTATCTGCCCCCGCCGGAATTTTTGTATCATGGCACGACCACAGCCGCTGTCGAGAAGATCAGGAAGAGCGGCGCCATCAGCAAGATGAGCCGGCACGCGGTACACCTCCAAGCCGACCCGGAGAAGGCGTGGCAGTCTGCCGTCCGCTGGCACCTGACGCCGGTGGTGCTGAAGATCGACGCCAAAAAGATGGGTGACGCTGGATTTGTGTTCGGAAAGACCGAGAACGACGTCTGGTGTACCGAGTCGGTGCCGGTGGAATATATCGTGGAAACGTTGTCTCAATGACGAGCACCTGCCAGCTTGTAGAACGGCAAGCCGCTGGATACGGTGGAGTCATTCGTTCGATGGGGGCAGTCCGCCCTAGCCTTTTTTCGCGACCTGTGCTATAATGAGGAAAACATAGGAATCATTGGAGGAAAAAGCAACATGAACCAAAGAGAATTATACTTTCGCGTTTCCCTTCCGAAGTATGACAGAGCGGATGAAGTCTATTTCTGTATCATGCACCATCCGATCAGATCCGCGTGGATCACGCCTACCGCGTATCCTGTAGACGAGCTTTTTATCCTCTACAACGGGTTATGGAAAGAGCCGTATATCCATGAGACATCGAGAGAAAAGTGGGTGGTCACCCAGTCCGATGGAAGGGATGCAGGAGCAACTGCGGTACATATCATTCCAATCCGAGCCCAATGGGATCAAGTTGTACCCTATTATGCAGACATCTGTGATGCCGTGGAATCATGGGACTTCATTTTTTCAAAGGCTCCGATCCA
Source organism: uncultured Oscillospiraceae bacterium (assembly GCA_934597165.1). GTDB lineage: Bacteria > Bacillota > Clostridia > Oscillospirales > Oscillospiraceae > Onthomonas. The sequence continues at coordinate 2,610 of CAKTQP010000004.1, forward strand.
TGCAGAGCGATATTTAGATGGATACGTACCGTTCTCTGACAAGGAATATGTCAGAGAAGCGGACTTGATGGAAGTGCGAAAGCGGTTGGAGGAAGAGAGAATGCGGGAGAAAAACCGACAGATCCCCAAGGAGATCCAGCAACGGGTGCAGTCTAGGGTCGAGCAGGAATTTCGCTTTGAAAAGCCTCGCTTAGGCTTATGTCACCAAATCTGGGCGAGAGAAAAACAGCTCTACGCGCAGTACGGATATACCTGGTATTCGCCTGCTGAATGCTGTTCCGATATTTATTTTGACTGAGCGTGTAACCGGCTCCTTTGACTGTGCGGCATCCTCCGATTGACAGAACGGAAACCACCCGTATAATAAAGAAAGAGATTCCCGCCGCAGGCACAAAAGGAGCGTCATCATGAGTGAAAACCGCCGAGAATACCAAAAGGCCATCGACTACCTGTCCGACCAGATCCGGGCGGGGACGCTGACGGTTGGCTCCCGCCTGCCCACCGAGCGGGCTATCGCGGAGGCGCTGGGCATCAGCCGCAACTCCACCCGAGAGGCTCTGCGCACCATGGAGAACATGGGGATGATCGAGAGCAAGCAGGGGTCGGGGCACTACCTGACTGGGAGCATCTCCAACAGCCTGTCCGGCATGATCCGGATGATGCTGCTGCTCAACCGAACCAGCCAGAAAGAAATTTGCGCCGTCCGCCGGTCGTTGGAGAAGTGCATCTGCCAGTTCGCCGCCGACCAGATCGTCTCCCCTGCGTGGCAGCTGGAAGCGGAACGGCTGCTGAATCAGGAGGCCGGAGACATCGAGGAGGAAATTGAGAACGACCGGAAGTTCCATTACCTGTTGGTGGAGGCGTCCCACAACAACCTGTTCTTCGAGCTGATGAACGCCCTCACCGACGTGTACCGGGAGTGGATCGATTTCGTCATCCGCTACGCCCCGCCGGAGGTCAAAGCAGCGCTGAAGGAAGCGCATCGGGAGATTTTGACCGCCATCCTGACCCACGACCGCCAACGGTGCGAGGCGGCCATCGACCGGCACTATGACATCATCGAGCGCCGTATCCAGGAGGGTTGACCCCTTGCCAAACCGAGCGGAATGGGGTATCATAGCAAAAAACGCAGGCCAGCCCTGCGTCATCGTACATCAGACAATAAATGTCACTCTGCCAATGTCGGACGGCGGAGGGGCATTTATTTTTTTGCAAAATTTCAAGAAAAGAGGAGCTTATCATGCCGAAAACAAAGTTAGAATCCATCGTATTCACCGCCATCACCGCCTGGATGATGGTCTACCTCATGACCCTCTACAACATCGTCCTGGCCAGCGGCACCTTCGTCAACGCCACCTTCCTGACCGCCCTGAAGACCATGTGGGTGGAGTTCGTCCTCATCTTCCTCTGCGCCTACTTCCTCTCCAGCCGCGTGGCCAAGCACTTCGCCTTCCAAGTGGTCAAACCCACCGACCGCCCCATCGCCATCATCTTCGCCATCCAGACCTTTACCGTGGTCTCCCAGGTGGCCCTGGCCAGCATCTTGGGGGTCTATCACGGGTACGGGTTCACGGCGCAGTTCGTGCCCGATTACCTGATGACCTACTGCCGGAATTTCATCATGGCGCTGCCGCTGCAGCTGTTCCTGGTGGGGCCCATCGCCCGGAAGCTGTTCCGGATGCTGTTCCGGCGGGTGAACGGTCCGGACGAGGCAAAGGTCGAGCGGGAGCTGCTGCGAGAGGGCATCGCGGAGTAAACGGAACCATTTTTTTGCTGGAACCGGCGGAAATATTGAAAGATAGGCATTTCCTATGATATAATACCCCTATCGCGCTTTTTGAGAAGGCGAAAAAACAGATTATAATGGAGCGTTATTTATGGAACGGAAAGTTGGTACTGTATCTCGGGGCATTCGCTGCCCGATCATCCGCCAGGGGGACGACCTGGCCAATATCGTAGTCACCAGTGTGTTGGAAGCGGCCGAACAGGAGGGCTTCCAGCTGCGGGATAAGGACGTCATCTCTGTCACCGAGTCCGTGGTGGCCCGCTCTCAGGGCAACTACGCCTCCGTGGACGACATCGCCGCCGACGTGCGTGCCAAGTTCGGCACCGGCGCCATCGGCGTCATCCTGCCCATCCTCTCCCGCAACCGCTTTGCCATCTGCCTGCGGGGCTTCGCCAAGGGCGCGGACAAGATCGTCCTCATGCTCAGCTATCCCAGCGACGAAGTGGGCAACGGCTTGGTGACTCTGGATCAGCTGGACGAAGCAGGTGTCAATCCCTACAGCGACGTGCTGACCCTGGAGCGGTATCGGGAACTCTTTGGCGAGAACAAGCACCCCTTCACCGGCGTGGACTACATCCAGTACTACAGCGACCTCATCCGGGACTGCGGCGCAGAGGTGGAAGTCATCCTGGCCAACGACCCCCGTGCCGTCCTGCCCTACACCAAGAAGGTGCTGGCCTGCGACATCCACACCCGCGCCCGCACCAAGCGCCTGCTGAAGGCTGCCGGCGCCGAGATCGTCTACGGTCTGGACGACCTGATGACCCAGCCCGTCAACGGCAGCGGCTGCAACGAGCAGTACGGCCTGCTGGGCTCCAACAAGTCCAATGAAGATACCGTCAAGCTCTTCCCCCGTGCCTGCCAGGGTCTGGTGGAGGACATCCAGGCACAGGTGCTGGCCAAGACCGGCGCTCATGTGGAAGTGATGGTCTATGGCGACGGCGCGTTCAAGGACCCCGTGGGCAAGATCTGGGAGCTGGCTGACCCCTGCGTGGGCGTGGCCTATACCGCTGGCCTGGAAGGCACCCCCAACGAATTGAAACTGAAATACCTGGCAGACAACGACTTCAAGGATCTGTCCGGCGACGCCCTGAAGGAAGCCATTTCTGAACGCATCAAGAGCAAGAAGAGCAACCTGGTGGGCGACATGGCCTCTCAGGGCACCACCCCCCGCCGCCTGACCGACCTGATCGGCTCCCTGTGCGACCTGACCAGCGGTTCTGGCGACAAGGGCACCCCTGTCATTTTGGTGCAGGGCTACTTTGACAACTTCACCAACTGATACGGAGGATCCCTGTTTATGAAGCAAGATATGATCGTGATCCTGGACCTGGGCAGCAGTGAAAACCCCCGCTTGGCCAGAGAGATCCGCGCCCTGGGCGTGTACAGCGAGATCCACCCCCATGACATCACCCGCGCCCAGCTGGACGCCCTGCCCAACGTGAAGGGCATCATCCTCAACGGCGGCCCCAACCGCATCGTGGATGGGGAAGTGATCGACGTGGCCAAGGAAATCTACAACGCCCCCGTGCCCGTGCTCATGGTAGACCACCAGGGCGACGCTCCCTGGCCTCTGGACGAGGCGGAGCGGAAGGAAGCCCTGTCCAACTTCATCTTCGGCCTGTGCGGCGCAGAGGCCAACTGGAACATGGACAACTTCATCGCCGACCAGGTGGAGCTCATCCGCAACCAGGTAGGGGACAAGAAGGTGCTGCTGGCTCTGTCCGGCGGCGTGGACTCCTCCGTGGTGGCCGCTCTGCTCATCAAGGCCATCGGCAAGCAGCTCACCTGCGTCCACGTCAACCACGGCCTGCTCCGCAAGGGCGAGCCGGAACAGGTCATCGAGGTGTTCCGCAACCAGATGGACGCCAACCTCATCTATGTGGATGCCGCCGACCGGTTCCTGGACAAGCTGGCCGGTGTCTCCCACCCGGAAGAGAAGCGCAAGATCATCGGCGCTGAGTTCATCCGCGTCTTCGAGGAAGAGGCACGGAAGCTGGACGGCATCTCCTTCCTGGGTCAGGGCACCATCTACCCCGACATCATCGAGAGCGGCACCAAGACCGTCAAGGCCGTCAAGGCACACCACAACGTGGGCGGCCTGCCGGAAGACCTGGGCTTTGAGCTGGTGGAACCCCTCAAGATGCTCTTCAAGGACGAAGTCCGCGCCTGCGGCAAGGCTCTGGGTCTGCCCGACGGCATGGTCTACCGCCAGCCCTTCCCCGGCCCCGGCCTGGGTGTCCGCTGCCTGGGCGCCATCACCCGTGACCGCCTGGAAGCCGTCCGGGAGTCCGACGCCATCCTGCGGGAAGAGTTCCAGAAGGCTGGCCTGGCCGGTAAGGTCTGGCAGTACTTCACCATCGTCCCCGATCTGAAATCCGTCGGCGTCCGGGACGGCAAGCGCACCGACGCTTGGCCGGTCATCCTCCGTGCCGTCAACACCGTTGACGCCATGACCGCCACCGTCGAAGATGTGCCCTTCGCCCTCCTCCAGAAGATCACCGACCGCATCACCCACGAGGTGGACGGCGTGAACCGGGTGCTGTACGACCTGACGCCGAAGCCTACGGGGACGATCGAGTGGGAGTGATCGCGGAACACACTTCCCAAACCGAGCGGAAACAGTGAGATACAACGCGCTGTGAGAACGGTGTGACCTTTTGGTCACACCGTTTTTTTGTGCCGCAGTGGGCGTGAAAAGGGCTGCCGTTTCACTGCATCTGCGGTGCGCGCGCGTATTTTGGAACGGGTGGGGGATTGGGCTAATATCACATCCCACGATATATCCTATCGCGAAAATGAATATTTGACGCAGTTCCACCGTCAAAATGACCCTCAGCTGTCGGGAGAGGCGGGTCTCCCGGCGGTCTGGGGGTTCGTTTTCTTTTTCACAAAGAAGGGGGAAGGGGAGAGACGGCGAAAAATAGTGGGAAGGGCGATATTTAAGACCGAAATATATAACATATGCACCATATTGACTTGTGGTTTTTGTGCTGTTACACTAAAAACACGCAGAGGAGCACCCCAATCCCTGCTCCAAACTGAACAATATATCTGGCCATATATATTCCTGACCCAAATCGGGGACCGCCCATCCAACGGCAGACCGTCCCCTTAGAACGCACCAAATCATGCAACATCATGAAGGAGGAAATTCATAATGGAACTTGCCAATAACGTGACCACGACGCTGGTGAAATACGCTGCCGGCCTGAAGTACGAGGACATCCCCCAGGACGTCATCCACATGACCAAGCGGGTCTTCATGGACATCATCGGCTGCGGTCTCGGCTCCCACGAGCTGGACAAGGGCCGCATCGGCTACAGCCTGGCACATCAGCTGGGCGGCACCCCCGAGGCTACCGTCCTGGGTACCGGCGAAAAGCTGTCCGTCACCGGCGCCACCTTCGCAAACGCCGAGCTGATGCACTCCATGGACTACAACGCCATCACCCCTCCCATCTACATCGCTCCCTTCGTCTGCCCCGCCGCTCTGGCTGTGGCCGAAAAGACCAACGCCTCCGGTAAGGACCTGCTGCTGGCCATGGTCGCTGGCTTCGACATCGCCTCCCGCATCGGTCTGGCACTGGGCAGCTTCCGCGACAAGAGCAAGCCCGTCCGCAGCTACGGCACCGGCTTCGACACCTTCGGCGTCGCCGTCGCAGTGGGCAAGCTGCTGGGTCTGGACGAATACCAGATGGCAGACGCTATGGGTCTGGCTGGCTACTTCGCTCCCGTCCCCTGCCACACCAAGTACATGAACACCCCCAACAACGGCGCCATGAAGTTCGGTGCTGCTGGCTGGACCGCACAGGCTGGCGTCACCGCCGCGCTGCTGGCGCAGCTGGGGGAAGCAGGCGACCGCTCCGTCCTGGACGGCGAATACGGCTTCTGGGCTATGAACGGCTCTCAGGCATGCGACTATGAAGGCATGGTGGCAAACCTGGGCAAGGATTGGAAGATCCTGCAGTCCAAGTTCAAGAGCCTGCCCTGCGATGGCATCTACCAGTCCCCCCTGCGTCCTCTGATGGATCTGGTCCGCGAGAACGACCTGAAGCCCGACGAGATCGACCACATCCTGGTCAAGGCAGAAGCCAATATGTTCTGCCCCCAGTTCATGAGCACCACCATCGAAAACAACGTGGACGCCTCCATGAGCTTCCCCTTCTGCGTCGCCGTCGCCGCACACCTGGTCCCCGTTGGCCCCGCATGGCAGAAGCGTGAGACCATCGAGAACCCCAGCATCCAGGACTTCATGAAGCATAAGGTTCAGTTCGAGGTCTATGACTACGCCGAAGAGACCCGCCGTCAGGAGATCGAAGTGGAGCACAAGCCCTACATCAACCGCCGTCCCTCCTACGTGGAGATCCACGCCCGCGGCCAGGTCTTCACCCGTACCGCCGAATACGCAAAGTGGCTGTCCGCAGAGACCCCCGAATTCAACGCTACCGACGACGACCTGATCACCAAGTTCCACGGCAACACCGCCGACGTCTTCACCCGTACCCAGTCCGATAAGGCAGTGGAGCTGCTGATGAACCTGGAGAACGTGGAGAGCGTGAAGGACCTGATGAAGGCTCTGACCTGGTAAGATACATTTAATATAATAAGGCTCCCGAACTGGGGGAACGGTTCGGGACCCGGAGAAAACCCATCACGATAGATACAACTTTGGTAAGACAGAAGAAAGATAAGATAAAAGGAGCAAATAACACATTATGAGCAACTTTGAAAAGATTTTCACCCCCATCAAGTTCGGCACCCTGGAACTGCCCAACCGCATCGTCATGTCCCCCATGGTCACCCACTACGCCACCGATAACGGCACCGTGACCCAGCGTGTCATCGACTACTACACCGCAAGAGCAGCCGGCGGCGTGGGCCTCATCACCGTCGAAGCCACCTTCGTCGATCTGAAGAGCCTGGAACACCACATGCTGGGCATCTATGACGACAAGATGGTCCCCGGCCTGAAGAAGCTGGCTGACGCCATCCACGCAGCTGGCGGCCGCGCTTCCATCCAGCTCATCCACAAGGGTCGTCTGGCTAAGTCCGCCACCACCACCATGCGTACCGTCTCCGCTTCCAACGAACCGGATATGGGCGAAACCCCCCGTGCTCTGACCGTCCCCGAGATCCACGAACTGGTAGAAAAGTTCGGCCAGGCAGCACGCCGCGCCAAGGAAGCTGGCTTCGACGCCGTGGAAATGCACATGGCACACGGCTACATCCTGAACCAGTTCCTGTCCCCCTATTCCAACCATCGTACTGACGCCTATGGCGGCAGCATGGAAAACCGCGCACGCTTCCCCCTGGAAGTCGTCCGTCGTGTCCGCAAGGAAGTGGGTCCTGACTTCCCCATCACTGCAAAGATCAACTCCACCGAACACGTGGAATGCGGCATCGAAGTAGAGGATTGGAAGATCCTGCTGCCCATGCTGGAAGAGGCTGGCATCAATGCCGTCAACGTCTCCGGCGGCCTGGCTGAGACCACCCACTACATGACCGCTCCCATGAGCATCGACCGCGCCTTCAACGTGGAACGGGCCAAGCAGATCAAGTCCTATGCCAACATCCCCGTGGGCGTCGTCGGCCGTATCCCCGACATCCGTCTGGCAGAAGAAATTCTGGAAAGCGGCGCTGTGGACTTCATCACCATGGGCCGTGCCAACATCGCGGACCCCGAACTGGTCAACAAGGCCAAGGAAGGCCGCGTGGACGACATCTGTCCCTGCATCAACTGCAACCAGGGCTGCATCGGCCGCGTGGACCAGTGGCTGGACGTCTGCTGCCTGGCCAACCCCTTGGCAGGCCGGGAAGGCGATCCCCGCCTGAAGATCACCCCCGCTCCCGTCAAGAAGAACGTCGTCGTCGTGGGCGGTGGCCCTGCTGGCCTGAGCGCTGCTGCAACCGCGGCTAAGCGTGGTCATAAGGTCACCCTGTTCGAAAGCTGCGACATCCTGGGCGGTCAGCTGTACCTGGCAAGCCTGCCTCCCAAGAAGGAAGAGATCACCCGCCTGCTGAAGTACCTGGAACACAACGCACGGAAGAGCGGCGTGGACATCGTCCTGAACCACAAGGCAACTGCTGCTGACATCGAATCCATGAAGCCCGATGAAGTCATCATCGCCACCGGCGGCACCCCCATCACCCTCAAAATCCCCGGTGCAGAACGCTGCGTCCTGGCAGGCGACGTCCTGACCGGTAAGGCACAGGTCCCCGGCTCCTGCGTCGTCATCGGCGGCGGCTCCGTGGGCTGCGAGACTGCTGACTACATGACCGAACACGGTTCTCAGGTGGTCATCATCGAAATGCTCAGCGAAATGTGCCGTGACCTGGAAAAGAGACAGCGCAAGCTGCTGATGCAGAAGCTCATCCACGCTGGCACCGAGACCATCTGCTGTGCTAAGGTCCGTGAAGTGGGCGAGGACTATGTAGAATACGAGAGCCTGGGCATGGTCCGCCGTGTCATGGGCGTAGAGCACGTGGTCATGGCCGCTGGCTACAAGGGCAGCGTCCCCGCTGACGTGAAGGAAGCCTGCGACAAGCAGAACATCCCCGTCCACATCGTCGGCGACTGCACCATGAACTCCCACAACGCACTGGTCGGTATCCGCGAAGGCTACGACTGCGCCGTGGTGCTCTAAGGAGAGAAACGAAAGGAACGTAACACTATGTTTGATGTAGCAGGAAAAGTCGTTGTCGTCACCGGCGGCAACAAGGGCATTGGCGAAGGCATTGCCAAGGGCTTTGCCAAGGTGGGCTGTAAGGTGTCCATCTGGGGTCGGAAGGAAGCGGACAACCAGCGGGTGCGGGACGAGATCATCGCAGCTGGCGGCGAGTGTGTGGCCTTCCAGTGCGACGTGACCCAGGAGGATCAGATCAATGCCGCCGTCAAGGGCACCCTGGAAGCCTTCAATGGCCGCATTGACATCCTGGTCAACAACGCCGGCGGCACCACCGGTGGCCGTCTCATCTGGAACATGTCCCCCGAACAGTGGAAGAAGACCCTGGACGTGGACATGACCGGCCCCTTCCTCTGCGCAAGAGCTGTCGCCCCCATCATGCGCGACCAGCGCTACGGCCGTATCGTCAACATCGGCTCCATTGTGGGCAAGCGCATCACCCACCTGTCCGGTATGCAGTACTCCGCCGCCAAGGCCGGTGTCCTGGGCTTCAACCGCCACCTGGCCATCGAGCTGGCGCCCTATGGCATCACCGTCAACTGCGTCTGCCCCGGCAACGTAGAGACCCCCGCAACCTCCAAGATTTGGTCGGAACAGGAACGTAAGGACCGTTATAAGCTGGTCCCCGTGGGTCGCCTGGCTCTGCCGGAAGATATCTTCACCGCTTGCCTGTTCTTTGCCTCCGATGAGGCCTCCATCATCAACGCCCAGGCGCTGGACGTGGACGGCGGCTCCCTCATCAGCTGGTACGACGGCCCCACCTATCACAAACTGATGGGTGAACCCCTGCCCGAGGACGTGCTGCACATGCACGACATCCCCGACGCTAAGGACGGCCTGGTGTACGAGGAGACCGTCACCAATAGCGACGGCAACCTGTAAGAGAAACGGGTGAGGGGCGGACGCCTCTCACCCTATGAATGGAAAAAACAAGGAGAGCGAAATATGTTTGATGTAACAGGAAAAGTTGTCATCGTCACCGGCGGCAACAAGGGCATCGGCGAGGGCGTGGCACGTAAATTCGCCCAGGCCGGCGCCAAGGTGGCCATCTTCGGCCGCAACCCGGCAGACAACCGGAAGGTCTGCGAGGACATCGTGGCACAGGGCGGCCAGTGCGTGGCCTTCCAGTGCGACGTCAGCGACGAGGCACAGGTCAACGCCGCTGTCCAGGGCACCCTGGACGCTTTTAATGGCAGAGTGGATGTCCTGGTCAACGCCGCCGGCATCATGATCCACGGCGACCCCAAGAACGTCCCTCCGGAGACGGTCAGCGGGTTCCGGAAGGTCATCGAGGTCAACCTGATCGGCGCTTACATCTGCGCCGCCGCCGTCTTCCCCATCATGCGCAAGCAGCACTTCGGCCGCATCATCCTGGTGGCCTCCAACGTGCACAAGCGCATCTCCGTCGGCCGCGTCCCCTCCTACACCGCCTCTAAGGCAGGCGAAGTGGGTCTGGTGCGCCACCTGGCCATGGAGGGCGGCACCTGGGGCATCACCGTCAACGCCCTCTGCCCCGGCGGCACCAAGACTCCCATGCTGGAGGCCATGAGCACCCCCGAACAGCTGGATGCCCGTCGTCGTCTCATCCCCACCGGTCGCCTGGCTCTGCCGGAAGACCACGCCAACCTGGCCATCTTCCTGGCTTCCAAGGAGGCCGAGCACATCACCGGTCAGGCCATCGACGTGGACGGCGGTCAGATCCTGCCGTGGATGGAACGGGACGTCTACTTCAAAGGCGTGGAAGAGCTTTGATCGTGCCCCGGCACAACAGAAAGAGAGGAGAACACAATGGAGAAACAAGCTGCGAAAAAAGGCGGCGTCTTTAAAGGCTGGTACATCATCGTAGCCACCATGGTCATGGCCATGTGCGGCGGCGCCTGCACCAACGGTACCTATTACAACGTCAACATCATGGTCAACGAAGGGCTCATCGACTCCACCGTCCCCGGTATGTGCTCCAGCATCGTCAGCCTCTGCTCGGTGCTCTTCGCCACCGTCATGGGCATCTTCATGAAGAAGAAGGGCCTCAAGATCACCGCTCTGTTCGCCTTCCTGGTGGGCGCGGCAGCCTTCCTGGCTATGATCTTCCTGCCCCCCATGAGCGTCATCGTCATGCTGTCCTACTTCGGCTTCGGCTTCTGCATGTCCACCGTCACCAAGCTGGTCTCCCCCAACATCGTCAACACCTGGTTCGAGCACAACCGTGCCCTGCCCATGGCACTGGTCATCGCCGGTCCCGCCGCCGTCACCATCTTCTCCGGTATCCAGGGCTCCCTGGTCACCAAGTACGGCTGGCGCGCTGGCTGGATCTGGGGTCTGCTGTTCGTGGCAGTGGGCTTCGTCCTGGCCTTCTTCTGTGCCCGGGACGACATCCACCAGATCGGTGAGGTCCGTGACGGCAGAGCATGGAGAGAAAAGCACGGCATCTCCCTGGACGACAGCGGCGTGGTCGCCGGCGCGGAGAAGAAGGAGCAGGTGGGCGCTGCTGGCCTGCTGAAGAACATCAAGTTCTGGCTCTTCGGCGTCAGCTGCCTCATCCGTATGGGCTCCTTCGCAGGCTGCCAGGTGTATATCACCCTCATCATCCTGTCCCGAGGCTTCAGCAAGGTGGAAGCCGCCGCTGCCATCGCCAGCATCACCCTGGCCAGCACCGTCGGCCGTCTGGCCACCCCTCTGGTGGCCAAGGTCTTCCGCCTGTCCAACACCGGCTGCAACATCCTGGCGCACCTGATCATGGCAGGCGGCTGCATCGGCATCTTCTTCTGCTCCAGCCTGCTGAGCTTCACCATCACCACCCTGCTCATCGGCTTTGCCTACGGCCTGGGCTTCGTCAGCCAGACCCTGGCCCTGGCCGACCTGTTCCCCAGCTATGACTTCAGCTCCATCCTGGGTGTCTTCACCACCATCGTCAATTGCAGCTTCATCTTCCCGACCCTGGTCGGTGTGGTGGGCAAGGCGCTGGGTCAGGATTACACCCCCATCTACGTCGTCCTCGGCGTCATCAACATTGCCCTTGCCGTCCTGGTGTTCACCATGCGCCCCAAGCAGTCCAAGGAACAGACTGCGTAAGACGGTAAGCCCTTCCTTCTTTCCCTGCGTGTGACCCTTTCCTGCACACAAAAAGCGCCGGGGTGGGATTTTACCTCCCGCCCCGGCGTGGGAAAGGAGAGGGGAGAGGCGAGTGAGAAGAAATGAAGAGACCATCCACCCCTTTCTACGGCTGGTTCGCCGTCCTGGGCGGCATGATCGCCTCCCTGGCACACGGCGCCACCATCAGCGTGGGCAACTACACCATGGCCGCCATGGTCACCAGTGCCGGCCTGTCTCCCACCATCCCCGGCTACTGCGGCAGCATCCTGAACCTCTGTTCGGTGCTCTTCACCGCACCCCTCTGCACCCTCATCACCAGAAAAGGCCACCGGTTTGCCCTCCTCCTGGGCGAGGGCTGCGCCCTCATCGCATTTGTCCTCTTGACAAGATGGGGCGCCAATGATATCGTCCTCTTGCTATGTTATCTCCCGGTGGGCTTCGGCCTGGTCACCGGCTGCAAGGTGGGCAGTCCCCACCTGGTCAGCGCCTGGTTCCAGGAGCGCAACAGCCTCCCCATGACCCTCACCATCGGCATCGCCTCCCTCAGCGCCATCTTCTCCGGCTGCAACGCGGAGAACATCGCCCGCTACGGCTGGCAGGCAGGGTGGGTGTTCCTGGGGGCCCTGTGTGTCATCGCCGCCCTGGCGGAGTGGCTGCTGGTGCGGGATGATCCGGCGGCAGTGGGCGAGGTGGTGGACGGGAAGCGTTGGCGTATACAGCACGGGTACCCGCTGACCCCAGCCAGCAGGCTGGACGGGACAGCGAGCGACGCCCAGAGCAGCCACAGCAGCCTCACCCTCCTGCGGGACTGGAAGTTCCTGCTCTTCAACACCGGAGCCTTCTTCCGGATGGGCACTTATTCCGGCTGCGTCACCTACGTCTCCCTCATCATCCTGTCCAAAGGATACCAGCAGACCCAATCCGTGGCCGCCGTCACCCTCCTGACCCTGGCCAGTATGTGCGGCTGCTTCTCCGTCCCCCTGTGGGAGCGGTGCAAGGTGTCCCAGTTCAAACAGAATATCCTTTCCAATGGGATGATGGCCGTGGGCTGTTTCCTGGTGTTCGCCGGGACAGGCCTGGGACTGCTCGACTTAGCAGTGGTCTTCGTTGGCTTTGGCTACGGCTTAGGGCACGTCTCCCAGACCTTGGTATTGACGGAGCTGTTCCCCTCCTACGACTTTACGGCGTCATTTCGGGTTCATACGTCTATCGTCAACCTCAGCTTCGTCTTTCCCATGCTCTTCGGCCTCATCGGCACGGCATTCGGCAGCTATCAAACGCTGATCCTCCTACTTTCAGTGTGCAACCTCCTATTTGCATTTGCCTACCTGTTCTGCCGTCCCGCGCCCGTGACCGAAAAGCGCGCATCTCATCCCAGCGCCCCCCCTGAAACGGAAAATAGAGAAAGAAACTAGGAGGATTCCTATGGACAACAGCACAATCGCATTGATCATCGCGGCGGTCACCATGGTGCTCTACGCTACCAACGTCATCTCCGTCTCTGTCACATCCCTGCTCTCCGCCCTTGCCATGGCGTTCTTTGGCATCATCTCTGTGGCGGACGCCTTTTCCGGCTTCACCTCCACCGCCGTCCTGCTGATCATCGGCATGGCCATCGTCAGCGACGCCTTCTTTCACTGCGGTGTGGGACGGAAGATCGGTGAGCTGCTCTATCGGGAGAACACCAGCGAGCGGCGCTTTGTTGTCATCATCTTCCTCCTAGCCACCCTTCTCTCCGGCCTCTTTGTGGGCTCGGTCATCGTCGCAACCTTCGCCCCCATCGTGGACAGCATCGCCATGAAGTCCAACGGACGCATCCGGAGAAAGATGGTCTACCTTCCCTTAGGCATCGGCGCCGTCATCGGCGGCAACCTCACCGTCATCGGCTCCACCTCCGTCCTCAACGCGTCCGGCATCCTGGCCGAGTCCAGCTTTGGCCGTGGCTTCACCTTCTTCGAGACCGCTCCCGTCATCCTGCCAGCCCTTGTCGTGTCTGCCATCGTCTTCCTGACCTTTGGCTACAACTGGCAGGAACGGTGCCTGGATTTCGAAGAGACCCTGCCCGCCTCGGTGGAAGATGACGGCGTGTCCGAGAAGATCACCCCCAAGATGGTCATCGTCACCGTCGTCCTCCTGGGCTGCATCGTCTGCTTCGCCGCCGGCATCGGCGACATGGGTGGCGTGGCCATGTTGGGTGCCCTCATCGTCATCCTCACCGGCTGCGTGGACGAGAAAGCGGTCTACCAGCGCATCGACTGGCAGGTCGTCCTCTCCGTGGTGGGCGCCCTGGGCTTTGCCAAGGGCATGGATGTCAGTGGTGCTGGCGCCAAGCTGGCCAACGTGCTGGTGGACGTCTGTACCCCCATCCTGAAGGGTCCCTTTGGCATGTGCTGTTTGATCCTGGTCATCGCCACTGTCCTCTCCAACTTCATGAGCAACAATGCCGCCGTGGTCATCTGTGCCCCCATCGGCATCTTCATCGCGCAGTCCTTCGGTGTCTCCCCGCTGCCCTTCGTCATGGCGGCAGGCATCGGCGCCAACCTCTCCGTCGCCACCCCCATCGCGACCTCGACCATCACGATGACCCTGGTGGCAGGCTACCGGTTCAAAGATTACCTCAAGATCGGCGGCGTCTACAATCTCCTCTGTACCGTCGTCACCATGCTCAGCCTCCGCGTCCTCTACTTCTGAGGGTGCGCCAGGCAGAGACAAACACAAACAAATGCTTTCAAAACATAACTCCTACTTGAATTGACCCATCGACATCACAAATATCCTGAAATCCTACCGAAAATACAGATAAAACACGCGAATACGAAACATTACGATCCAACAACTTTTATAACACTCCTACGATAAATACTCCTACGTGGAAATACAAGGCGAAGGCTCCGGTGGAGTCGTTCGACCTTGTATTTCTGCATTTGGGCGAGAAAAAAGACGTGTCCCAGTGGGGACACGTCCGTGCCGGAAAAGACCGCAAGACCCTCAGAACATCCGGGTGATGCCGGAGATATTGCGCAGCTCACTGCACACGCAGTCTAAAAATGGTTCGATGGCCTCGTTGTGGTGATTCTGCCGCAGCGCCAGATAGATCATCCGATGGGGCGGGGGGTCGGTCAGGTAGTGGAGCTCCACGTCGAAGCTGCGCTCCAGGTGCCGGGCGATGGTGTAGGGCACCAGGGACCACTTGCCGTCGTCGAAGGTGTCCCGGTTCAGGAAGGACAGGGTGTGACTGCTCACCGCCGGCGTCTCCCCGCTGGGGAACCAGCGCTTGTTCCACTCCAACGAGTCGCTGCCCAGCAGGTACAGCTGCTGGTTGGCAGGGAGCTGATGGGGGTGGATGGTCAGGGGGAAGCGGTAGATGTTCTTGCCGCAGAGGATGACCCAGGGGTCGGAGAAGAGGGGGGAGAGGGCGATGCCTGGGGTGGGGAGGAAGTCCCGGATGATGGCCAGGTCAATGGTGCCGTTGGTGAGATGGGACAGGGCGTCCCGGGAGTAGTAGTTGTAGATCTGCAGCTGCACGTCCGGGTGCTCATCAATGAACCGCTGCATGAGATGGGGGATGGTGTAGGACATGACGGAGCCCATCACCGACACGGTGAGCTTGTCCGCCTCCGTCCGGTGGCCGATCTCCAGCGCCTCCTGCCACAGGCCGTGGATCTTGGTGGCCAGGGTCAAAAACTCCTTGCCCTGGGGGGTCAGCTCGATGGTGCGCTGGCCTTTCTTGCGCAGGAAAAGCGGGTAGCCCAGCTCCGTCTCCAACCGGCGGATCTGCTGGCTGAGGGTGGACTGGGTGACGGACATGGACTTGGCCGCTTTGGAAAAGTTTGGCTTGGAAGCAGTGATGACGAACACTTCCAGCGCATATAGATCCATAAAAAACGCCCCTTTCTACACGCTCATTTCATTCCCTCTATCATAGCACAGAATGGGACGATTGACAATGAAAAGACTGTAAATCCCCATAAAAACTGGAATAATCCGCACAACGAGAAAGAGAAAGGTGGAAGCAACGATGAAGGAACAGACCGACCCCTGCGCCAGAGAAGCGCGCATCTTTGCCTCGTACCCCGTCCCCAAAGCCCTCCTGACCATGGCTCTGCCCACGGTCATCAGCCAGATCATCTACGTCATCTACAACATGGCAGACACCTGGTTTGTCGGCCTGACCGGTGACGCCAACACCGTCGCCGCCGTCTCCCTCTGCCTGCCGGTGTACAACCTGATGACCGGCCTGAGCAACCTCTTCGGCATCGGCGGTGCCAGTGCCATGGCCCGGGCGCTGGGGGAGCACGACCGGGACAAGACCCGTCACTGCTGTGCCGTGGCCATCTGGAGCGCCCTGGGCGGCGCGGTGGCCTACGCCGTCCTGCTGGCCCTCTTCCAGCGCCCCCTCCTGTCCCTCATCGGCGGCGACCCCAGCAACCTGGACTACGCCGTCTCCTACACCACCATCACCATGATCTTCGGCGCCATCCCCACCATCCTCTCCTCCGCCCTGGCCCACCTCATCCGTGCCACCGGCGCTTCCGGTCAGGCCAGCGTGGGGCTCATGCTGGGTGCCCTGTGCAACATGGGACTGGATCCCCTGTTCATGTTCGTCCTCCTGCCGCCGGGACAGGAGCTGGTGGGTGCCGCTGTGGCCACCGCCATCGCCAACACCATTTCGCTGGTCTACTTCGTCCTCTGCCTCCGCCACGGCTGGCACCGGGGGGTGTACGCCGTCCATCCCAAGTGGCTGAAGGGGCAGGGGGGCACCGTGGGGGAGGTGTTCCGCTCCGGCCTGCCCAGCTTCCTCATGGTGGCGCTGAACTCGGTCTCCAACAGCTTCCTCAACGCCTCCATCGGCGCCTATGGCAGCTCCGCCGCCCTGAGCGGTCTAGGAATCGTACGGAAGATCGACGGCCTGGCCTACTCGGTCAACCAGGGCATCACCCAGGGCATGCTGCCCATCGTGGCCTACTGCTATACGGACGGGAAATGGCGTCGTATGAAGTCGGTCATCACCCTGGCTGCCGCCAGCACCATCCTGTTCTCGTTGACCTGTACCCTTGTCTCCCAGCTGTGGGCAGAACCCCTGGTGGCCTTCTTCCTCAACGAGCCCCACACCGTCGCCTACGGCTCCGCCATCCTCCGCATCCTCTCCCTGGCCCTGCCCATCTACTCCGGCACCTTCGTCATCATCGCCGCCTTCCAAGCGGTGGGACGCACCCGGGAACCTTTCGGCCTCTGCCTCCTCCGGCGGGGCACGGTGGACATCCTCCTGCAGTTCGCCATCCGCGCCCTGGGCGGCGGCATCGAAGTGGTCTGGGCGACCCCCATCACGGAGAGCTTCGGGCTGATCTTGGGGCTGGTGCTGCTGCGCCGGTTCTGGGGGACGTTGCAGAGACAAGAAAAAGGACCGATCATCCACCCGCTCTCCTGAATCAGGAGCACATGGGGGCGGCGAACGGTCCTCTCCGGATAAGGTACCACAGACAGGTGCAAAAAGCAAGTGAAAAGCCCAGCGAACCCTTTCTTCGCTGGGCTTTTTTTCTCGTTGTGTGGTGTTAGAACACACCCCAATCCACCTTGCCATTGCTGCCGGCGGAGACGGGGAGGCCGTAAGGCTCCATGACCTGCACCAGCTGTTGGATGCGCTCCATCTGCGCCTGACGCTCCGGCCAGGTGCGCCCCTCCAGGGGATATTCCAGACCGACGGTGGGGTATTTCACCTTGCCGTACTCGTGGAATTGCAGGAGTTGTACCTGTCGGACGTTGCCGCCCATGTTGTCCCGGAGGAAGGCGGCGGTGCGGGCGATGTTCTCGTCGTCATCGTTGCAGCCGGGGATGACCGGCACGCGGATGAGGTAGGGGATGCCCATCTTGCTCATCTTGACCCAGACCCAGCCGGACAAGTATCTGCTCCTGCTCCCCGGCCTGGAACGCCAGCTGCCCCAGCAGCTGGCCGCCTACAGCCAGGTGAAGGGGACAGAATTGCTCCGCGCCCTGTCTGCCGAAGGCATCTCCGCCAGCGTGGGCATCAGCGGTTGCTGTGAAGGACTGCCCCAGTTCCGCCACTGCTACGAGGAGGCGTTGGCCGCCCAGAAGGAGGCGTCCTTTGCGGAGGGGTTCGACCTGTTGTCCGCCGCCGACCTGGAGGCGAAAGAGGAGGTCAAGCCGCTGCTGAGCCACCACGAGAAGGCGCTGACCGCCCTGGTCTACGCCTCCGATTGGGTGGGGGCGTCCCGGCTCTTCGAGCAGGTCTGGGAGGAGGTGAAGGGGAGCAAGCTGGATGCGGACTTGAAAAAGGCGTACCTCATCGAGTTCCTCTTCAACGTCCACCAGACCCTGAACACCAACGAGCTGGACTGCATGACCGTCATCAAGGACATCCTGGACTGCGCCAACGCCGACACCCTCAGCACGGTCTTCCACCGGGCGGCGGACGCCATCCTGTTGGAGTCCATGAACTGGCGCAGCAACATGGGCACCATCGTCAAGACCACCAAGCAGTTCCTGGATCACAACTACCACAAGGACCTGTCCCTCAACGACGTGGCCGACGTGGTCCACGTCAGCCCCAGCTACCTCAGTCGGATTTTCTCCCGGGAGCTGGGCGTGTCCTTCAAGAAATACCTCATCGACCTGCGCCTGGATCAGGCCAAACGGCTCCTCCTGTCCACCAACAAGCTCATCGGAGAGGTGGCGCTGGCCGTAGGCTACCAGGACACCAGCTACTTCTGCCGCATCTTCAAGCAGCGGGAGGGGTGTTCGCCCAACCAGTTCCGCGCCCAGAACAAGTGACCGCAAAACAAAAAACCCCCGCCCGGGTCAGTCGGAAGGATTCCGACCGAGTTCCGGGAGGGGGATTTTGTGCGCAGACCACAGCAATCGTCTGCGCAGGCGCCAGAGGAGGTTTCTGGCGTTCGTAGGAAGGAACGGCTCGCGTGTTTTGCCGATATTCGCTTACTGATAGGCCTCGTATGCCACCTGGATGAAGGACTTGATCTCATCCTGGGGCATATTTTCCTTGGGGATGCCCAGGAAAGCGGCGTCGTCGGGCATGTGGACGGAGACGGACTGGCAGTCTTCCAGGGTGTAGCCGGAGGCCTTCATGGAGGGGATGCCGATCTCCTGCATCAGAGCCACGACCTTGTCGGTCATCTTGGCGCACAGCTCGTCCATGGTGGTGTTGTCGTCATAGGCGATGTCCATGGCGTCTGCCACGATCTTGGCGCCTTCGGGATAGTACTTGCAGGCGACAGCGATGGCGGCAGGGGTGCCCCAAGCGCAGCACAGGCCGTGGGGCTTGTGGTACTTGCTGCCCATGCAGTGGCCAAAGGCGTGACCGAACTGAGCAGAAACCTCAGCGATGGCCAGACCGCCCAGGTTAGCGCCCATCATCATCCATTCTCTGGCTTCCTTGTCCTGGCCGTCCTTGACTGCGCGAGGCAGATACTGGAAGACCAGCTGGATGCCGTTGATGGCGAACAGGTTGGCGTAGTGGTTGTAGTAGCAGGTGGTGATGGCTTCGATGCAGTGGGCCAGCACGTCCATACCAGTGGCAGCGGTCTGAGACTTGGGCAGGGTGTAGGTCATGACCGGGTCGATGAGGGCCAGATCCGCGCTGTACTGGGGGATCTTCTTCAGGCCGGATTCTGCGTCGGTGATGACGGCGTAGGGGCTGTTCTCGCTGCCGGTGCCGGCGGTGGTGGGGATGGTGATGAGGGGGAAGCCCTTCTTCACCCGGTCAGGATCGGGGGGATAGACGGGAACATAGTAGTCCTCGATGGTGCCCTCGTTCTTGGTCATCATGGCGATGCCCTTGGCGCAGTCCATGCTGCTGCCGCCGCCGACCGCGACGATGCCGTCGATGCCGGTCTCCTTGGCCAGAGCAGCACCCTGGGTGACCAGATGGTTGTTGGGGTCAGCGATGATGTCGTCGAAGACCACCACTTCAAAGCCAGCGTCTTCCAGCAGCTCCTTGATGGGGCTGGAGACCTTCAGATCCATCAGCGCCTTCTCGGTGACGAACAGGATCTTGTGCATCTTGAATTCTTTTGCCTTGGTCACCAGCTCCTCCAGAGCGCCGGTACCAAAGATGGTGGGACAGAATCGGTTCCAATACTGAACACAAGTGGTTTCCATGGTTTTTCCTCCTATAGTGATGGCCGCAGCCAAAATTTGATGAACCTAACAGGTGGCGTTTCAGCTGCGATCATAATAGCACGTAAGAGGGCGGGAGGCATTGGAATCCCGTATGCTCAAATGGGAGTTTCGCTGTTTGTGGCCGGTGGGCAGTGGGATTTACCGTTTGTCCTAGAGCATGAAAGTGATAAAATGGGTGGGAATGTTCTATTTTTCAGGGATATGCTTGCTGTATTGGGTCAGAACCTGTATCATTGGAAAGTGCCAAATGCCATGGAAAGGGGAGAAAACAAGCGTATGGTGGTCTTGAAGAACATACAAAAGGTGGGGAGTAGTATCTCTGCGGACTATTATCCAGAGGGAGAGGACATGAAGGGGTTCATGAAGATCAGTGTGGAGGACGGAACGATATTGGAACACCACAATGTCTCCTCCTTTTCTGCGTCCCACGTGCTGCGGGAGCTGAAGCGTCTGGCCAAATTGGAGCATCCGCCGAAGGAAAAGATCGTGCTGTGGTACTGATGCTGGGAAGGGGCGAGAGAACAGAAAACACCACGACACAAGTCGTGGTGTTTTTTGATGACCGAGCCAAGAGTCGAACTATGGACAACCGTTTGCGTTCCCGTCCAAAACCTGAGCTGGCAAAGTTGGCACAGGCATGACCGCCAGCAGGTCGGAGGTCACGTGCTCCATCACCAGACCCCCATCACATGCTGCATCACCAGGCTCATCGCGGTGATGCTCACCCAGCAGCAGGCGCCCAGCAGCAAGGGCTTGCCGCCGTGTTTGACCAGCTTGACCAGGTTGCTGTTGAGTCCGATGGCAGCCATGGCCAGGATGATGAAGAACTTGCTCAGCTCCTTCAGCGGCTGGAACACCGTCGCAGGTACGCCGAAGGAGGTGCAGAGGGTGGTGACGAGCGAGGCACAGAGGAACCACAGGATGAACAGGGGAAAGGCGTTGCGCAGCCGGAAGCTGCCCTGTCTTTTTCCCGCTTTTTTCGCCTGTATCAGGGAGAGCGCCAGTGTGATGGGGAGGATGGCCAAGGTGCGGGTGAGCTTGACGGTGACGGCTTTCTCCAGGGTCTGGCTCCCCAGATGCCACATACTGTCCCACGTGGCGGCCGTGGCCGTGACGGAGGAGGTATCGTTCACCGCAGTCCCGGCGAAGATGCCAAAAGCCTCGCCGGAGGTGGTGTCAAAGCCGATGGCCTGTCCCAACAGAGGGAAGAGCAGGGCTGCCAGCACATTGAAAAAGAAGATGACGGAGATGGACTGGGCCACGGTCTCGTCATCCGCATGGATGACCGGCGCCGTGGCGGCGATGGCGCTGCCGCCGCAGATGGAGGAGCCTACGCCGATGAGGGTGCTGGTAGCGCTGTCGATGCGCAGCAGCTTATGTAGGGCGAAGGACACCAGGAGGGAGGTGGCGATGGTACACAGGATGATGGGCAGGGACTGCTTGCCGGTCTGTAGGACCACATTCAGGTCCAGCCCGAAGCCCAGCAGCACCACGGCGGCCTGGAGAATTTTTTTGGAGGTGAATCCAATGCCCGGCTTGCAGACCTCGCCCGGCGTCCAGCCCAAGGCGATGACCATGCCGATGAGGATGGAGAAGACCGCTCCGCCCACCACCGGCACCCGCTTGCCCAACAGCCACGAGGGGAGCGCGACGGCAAGACATACCGCGATCCCGGGCACGTTTTTCTGGATAGATCGTATCATAGTTTGAACTCCTGTTCCGATTGTTTGATGTAATTCGACCCCACCTGCATTATAGCGGGACGGTCCCGGTGTCGCAAGTTACTATGAAATTTATGAGTGGGGGACTGCGCAGGGCAAAAGAAAACACCACGACGTTCGTCGTGGTGTTTCTTTTGGTGACCCAGCGGAGATTCGAACTCCGGACACCCTGCTTAAAAGGCAGGTGCTCTGCCGGCTGAGCTACTGGGTCATATGCATATATAAAAAATCGGACCGAACCCGCAAGACATCTGGCTGGGATGGCGGGATTCGAACCCACGGATAAAGGAGTCAAAGTCCTTTGCCTTACCCCTTGGCGACATCCCATCAAAGACTCAATGGTAAAGATAACAGCCAGACAGAGCGGGTGAACTCTCTCTGACCGTTCTTAGACCAATAAGAAAAATGGGGTGGATAGACGGATTCGAACCGTCGGCCTCCAGAGCCACAATCTGGCGCTCTAACCAACTGAGCTATACCCACCATAGAGAAATGGAGCGACCACAAAACGCGGTGCAGGGAAGGGAAGTGGCAAACAAGGGTGTGAATTGGAACGTGTTTTGCCTGAACTAAGCAGGATGGCACGCCTGGAGGGGCTCGAACCCCCGGCCTACTGCTTAGAAGGCAGTTGCTCTATCCAACTGAGCTACAGGCGCATATGGAGCGGGTGATGGGAATCGAACCCACGTAGCCAGCTTGGAAGGCTGGGATTCTACCATTGAACTACACCCGCACTCTCGCTTGCCAGCCCGTGTATTCTATCACAGGAAACACGGGTTTGTCAACCGTTTTTTCCATATTTTCAGGAATTTTTTTCGCCGTCCCGCTTTTCCGCCACCGCGCTCAGCCCTCTTCCGGCAGCCGCTGGTCACAGAAGGCGCAGCAGCGCCCCTCCGGAGTCTCCTTCACCAGGGGCGGCAGGTAGGGCTCGGTCAGGGTGATGCAGTTGGGGTTGCGGCAGAGCTGGTGGGTGCCGATGGCAACCGGTTCCGGACGGCGGTGGGGCTGGCAGGCCAAGTCCATCAGCAGCGCCATCCGGGCGTACATGCCGCACCGGGCCTGCTCGAAGTACAGGGCGCGGGGGTCGTCGTCCACGTCCAGGGCGATCTCGTCCACCCGGGGCAGGGGGTGGAGGATCATCATGTCCGGCTTCGCCCGCTCCAGCTTCCGCTGGGTGAGGACGTAGACGCCCTTGTTGCGCTCGTATTCCAGGGGGTCGGAGAAGCGCTCCTGCTGGATGCGGGTCATATACAGCACGTCCAGCCGGGGCAGCACCGGTTCCAGGCCGGTGACCTCCCGGAACCACAGGCCACGCTCCTGCATGAAGCTGCGCATATAGTCGGGGATGGCCAGCTCACGGGGGGAGATGAGATAAAATTTCACGTCGTCGAATTTGGCCAGGGCTTTGATGAGGGAGTGGACGGTGCGCCCGTTCTTCAGGTCGCCGCACAGGCCGATGGACACGCCGTCGATGGCGCCCCGGTAGCGCTGGATGGTGGTCAGGTCGGCCAGGGTCTGGGTGGGGTGCATATGGCCGCCGTCCCCGGCGTTGATGACGGGCACTTCGGAGTACAGGGACGCCGCCTTGGCAGCGCCCTCCTTGGGGTTGCGCATGACGATGACGTCGGCGTAGGCGGAGACCATTTTGATGGTATCTTTCAACGTCTCCCCCTTGGCGGCGGAGGAGTTATTGGGGTTGTCAAAGCCGAACACCGTGCCGCCCAGGCGCAGCATGGCGGCCTGGAAGGAAAATTTCGTCCGGGTGGAGGGTTCAAAGAACAGGTTGGCCTGGATGCGCCCCTTGCACGCCTCCGTGAAAGCTGTCGGGTCGTCCATGATCTGGGCGCAGCGCTGGTACAGTTCTTCCCACTCCGCCCGGGTCAGGTCACCAAAGTCGATCAAATGCCGAAAACTCATCTGAAAAAGCCCCTTTCCATCTCACATGGATTTTTCCCATTTTATCATAGCTTTCCCAACGGCACAACTGGGGATAAGACGGACTTTTCCGGGAAATAGACCGGATTTCTGTATGGTTTTCGCCCAGCTGTCCAAACTGAGGGGTGGTGATAAGATGAATCTCATTTGGTATCTGCTCTGCTACAGCCTGTTGGGCTTCGTGGGGGAAGTCCTCTACGCCCGCCTGACCCATTCCCCCAAACCCGACCGGAAATGCCGCCTCTTCCTCCCCCTCTGTCCCGTCTACGGCATCGGCGCCACCGTCATCGCCCTGCTGCCCCTGCGGAACCCCATCCTGGTCTTCCTGACCGCAGCGACCGTGGCCACCGGGGTGGAGTATCTGTGCAGCGTTTTCTATGAAAAAGCCTGGGGCGTCACCTTTTGGAACTACCACGGCCTGCCCGGCAACCTGCACGGACGGGTCTGCCTGCCCTTCACGTTGCTGTGGGGGGTGCTCAGCGTGTTCCTCCTGCCGGTGCTCCATCCTCTCGTCCAGCGGCTGACGTCCGCCCTGCCGGATGCCTTATTGTTGCCCGTGTGCCTGCTTTTAGTGGTGGATTTCCTCCTCACCGGCCTCGTCCTCCGCAGCACCCACTCCACAGATGCCTTGCGTTGGTATCGGTGATTGGGTATAATGGGGGCAGAATCAGCACATAGGAGGATTTTCAAAATGCTCATCAAAGAATACGAAGGCCACAAGCCCAACCTGCACCCCACCGTCCGGGTGGCGGAGAACGCCGTCATCGTGGGCAAAGCCACCTTGGAAGCGGACGTGAACGTGTGGTACAGCGCGGTCATCCGTGCCGACGGGGACGAGATCTTCATCGGCGCCCGCAGCAACATCCAGGACGCCGCGGTGCTCCACTGTGACAGCGGTTCCCCCATCCATCTGGGCGAGAACGTGGTGGTGGGACACGGCGCCATCGTCCACTCCTGCACGGTGGGGGACAACAGCCTCATCGGCATGGGCGCCACGCTCCTCTCCGGCTGCAAGATCGGCAGCGGCTGCATCGTCGGCGCTGGCGCTGTGGTGGCGGGGAACATGACCGTGCCGGACAACGCCATGGTGGTGGGTCTGCCGGGGAAGGTGCTCAAGCCGACCACGGAGGAACAGCGGGCGTACACCGTGGCGGACGCTGCGCACTACGTGGAGCTGGCAAAAAAGCAGCTGGAGGCGGTGGGGGAGGAATAAAAGCCCCGGAACTGGTCCATATTAAAGGAGCCAAACCAAAGGAGGCGAAAAGGATATGGATCAGGTAAACCACAGCATCAAGTGCAACGTCACCACTTGTGACTACCACGCTGGTCGTCAGAACTACTGCACCCTGAACGGCATTCAGGTCGGTTGTTGTGACTGCACCGAGCCGCAGAACTGCGACTGCACCCAGTGTTCTTCTTTCTGTAAGAAGAAGTAAGTTCACTGAAATGCGGGCGGCTCCATGCGTTGGCAGCCGTGTGCCTATGAGGCAGTAATCACGAAAGCGGCAGCCGACGGACTGGAGGGAACCGCAAAACGGACGACATCCAACCTGGGTTGGATGTCGTCTGTTTTTTCGATATAGATCAATACCATCCTGTCTTGTTTGCGCGAAAGGGACAAGGCTGTGTCACCTGACGATGGCCTGGATTTCTTGGATGAGATTCATCACCTGCTTTTTGGGCAGTGCCCCTACGAAGCCGGTCAGATCCTGTTCGCCACCTACGACGACTCTGATCCAGCCGGAGATGAGCAACGTGTGATCCGCTGCGAATTCGATCTTGATATATTTCATCGCGGTCAAAAATCCGATCCCGCATTTCCAAACATTTTCGTTGTTCTCGGTGATGCTTTTGTAGCCTCTCGAATGCAGCAGTGCAGCCAGGCGTTCTTGCAGTCCCTCAAAATTGGTGTATCTTACTTGGATTGTCGTGCGAGCCATTAGTATACTCCTTTTTCTCTCTTTAGGGGTCTTCCGCAGACCGGACAATGTGTGTACTGCGCGGCAACATTGATGTGGCAGGCGCCGCAGTAATTCTGCGCCTCCGCATTGATGATAGACTTCAACGCGGCTTTATTCCTCCGTCTCGTCCACCCGACGATCATGAGTACGATCCCGGCGATCGCCACGCAAGAGAACAGGATCGCCATGGTTGCAACGCTCTCTTCCGAAAAACCGTTCGTGTAGTGATACAGATACGGGTATTCGCTGACCAGATAGAGATTCCGCATCATCGTGACTGCCAACGGCGCGCCGAACACGGTGAGACACAGGCCCAGTAGGAACATAAACTCACCTCCTTTGTCTGGAATTTTAGGAATTCGGCAACATAATCTGGTGTTATATTGCAATTTCTGATTGCATTTTACCATGAACACCATGAAATGGCAAGGGAATTTCGACAAAAATGTTAATTTCTGATGAAAATGAAAAGCCGAGCATGACGAAACGGAACAGAAAAAGACGGAGGCTCTTCGGAGTCTCCGTCTTTGCGTTTACCAAAACTTTTTCTTCTTGCACAGCCACAAGCTCAGGATGACGAAGAGCACGCTCACCCCGATGACCGACGGGTAGCCGTACTTCCAGCTCAGCTCGGGCATCCCCTGAAAGTTCATCCCGTACCAGCCCACCAGCAGGGAGAGGGGGAGGAAGATGGTGGTAACGATGGTGAGGATCTGCATGATGTGGTTCTGGCGGATGCCGATCTCCGCCTGGAACATATTCTGGATCTGGGCGCAATACTCCCGCAATAACTGGGACTCCTCCCGCAGGCGGATGACCCGATCCTCGAACATCTGGAACAGCAAGGTTTCCTCCTGGGAGAAGAAGCGGTTGTCGTTCTTGCGCAGTTCACAGGCCACGTCGTCCAGCTGGGCGTAGTAGCGGAACCAGGCGGTGGACTCCTTCCGCAGGGCGGTCATGGGGGCGGTGAACTCCTTGAGCTGGTTGCTCAGCACCTGATCCTCCAGCGCCTGGGCACGGTCCTCGATCTCCTCCAGGTGGTGCAGGTCCCGGGCGATGAGCTGGTTGAAGAAGGCGTACACGAACCGTCCCACGCTGCCCTTCATGGGACGCTTCTCCCGGGCGATGTGCCGGAGCAGACCGGGCAACGTGTCCCCGTCGTCCACCAGCACCACCCGGTTCTGAGCGACCAGGTAGCCGTAGGTGGTGCGTACTTCATCCTTCCCCTGTCGGGGCAGCGCCAGGGTGCCGGACAGGCAGTCCCACCGCACGTCCGCCTTGCACACCTTGGCGTCCTGGGCGGAGGGGGTGTGGAGCAGGACGGTCTCCAGGCCGGGCAGGGTGGGGTGGTGATCCAACTCCGCCGACGTCAGCAGCACCACCGCTGGGGTCTCCGGCTGGGGTGGGTGGTCGGTGTGGGTCAGGGTCTCCTGGATGTTGTACCAATGCATTGCGCGTCCCTCCTGTGGGTGTTTTTCCCCCATTGTACCACGCCGGGCGGAAAACGCAACTGCTGGAAAAATGCGGCCGATTGAAAAAGAGACGGGAAATATGCTATAATAGACAAAAATGCAACCCAAATTTCGACATTTCAACAGAGTGAGGCGCATATGAAACAGAGAAAGAGCATCCTCATCGTGCTGTCCGTCCTGGTGGTGATCCTGCTGGGTCTGGGTGGGTGGTTCCTGCTCAGCGACCGGCAGCCGCCAGAGCTGACCACGGTGGCGACTTATCAGACGGAGTGCGGCAAGGCGGTCACGGTGGAAGAGCTGGTGGCGCGGGTGGAGGATCGGAGCAGCTTTGACATCACCCTCTCCGGCGACGGCGACCTGTCCCAGGACGGCAAGAGCATCACCTTCCGCAAGACCGGCACCTTCCCCGTCACCGTGGAGGCGGTGGACGCCAAGGGCAACCGCACCCAGGAGACGGTGACGGTGACGGCAGAGGACAAGACGCCGCCGGAGCTGACGGTGAAGACCATCAAGACCACGGTGGGCAAGGACATCAACTATAAAAAGGCCATCAAGGCCGTGGACGCCGTGGACGGCGACCTGACCGACGCGGTGGAGGTCAGCGACATCTATGTGAACCACAAGCAGGTGGGCAGCTACACCGCCATCTACACCGTCACCGACCAGGCAGGCAACCGGGCGGAGGCCCGGGGGCTGGTCATCGTCAACCCGGTGAAAGCGAAAAAAATCCAGCTCAGCAACAAGGAACTGTACTTAAACGGCAACCAGTACGCCACCCTCACCCCCACCGTCACCCCCAAGACCTGGGCGGGCACGGTGGAGTGGACGTCCAGCGACCCCAACGTGGCCACCGTCTCCGACGGCCTGGTGACCTGGGTGGCGCCGGGGAAGTGTACCATTACGGCCAAGGCGGACAAGCAGAAGGCGACTTGTACGGTCTCCTGCGGCGGCGTCACCGCCTCCTCCGTCCGGCTGGATCGCTCCAGCGTGACCTTGGAGGTGGGCGCGATGACCATCTTGCAGGCGGAGACCGCCCCCACCAACTGGAACGGGGAAGTGACCTGGAAGAGCTCCAAGCCCAAGATCGCCAAGGTGAAGAACGGCATCGTCACCGCCCTGAAACCGGGCAAGTGCAAAATTACCGTGCAGGCAGGGGACGTGAAGGCGGTCTGCACTGTCACCTGTACCGAGAAGAGCGTTTCCACCGAGTGGCGGGAGTGGTGGCAGGACATCACAGAAGGGGAGAGCCATGACAACGACCACTGACCTGTCCGCTGTCCGACTGCCTGCCCCGGTGGCGGACATCCTGCGGCAGTTGAACCGGGCTGGCCACAAAGCCTACGTGGTAGGCGGCTGCGTCCGGGACGCCCTGCTGGGCAGGGAGCCCCACGATTGGGACATCTGCACGTCTGCCCTGCCGGAGCAGGTCATCGCCAGCTTCCCAGCGCACAACGTGTACAAGACCGGCATCCAGCACGGCACGGTGCTGCTGCGCTGGGAAGGGGAAGGGTACGAGATCACCACCTTCCGGACGGAGGGCGGCTACAGCGACCACCGGCACCCGGATGCGGTGCGCTTTGTGGGCGATATTAAGGAAGACCTGGCGCGGCGGGATTTCACCATCAACGCCATGGCCTACCACCCAGACACCGGCGTGGTGGACTGGTTCGGCGGACAGGAGGATTTGCAGCGCGGCCTCATCCGCTGCGTGGGCGTGCCCGAGGAGCGGTTCCGGGAGGACGGTCTGCGTATTTTGCGGGCGCTGCGCTTTGGGGCGCGGTACGGGTTCCCCATCGAGGAGGAGACCGCCCAGGCGCTGCACCGGTGCAAACATCTGCTGGACTACATCGCGAAAGAACGCATCTTCTCCGAGCTGAAGGGCATCCTCGTGGGCGACGGCATGGCCGACCTGCTCCGCACCCACCGGGACATTCTGACCGTCTTTTTGCCGGAGCTTGCCCCTATGTTCGATTTCGACCAGAAGAACCCCCACCACTGCTATGACGTCTGGGAGCACACCCTCCACGCCATGGCCAACATCGCCCCCGACCCCACGTTGCGCCTGGCCATGCTCTTCCACGACCTGGGCAAACCGGCCACCTTCACCCTGGACGAGCAGGGCGAAGGCCACTGCAACGGCCACAGCGCCGTCAGCGCTGCGATGGCGCGGGAGATCCTGACCCGCCTCCGGTGCGACCGGGAGACGTCGGACGCGGTGGTGACCCTGGTGGCGTGGCACGACCGGGTGCGGCAGTTCAATCGCCGTTCCACCCTGCGGCTGTTGGAGCAGTTGGGTCAGGTACGGCTGCGGCAGCTGCTGTTGGTGGCGGAAGCGGACATCAAAGCCCAAGCGCCGGAGACGGTGCCGGGGAAGATGGAACAGCTGCTGGTGGGCTATGCCATGGTGGACGCCCTCCGGGCGGCGGATGCCTGTTTCCAACGGCGTGACCTGGCCATCGGCGGACGGGATCTCATCGCGCTGGGCATGAAACCTGGCGTGCCCATGGGTGAATTACTGGAACAGATGTTCCAGGACGTGCTGGACGGGACGTTAGAGAATCGAAGAGAAACGCTGCTGGCAGAGGCCAGAGCGCGGATACAAAAAAACAGCTGACCAGATCGGTCAGCTGTTTTTTCGCGCTTATTTGAGCCACCTCAGCTCGTACAGGTCATCCCGACGGGCAGGGAAGAGGGGGAGCTGGTTGCGGGCGTCCTGGAGCTTGGCGAAGTCCATCTGCACCAAGAGCATCTCCGGGTCATAGTCTGCCTCAGCCAACACCTCACCCCAGGGGGAGCAGGCCAGGGAGTGGCCGTAGGCGATGTAGCCCTTCTCGTTCCGGGCGGGACAGACGCCGGCGGTGAACAGCTGGGCGTCCATGGCACGGCTGCGCAGGAGCAGCTCCCAGTGGGCGGAGCCGGTGGCCAGGCTGAAGGCTGCGGGGACGATGACCGCCTGGGCGCCTGCTTTGGACATCAGCAAAAAGAGCTCGGGGAACCGGATGTCGAAGCAGACACAGACGCCGATCTTGCCGAACTCGGTGTCGAACAGGGTCAGCTCGCTGCCCGGCGTCAGGGTGTCCGACTCCCGGAAGTGGGGGCCGTTGGTGACGGCGGCGTCGAAGAGATGAATTTTGCGATGGCGCGCCACCTGGTTGCCCTCCCGGTCGAAGACGAAGCAGGTGTTGTACAGCTTCTCCCCGTCCAGCTCGGGGAAGGTGCCGCCTACCACCCAGATGTGGTTGGCGCGGGCGGCGTCAGAAAGAGCCTGCCAGACCGGGCCGCCGGCGGGCTCGGAGTAGGGGCGGAAATACTTATGTTGATAGGGACAGCAGAACATCTCCGGCAGTACCGCCAGGTCTGCCCCCTGTCCTGCCGCCGCGGCGATCTGCGCCACAGCGTCTGCCACGTTCTGGGCTTTGTCCAGCACGGTGCGCATTTGGATCAGAGCAGTTTTCATGTCGATCGCGTCCTTTCTAACGGCGAAGGGTTGAGGATACCTTATTATATCAGATTGCCCCCAGGGGCGCAATTCCATAGGGTGCAAATCCGGCGGACGGTTTCTGGTTGTATCGGGGCAGGAGTTGTGCTATACTGCAATATGTATGCGTATGTGTAAGTTTTTGACTGCAAATAAGGAGCGCAAAATCATGAAGATTGTTGTATTGGCCGGTGGCCTCAGTGACGAACGGAACGTCTCCCTCTCTTCTGGCACCCTCATCACCGAGGCGCTGCGGAGAAAAGGGCATCGTGTGGCATTAGTGGATCTCTATATGGGCTTGGAAGGGTACGACGGTACCATGGAAGCCCTCTTTGACGCCCCCGTGCCCGAGGCTTGGAAGAAGGTCTCCCGCGAGGCACCGGATTTGAAGAAGATCAAAGCAGAACGCCAGTGGCAGAGCGAGAGCTATTTCGGCGTGGGCGTGCTGGAGCTGTGCCAGCAGGCGGACATCGTGTTCCTGGCTCTCCACGGCAACTGCGGCGAGGACGGTCGCGTCCAGGCCACCCTGGAAGCCTTTGGCATCCCCTTCACCGGGGCGAACTACCTGAGCAGCGCCATCGCCATGGATAAAGACCTGACCAAACGCTTGGTCGCTCCCCTGGGCATTCACACCCCCCAGTGGAAGCGGGTCACCTACACCCAGGGGGACATTCCCGCCCTGGTGTCCGACACCGCCCTCCCCGTGGTGGTCAAACCCCTCATGGGCGGCTCCTCCATCGGCGTCTCCATCGCCCACGACCCGGCGGAGCTGACGGCGGCGTTGGAGCAGTGCCTGGACATGGGCAGCAGCACGGTGGTGCTGGAGCAGTACGTGTCCGGCCGGGAGATCCAGGTGGGGTACCTGGTGGATCGGGCGCTGCCCTCCATCGAGATCATCCCCAAGAGCGGGTTCTACGACTACGAGAACAAGTACCAGCCCGGTGCAGCGGAGGAAATTACGCCCGCACCCATCCCCCCAGAGTGGGAGGCACGGCTGGCGCAGGACACCAAGACCGTCTTTGACGCCCTGGGGCTGTCCGTCTACTCCCGGGCGGACTTCATCGTGGACGAAGCCGGCACCCCCTGGTTCCTGGAGATCAACACCCTCCCCGGCATGACCCCCACCAGCCTGGTGCCTCAGGAGGCAGCGGTGGTGGGCATCAGCTACGACGAGCTGTGCGAGACCATCGTGAATGTCTCCATGAAGCTGCGCAAGCAGCAGTGACGGAACGCCCCGGATGGGGACAGAGAGAAGGAAGGATTCAACAAGTATGGAAGCAATGACATTGCGTGAGATTTTGCAGGCCACCGGCGGCACCCTGCTGGGCACTCTGGTGGACTTGGACACCCCGGTGGGCTCGGTGGATACCGACAGCCGCGCCATGACCGAGGGTGCCCTGTTTGTCCCCCTGGTGGGCGAGCGGTTCGACGGCCACGCCTACATCGGCAAGTCCCTGGAAAACGGCGCCGTGGGCACCCTCACCGACCACGAGCTGGCAGACTATCGGCCGGATAAGTTCTACGTGCTGGTGCCGGACACCATGCTGGCCCTGGGTGACCTGGCGGCCTACTATCGCAGCAAGTTTGATGTCAAGATCATCGCCGTCACCGGCAGCGTGGGCAAGACCACCTGTAAGGATATGACTGCCGCCGTGCTGAGCCAGAAGTTCCGCACCCTCAAGACCGACGGCAACTTCAACAACAACATCGGCGTCCCCAAGACCCTCTTCCGCCTCAGCCACGAGCATCAGGTGGCGGTGGTGGAGATGGGCATGAACCACGTGGGCGAGATCGACTACCTGACCCGCATCGCCCGCCCGGACGCTGCCATCATCACCAACATCGGCGACGCCCACATCGAGAACCTGGGCAGCCGGGAGAACACCCTGATGGCCAAAGCGGAGGTGTTCCACGGCATGAAGGAGAAGGGGCTGGCCATCCTGAACGGCGACGACCCCCTCCTGCGCAGCCTGGACGGGAAGCTGAACCAGTCCATCCTCTGGTACGGCCAGAACGACGGCAACGACTACCAGTGCAAGGGTCTGGACGAGAGCTTCAGCGACCACATGGTCATGGAGACCGTCACCCCCCGCGGCACCTGGCAGCAGACCATCCCCGGCATCGGGCGCTACATGATCTACCCCACCCTGGCGGCAGCTGCCGTGGGGCAGTGGCTGGGGATGACCCAGGAGGAGATCGCGGAAGGCGTCGGCCACTTCGTCAACTCCAAGATGCGCATGGACACCGTCCGCTGCGGCGACGGCGTCACCGTCCTCAACGACACCTACAACGCCAACCCCCAGTCCATGCGGGCGGCGCTGGAGGTGCTGTCCAAGTTCGACGGCGACTACAAGGTGGCTGTCCTGGGGGATATGCTGGAGCTGGGCGACCTGGGGCCTGCCCTCCACGAGAGCGTGGGCAAGTTCGTGGTCTCCTGCGGCATCGACTGCCTGGTGGCAGTGGGGACCCTGGCGGAGAACATCTACAACGCCGCCCAGGCGGGCGGCAAGGTGGAGTGCTACTATCGCCCCACCAAAGAGGAAGCAAAAGCAGTGCTGGATCAGGTCATCCGCAAGAACACCACCGTCCTCTGTAAGGCCTCCCGCGGGATGGCCATGGAGGAGCTGGTGGAGTATATCAAGGAGATCCGTCCAGAAGGATAAAGAGAAAGGGAGCAGGCGGCCATGATCGAATTTTCCGTAACCAACCTAGTCAAAGCGTTTACCATCGGGGACAACATCCTGGACGGCCTGACCTTCCACATCAACCAAGGCGAGCGGGTGGGTCTGCTGGGCAAGAACGGCAGCGGCAAGAGCACCCTCTTTAAGATCCTCACCGGCGAGCTGGACTACGACGAGGGGGAAGTCTCCATCGCACCCGGCCGCCGGATGGGGCTCATCTCCCAGATTCCCGTCTACCCAGAGGGCTACACCGTGGAGGCGGTCTTGGAGACCGCCTTCCAGCGGGTGCGGCGCATCGAGAAAGAGATGAAGGAGCTGGAGGAGCAGATGGCAGGCGGCGACGCCAGTCGGACGGTGCTGGAGCGGTACGACAAGCTCAACACCGACTTTGAGCTGGCCGGAGGCTATGACACGGCGGTGCAGGTGAACAAGGTCTGCAACGGCCTGGGCATCCCAGACGCCATGCGCCAGCAGCCCTTCGCCTCCCTCTCCGGCGGCGAGCAGACCCGGGTGAACCTGGGTCGCCTCATTTTGGAGGACACCGACATCCTGCTGCTGGACGAGCCCACCAACCACCTGGATCTCCACGCGGTGGAGTGGCTGGAAGGATATTTAAAGAGCTTCCCTGGCACCGTCCTGACCATCTCCCATGACCGGTATTTCTTAGATCAGGTGGTCACCCGGGTCATCGAGATCAACCGGGGCAAGGCGGAGTTCTATGCCGGCAACTACAGCTTCTACGCCGAGGAGAAGGAGAAGCGCTACCGGGAGCAGCTCAAGCAGTACGAGAAGGAGCAGGCCAAGATCGCCCAGCTCACCGCCGTGGCCACGGTCATGCACCAGCGTGGCACGGAGAAGATGCACAAGACCGCCTTCGCCATGGAAAAGCGCATCGAGCGCCTGCGCAGCACCGAGCGTCCCATGGCCAAGGAGCGGGCGTTGAAGATGCAGTTCTCCAGCTGGGAGTTCAACGGGGACGAGCTGTTCACCGTGGAGGACGTGACCAAGTCCTTCGGCGGGCGCACCCTCTTCGACCACGTGAGCCTGGAAGCCCACGGCGGCGAGCGCATCGCCCTGCTGGGGGACAACGGCACCGGCAAGACCACCTTCCTGAAGATTTTGCTGGGGGACGAGCTGCCCGACAAGGGGTGGGTGCATTACGGCCCCACCGTCCGCAAGGGCTGCCTGCCTCAGATCGTCCAGTTCGAGGACCCGGAACGGACCCTGCTGGACACCATGTTGTGGGAGCAGGGCTGCTCTGCCCAGGAGGCACGGGATCGGCTGGGCGCCTTCCGGTTCCAGGGGGAGGACGTGTTCAAGACCGTCAACACCCTGTCCGGCGGCGAGCGCTCTCGGCTGAAGCTGTGTATGCTCATGGATGAGCGCATCAACTTTTTGGTGCTGGACGAGCCCACCAACCACCTGGACATCGCGTCCCGAGAGTGGATCGAAGAGGCGGTGGAGAACTTCGACGGGGCGCTGCTCTTCGTGTCCCATGACCGGTATTTCATCAACCGGTTCGCCAACCGCATTTGGATGTTGGAGGACGGGAAGATCACCGATTTCAAGGGGGACTACCAGCAGTGGCTGGCCAAGAAGGCACGGGAGGAAGAGCTGAAGAACGTGCTGAAGCCCCAGAACAGTAAGAAACAGGAAAAAGAGGGAAAGCGAGAGAAAAAGCAAAAAAAGCAGCCTGGCGGCACCAAAATGACCGAAAAGAAGCGCAACAGCGTGGAAAAGGAGATTTCCAAGGTGGAAAACCAGCTCCAGGAGCTGGCGGATTCCATGGAAGGGTGCGGTTCCGATTACCAGAAGCTGCAAGAGATCGCAGAGCAGCAGGCGGCGCTGGAAGCCCAGCTGGAAGGATTGTACCAGCAGTGGGAGGAGCTGTCCTTGTTGCTGGAGGAGGGGTAACCCATGAAAAAAGCAAAACGACCCAGATCCATCTTCTTTCGTATCGTCATCGCGTGCCTGGCCATCCTGTTGGCCGGGTTCTGCGTGCTGGAGGCCATCATCATCACCGGCGGCCGTTCCAGCAAGGATCAGAGCGGGGATGCCCTCATCGTCCTGGGCGCCCAGGTCTACCACAGCGGCCCGTCCCCGGTGCTGAAACGACGGCTCCAGGCGGCGCTGGACTACATCGACGCCCACCCGGACGAAAATTTCCCCATCATCGTCAGCGGTGCTCAGGGTCAGAACGAGCTGGAGACCGAGGCGCAGGCCATGGAGACCTACCTGGTGTCCCACGGCGTGGACAAGGCCCGTATCCACCAGGAGGATCGGTCCTACAACACCTATCAGAACCTGGAGAACAGCGCCAAGGTGCTCCAGTCTCTGGGCTATGACCTGGCCGACACCCGGGTCATGATCGTCTCCAACAACTTCCACCTGACACGGGTGCGGATGCTGGCGGAGCGCTGTGGGCTGAACGCAGGCACCGTGTCCGCGCCTATGCCGGAGTGGACCAGTACGCTGTTCTCCTATACGAGAGAGGCACCGGCGCTGGTGAAATCCTTCCTGCTGGACAGAGGGGGAGCCGGTTAAAAAAGACCAGGAATGTGAACGACAAAGGAGCGCCGAAATGTTCGAAAAACTCCAACAAATGGAAGAGAACTACAGCATCCTCCAAGAGAAGCTGAACCAGCCGGAGACCTACGACGACCCCAAAGTAGCAGCCCGCCTGAACCGGGAGCTGAAGGAGCTGGAAGAGGTGGTGAGCACCTACCGGACGTGGGAAGCCTGCCGCCAGAACTGCGACGAGCTGGAAGGGCTGCTGCACAGCGACGACCCGGAGCTGCGGAGCCTGGCAGGGGAGGAGTTCTATGAGGAGAAGAAGCGGCGGGAGGCGCTGGAGCGCCAGCTACAGACCCTCCTCATCCCCAAGGACCCGGACGACGGCAAGAGCGTCATCATCGAGGTGCGTGCCGGAGTGGGCGGCGAAGAGGCCGCCCTTTTTGCCCACTCTTTGTGCCGGATGTACGGTATGTACGGCATGAAGCGGGGGTGGAAGCAGGAGCAGATCAGCGCCAACGAGACCGAGCTGGGCGGCGTGAAAGAGGCCGTGTTTGCCCTGGACGGGGCGGGGGCTTACGCCCGGATGAAGTACGAGAGCGGCGTCCACCGAGTCCAGCGGGTGCCGGAGACGGAATCCGGTGGGCGGGTCCACACCAGCACCGTCACCGTGGCGGTGCTGCCTGAGGTGGACGACGTGGAGTTCGAGCTGAACCGAGACGACCTGCGCATCGACACCTTCCGCTCCTCCGGTGCCGGTGGACAGCACATCAACAAGACCTCCTCCGCCATCCGCATCACCCACCTGCCCACCGGCATGGTGGTGGAGTGCCAGGATCAGCGGAGCCAGCTGCAAAACAAGGAAAAAGCCCTGCAAGTCCTCCGCTCCCGGCTGTATCAGCAGAAGGTGGAGGAGCAGCAGAGCGAAGTGGCCGCCCAGCGCCGCAGCCAGGTGGGCAGCGGGATGCGCAACGAGCGCATCCGCACCTACAACTTCCCCCAGGGTCGCGTCACCGACCATCGCATCGGCCTGACCCTGTATCGCATCGACGACGTGATGAACGGGGATCTGGACGAGATCATCGACGCCCTGACGGCGGCGGAACAGGCGGAAAAGCTGCAAAATATGAGCGAAACCTAAACAGAAAACTTGGTGAAACAGAGTGAAGACCAACGTATACAATATCCCCTGCGTCCAGGGACACGAGGCGGAGATCGAAGCGGCAGCCCAGGTCATCCGGGAGGGCGGCCTGGTGGCCATCCCCACCGAGACCGTCTACGGCCTGGGCGCAGACGCCCTGAACGAACAGGCGGTGGCCGCCATCTACCAGGCCAAGGGACGTCCCTCGGACAACCCCCTCATCATCCACGTCCCCGGCGCCCACTGGCTGGAGCGCTACTGCGTGGACGTGCCCCAGGCGGCCTATGACCTGGCCCAAAAGTTCTGGCCAGGCCCCCTGACCATGATCCTGCCCCGGAAGGACAACGTGCCCGACCGGACGACGGGCGGGCTGAATACCGTGGGGGTGCGCTGCCCCGACCACCCGGTGACCTTGGCCATCATCGAGGCCGCCGGTGTCCCCATCGCCGCCCCCAGCGCCAACACCTCCGGCCGTCCCAGCTGCACCAACGCCCAGGACGTGCTGGAGGACATGAACGGCAAGATCCCCGCCATCGTGGACGGCGGCCCCTGCGCAGTGGGGGTGGAGTCCACCATTTTAGATCTGACCGTCACCCCGCCCCAGCTGCTCCGTCCCGGCGGTATGCCTTTGGAAGCCCTGGAAGCGGTGGTGGGGGAGATCTCCGTTGACCACGCGGTCACCGGTCAGCTGAAACCCGGCGAAAAGCCCCGTGCCCCAGGCATGAAGTACCGCCACTACGCCCCCCACGCCAAGGTCACCGTCCTCACCGGCGACGGCGCGGAGACGGCGGCGTACATCCGGGCGCACATCACCCCCGGCGGCGGCGTCATCTGCTTTGACGAGTACGTAAAACTGTTCCCCGACTGCGTGACCCACCCGCTGGGCGCTGAAGGGGACAAGGCGGAGCAGGCGCGGCGGGTCTTTGACGCCCTGCGGGAGTTTGACCACACGGACGTGACGGAGATCTATGCCCAGTGCCCGGACGACACCGGGTTGGGTCTGGCCATCGGGAACCGGCTGAAGAAGGCGGCAGGGTTCCACGTGGTGAATTTGGAACGAGAGAGAGCGCATCCTATGAAGATTATTGGTATCACCGGCGGCACCGGCGCCGGCAAGACCAGCGCGCTGAACGTGCTGGCGGAAATGAACGTGGAGATCCTGGACTGCGACGTGATCTATCACCAGCTCATCCAGACCAGCCAAGCCCTGCGCACCGCCCTGACCGAACGGTTCGGGGACGTGTTCTGCGCGGACGGTTTGGATCGGCAGAAGCTGGGCAACCTGGTATTCCAGAACCCAGACGCCCTGGCTCAGCTCAACGCCATCACCATGGGCTTCGTGGAAGCGGAAGTCCACGCCCGAATGAAGCGGGCGGAGGCCGCCCATCGCATCGGCGTAGCCATCGACGCCATCGGTCTGCTGGAGTCCGACGTGCGCCACGAGTGCGACGTGCTGGTGGCCATCACTGCGCCTGCTGAGGTGCGCTGCAAGCGTATCATGGCGCGAGAGGGCATCAGCGAGGAATACGCTTGGAATCGGGTGAAGGCTCAGAAGGATGAGAGCTATTTCAAGGAAAATTGCGACTACGTACTGCCCAATGACAGCACCGAGGAAGTGTTCCGGATGCGAGCAGTCGCATTGTTTACCAAGGTGCTGAATCAGTGAGGGACATCAAAAAGGAGGAACCTTTGATGAGCGCAAAGAGAAGCGACGCCCTGCTGCACAAGCGGGAGAACGGCTATCGCAGCCTGTCTGCGGAAGAGAAGGCGGCGATGAACGCCTACTGCGAAGATTACAAGACTTTTTTGGACAAGAGCCGCACCGAACGGGAGGCCGTCCGTTACACCGTCCAGCTGGCTGAGGCTCGTGGCTATCGCCCCTATCACCGGGGGGACGCCCTGAAGCCGGGGGATAAGATCTATCGGGTCAACCGGGATAAGGCCATCATGCTGGCGGTCATGGGCACCGAACCCCTGGACAAGGGCGTGAACATCGGTGCCGCCCACATCGACGCCCCTCGGCTGGACTTGAAGCCCAACCCCCTCATCGAGGACAGTGAGTTCGCCCTTTTAAAAACCCACTACTACGGCGGCATCCGCAAGTACCATTGGGTCTCCATCCCCCTGTCCCTCCGTGGCGTGGTGGTGAAGCGGGACGGCACCAAGGTGGACGTGGTCATCGGCGGCGAGCCCGGCGACCCCCTCCTGACCATCCCCGACCTGCTGCCCCACCTGGCGGATAAGCAGGCCAAGGAACCCCTGTGGCAGGCCATCAAGGGGGAGGATCTGAACATTCTGGTGGGCAGCGAACCGTACCCCGACCCGGACGAGAAGGACGCGGTGAAGCTGATGGTGCTGGACATCCTGAACCAGAAGTACGGCATGGTGGAGGAGGACTTCCTGTCCGCTGAGCTGTGCGCGGTGCCAGCCTATCCGGTGGCGGACGTGGGGCTGGATCGCTCCATGATCGGCTCCTACGGCCAGGACGATCGGGTGTGCAGCTTTGCCGCCTTGCAGGGTCTGTTCGACGCAGAGGAGACCCTGAAACGCACCGGCGTGTGCATGCTGGTGGATAAGGAAGAAATTGGCTCTGAGGGCGTCAGCGGGATGCAGTCTTGGGCGTTCGACACCTTTCTATCCGACCTGTGCGACGCCACCGGCGCCAGCCTCAAGAGCTGCTATGAACATTCCTTCTGCCTGTCCGCCGACGTGACCGCCGCCTTCGACCCCAACTTCGCCGAGGTCTATGAAAAGCACAACGCCGCCCGCTTGAACCGCGGCGTGGGTCTGTGCAAGTATACCGGCGCACGGGGCAAGTCCGGCGCCAGCGACGCCTCTGCCGAAGTGGTGGGCTACGTGCGCAAGCTGTTCAACGACAACGGCATCCTGTGGCAGCTGTCCGAGATGGGCAAAGTAGACGTGGGCGGCGGCGGCACCGTGGCTCTGTATATGGCCAACCGGAACATCGACACCATCGACGCCGGTACGCCGGTGCTGGCCATGCACTCGCCCTTCGAGGTGACCGGGAAGTTGGATTGTTATATGACTTACCGGAGTATGAAGGCCGTGTTCGAGGCTTAAACGCAAGCATAACGGAGACCAAGTGCCGCAGGCCGACTTAAGCTTTTTTTCGCTTCCTTTTCTTCTCGATAAGTGAGATTCTAAATCTTTGATTTAGCACAATCGAACTTACACAGAGTGAGAAAAGGAAGTGGGGTCCAGGGGCAAGGCCCCTGGTCGCAGACCGCAGTCTGCGAAACCCCCTGTGCTTCCAAAGCGCAGAGTGGGTGAATTTTCAGCGTAGCTGAAAAGAGGGAGAACCCCGCAGCGTTAAGAAAACCTGCCGGGGGCAGGTTTTTAGCGGAGGCCCCGCCTGTCAACAGGCGGGGGGACGGTTCGGGTAGGAGTACAAGGAAGCGCAATTTCTCAACCCTACCCTGGGGGTTCCCCGAAATAGGCAGCGCATCATAAAAGAGGAGAATTACGTGACACGTTCTAATCTGTTGCGTAATTCTTCTTTTTCCATACGTAGCCATCACGGAAAACTTGCCCTGAGTCGCTTTTCTTAACACTGCTCCTTTACTTTTCCCCCAATTCAGGGTACAATAAAATAATGTATGTATT
This sequence comes from uncultured Oscillospiraceae bacterium, assembly GCA_934597165.1. GTDB lineage: Bacteria > Bacillota > Clostridia > Oscillospirales > Oscillospiraceae > Onthomonas. The sequence continues at coordinate 42,850 of CAKTQP010000004.1, forward strand.
CCATACACCCCTCATTCTCCCAACCCCAAGGCGGTGAACCTGTTGAGCAGTAAGATCAAATCCGTAGACCCCGGCAGCCCCGGCCAGCTGGCTGGTATCTTGCCCGGCGACACCCTGGTGTCCATCAATGGCAAGCACGTGGTGGACGTGCTGGACTACAAATTTTACAGCTACGACCCCCGCCTGAAAGTGGAGCTGGCAGACGCCGACGGCAACCGCCGCACCCTCCACATCCGCAAGGCGGAGGGGCAGGACTTGGGACTGGAGTTCGAGACCTACCTGATGGATCACGCCCACCGGTGCGCCAATAACTGCGTGTTCTGCTTTGTGGATCAGATGCCCAAAGGCTTGCGGGACACCCTCTATTTCAAGGACGACGACGACCGCCTGTCCTTCCTGCTGGGCAACTACGTGACCCTCACCAACCTGTCCCCCAGAGAGATCCAGCGCATCATCGACCTGCGCATCTCGCCCATCAACGTCTCCGTCCACACCACCGACCCGGAGCTGCGGGTGGAGCTGATGGGCAACCGGAACGCCGGGAAATCCATCGACGTCATGCGCCGCCTGGCGGAGGCGGGCATCCACATGAACTGCCAGATCGTCGCCTGTCCCGGCCTCAACGACGGCCCCGCCCTGGAACGCTCCATGCGGGACCTGACCGAGATGCGCAACGGCGTCACCAGCGTGGCCATCGTGCCGGTGGGGCTGACCAAGTACCGGGAGGGGCTGTACCCCCTGCGCAGCTACACGGCGGCGGAGGCGGGCGCGGTCATCGACCAGGTGGAGGCTTGGGCAGCGCACTGCCGGGCGGAATACGGCGAGGGGATGTTCTGGTGCTCGGACGAGTTCTACCTCATCGCCGAACGTCCCATCCCGGAGGACGAGTTCTATGAGGACTACTGCCAGCTGGAGAACGGCGTGGGTATGCTGCGGCTGCTCCAGGTGGAGTTCAAGGGGGCGCTGATGACCATGGACGACGTGACAGAGCCGATAAAACCCTTCGCCATCGCCACCGGCATGAGCGCCGGCCCGCTGCTCACCCAGCTGGCGCAGCAGGCGTCCGACGCCTGTGGGGGCGTCGAGCACTACGTGTACCCCATCCGCAACGACTTTTTCGGACATCAAATCACCGTCTCCGGCTTAATTACCGGCCAAGACCTCATCGCACAACTCAAGGACAAGCCCCTGGGAAAGCGGCTGCTGCTGCCCAGCTCCATGCTGCGCTATCATCAGAACGTCTTTTTGGACGACGTGACGGTGGAGCAGGTGGAGGAGGCGCTGGGGGTGCCGCTGACCTTTGTGGAGCAGGACGGGTTCGCCCTGCTGGACGCCATATTGGGGGTGGACAGCACCCAGAGACCGCCGGAAGAGGACTGGACGGAGCCGGAAGAGACCGAATATTTCCAATACAACCCCTCCCGCCAGTAACGGACGGGAAGCAACGTGATAAAGTGAGGAAGTGAGACCATGGCAAAACCGATGGTAGCCATCGTAGGACGCCCCAACGTGGGCAAGTCCATGCTGTTCAATAAACTGGCAGGCAAACGCCTGTCCATCGTGGAGGACACCCCTGGCGTCACCCGTGACCGGCTCTATGCCGACTGCGACTGGAATGGCCGGGAGTTCACCATCGTGGACACCGGCGGCATCGAGCCCCGGAACGACAACGAAATCTTGCAGTTCATGCGCGGCCAGGCGGAGATCGCCATTGACAACGCCGACGTCATCGTCCTGGTGTGCGACATCCGCACCGGCGTCACCGCCGCCGACCAGGACGTGGCCAATCTGCTCCTGCGCTCCAAGAAGCCGGTGGTGCTGGCGGTGAACAAGGCCGACCGGGTAGGCCCCACCGACCCGGACGTGTACGAGTTCTACAACCTGGGTCTGGGCGACCCCATCGCCATCTCCGCCATCCACGGCCTGGGGGTGGACGAGATGCTGGACGCCTGTTTCGAGTATTTCCCCGACGACGTGGAAGAGGCGGAGCAGGAGGACGTCATCAAGGTGGCGGTCATCGGCAAGCCCAACGTGGGCAAGTCCTCCCTGGTCAACCGTATCCTGGGGGAGGAGCGGGTCATCGTTAGCAACGTGGCCGGCACCACCCGAGATGCAGTGGACAGCTACTTTGAGAACGAGTTCGGTAAGTACGTCCTCATCGACACCGCCGGTATGCGCAAAAAATCCAAGGTAAACGACCGGGTGGAGCAGTTCTCCGTCCTCCGCGCCACCATGGCCATCGACCGCTGTGACGTGTGCCTCATCCTCATCGACGCCAACGAAGGGGTCACCGAGCAGGACACCAAGGTAGCGGGTCTCGCTCACGAGGCGGGCAAAGCCTGCATCATCGTGGTCAACAAGTGGGACACCATCGAAAAGGACGACAAGACCATGGACAAGATGCGGGCGGACGTGCGCAACGGCCTGGCCTATATGACCTACGCGCCCATTCTCTTCATCTCCGCCCTCACCGGCCAGCGGGTGAACAAGCTCTTCGCCATGATCAACCACGTCTGCGAGCAGAGCATGATGCGCATCCGCACCGGCACCCTCAACTCCGTCCTGGCGGACGCCACCACTCGTGTCCAGCCGCCGACCGACCGGGGTCGCCGTCTGAAGATTTACTACATGACCCAGGTGGGCATCCAGCCGCCTACCTTTGTGGTCTTCTGCAATGACGCAAAGCTGTTCCACTTCTCCTACCAGCGGTACCTGGAGAACCAGATCCGCAACACCTTCGGCCTGGAAGGGACGCCCATTCGGCTCATCATCCGCGCCAAAGGGGATAAGGGGGATTTGTGATGAACGGACAGCTCATTTTGGCGGTCATCGTCACCGCCGTCCTGGCCTACCTGCTGGGCTGCTGCAACACCTCCATCGTCATCTCCAAGTACGTCCTGCGGGATGACGTCCGCAACCACGGCAGCGGCAACGCCGGTCTGACCAACTTCTATCGGGTCTTCGGCAAGCAGAAGATTTTATTGGTCATCCTGGCCGACGTCCTCAAGACCGTCATCGCCGTCCTAGTGGGCATCGCCCTCTTCCGCTGGGCGGGGAGTGACCCGGTGGGCGGCAAGCTGGTGGGCGGCCTGTTCTGTATGGTGGGGCATATGTTCCCCTTCCAGTTCGAGTTCAAAGGCGGCAAGGGCGTCCTGGCCGGGGGCACCATGGCCTGTTTCATGGGCTGGAAGGTGGCATTGGCCGTCTGGGGCATCTTCTTCCTCATGGTCATCCTCACCCGCTTCGTCTCCCTTGGCTCCGTGGGGGCTGGGGTGCTCTACCCCATCTCCGTGGGGCTGGTGTACCAGAATCTGTGGTATACCCTCTTGGCGCTGGCAGCCGGTGGGCTGCTGGTGTGGCGGCATAAGGACAACATCAAACGGCTGCTCCGGGGGGAAGAGAGCAAGCTGAAGCTACATAAATGAGAAAGAATGGGTGATGCAAATGAAAGTGACAGTATTAGGCAGCGGTGCTTGGGGCACCGCCCTGGCCATCGTGCTGGTTGAAAACGGAAATGACGTCACCATGTGGTCTCATCGCGGAGAAGCCGTGGCAGAGATGCAGCGTTTGGGCACCAACCCCAAGCTGAAGGGCGTCCCCCTCCCCAAGGAGCTGCACCTGAGCAGCGACCTGTCCTGCGTCAGCGACAGCGACGTGGTGGTCTTCGCCACCCCCTCCTTCGCCATGCGGGAGACCGCTAAGAGCGCCAGCAGTCTGGTGCGGCCGGGCACGATTTTGGTCAGCGTGGGCAAGGGCATCGAGAAGGGCTCCGACCTGCGCATGAGCCAGGTCATCCGCTCGGAGATTTCCGACGACTGTCCCCTGGTGGTCCTCTGTGGCCCCACCCATGCCGAGGAAGTGGGGCGAAAGATCCCCAGCGGCATCGTGGCCGCGTCCGAGAACCAGCAGGCGGCGGAGCAGGTGCAGGATCTGTTCATGAACAAGCGCTTCCGGGTCTACACCTCCTCCGACGTGGTGGGCGTGGAAATTTGTGCGGCCATGAAGAACGTCATCGCCCTCTGCGTGGGCATGTCCGACGGCATGGGCTTCGGCGACAACACCCGCGCCCTCATCATCACCCGCGGCCTGGCGGAGATCACCCGCCTGGGCACCGCCCTGGGCGGAAAGCCGGAGACTTTCGCGGGTCTGGCCGGGGTCGGCGACCTCATCACCACCTGCACCTCCGTCCACTCCCGGAACCACCAGGCCGGTATCCTCATCGGCGGTGGCATGAAACCGGCGGAGGCCATTGAGAAGGTGGGTGCTGTGGTGGAAGGCTACTACGCGGCTGCCACCGGCATGGAGCTGGCGGAGCGGATGGGCATTGAGATGCCCATCACCCAGGCCATCTACAGCGTCATGTACCAGGGCGCCTGCGTCCAGAGCGCGTCTGAGAGCATGATGGGTCGGGCAAAGACCCACGAGGCCAACGCCAACTGGTAAGGCAACAAAATAGAACGAAACGCCCTCTGTTGCGTACAACAGAGGGCGTTTTTTGTCACTTCCGATGCCGGAAGCAGAAGGTCACGGCGAAGAACACGGCGAGACAGAGGGTGATGGAGGCACCGGTGGACGACCCCACGTAGAAGGAGATCATCAGCCCGGCGATGCCGGACACCACCGCACCCAGCAGCGCCAGCCAGGTGTACTGGCGCATGTTCTTGGCCACGTTCCGAGCGGCCGCACCAGGCAGCACCAGCAGGGAGTTGATGACCAGCAGACCCACCCAGGTCAGGGACAGGGTGACCACCACGGCGATGGCGCAGTTGAACAGGGCGTCCAGCAGGTTCACTCGAATCCCGCGGCTCACCGCCAGCACCGGGTAGGTGGCCGTCAGGGTCAGCCGGTTGATGCGGAGCACCCAGAAGACGATCACAAGCAGCAGGATGAGCGCCAGAATCCCAATTTTGGCCGGGGAGACGGACAGGATGTCACCGATGAGCAGGCTGTTGAATTTGGTGAAGCTGTGGCCGTCCAGGGTGGAGATGAAGATGCCCAGGGCGACTGCGGTGGAGGAGAAGACGCCGATGACCGTGTCGCTGGCCATGCGGGTGCGGCTCTGCACCCAGGTGAAGAGCAGGGCGAAGACCACCGCCAGCGCCACCGCGCACCAGGTGGCGTCCACCAGACCGCAGAGGGTGCCGATGGCCACGCCGGTGAAGGCGGAGTGCCCCAGGGCGTCGGAGAAGAAGGCCATGCGCTTCTCCACCACCATGGTGGACAGGAGGCCAAAGAGGGGGGAGATGACCAGGATGGCCAGGAGGGCGTTCTTCATGAAGTACATCTTGCCCGGCTCCGCCCACTGGAAGGGGAGCAGGTCGATGAGGGCGTACCAGAGGGTCACTGTGCCTCACCGCCTTTCTGTGTGGGATGATAGAAGAGGGTCTGAAATTCCTGCGACGCCAGCACTTCCTCCGGCGTGCCCATTTGCAGCACCTTCTGTTTCAGCAGGATCACCTTGTCCATCTTGTGCAGGGTGTTGAAGTCGTGGGTGGAGATGAGGACGGACAGGTCGTAACGGGTGCGAATTTTGTCCAAAAGTCCCAGCAGCTGCCGTTCCCCGTCGATATCCACGCCGGACATGGGCTCGTCCAGGATGAGGATGTTGGGCACCGGCTCCAGCGCCATGGCCAGCAGCACCCGCTGCAATTCCCCGCCGGACAGCGCTCCCACCTGCTTGTGCAGCAGCTCCAGCCCGTTCACCCGCTCCAGGCACTGGGCAACCAAATCCTTCAGCCCCTTGGGGATGGGCAGGACGATGGGCCAGTTGGAGATGGACGCCACGAACAGATCCAGCACGCTCACCGGGTCGCTCAGGTCAAAGCTGGGGCTTTGGGGCACGTAGCCGATGCGGGGGTGCATCCGGTTGCCGGCAGCGGTCTGGAACTGGATGGAGCCGGTGTAGGGCATCTGTCCCAGGATGGAGCGGAAGAGGGAGCTCTTGCCGGCGCCGTTGGGGCCGATGAGGGCGATGAGCTCGCCGCAGTGCATGTGGAAGCTCACGTGGTCTAGGATGCGGTCTTCCCCCATGGTCACCGTCAGGTCGTCCACTTTCAAGCAGCAGGAGCCGTGACAGCCCAGGGTGTACCCCTTGTGTTTGATCGGTTTCATGTGTAAGCCTCCCGAATGGTGTCGATGTTCCGGCGCAGCAGCGCCTCGTAAGCGGCCAGGCCGCCGCCCTGTTCGTCCCCGCTCATGCCCATGTCCAAGGCCGCCACCGAGACCCCGCACTCCCGTGCCAGCGCCTGGGCGGCGGAGTCCGAGCCGTTCTTTTCGATGAAGACGCAGGGGATGTGATGGGTCTGGATAAGCTGGGTCAGTTCGTTGATTTCCCGGGCGGACGCCTCCGACCCTTCCTCTTCCTCCACCGACGCCAAGATGGTCAGCCCAAAGGCGTCAGCAAAGTAGGCAAAACCGTCGTGGAAGGGGATGAGCTCCTTGCAGGGCAGGTCGGCCACCTCCGCTCGCAGTTCCTCCTGCAACGTCGTCAGCTGTTCCGCCACCCGGTCGGCGTTGGCCTGATAGGCGTCCATGTGCGCCGGGTCCTTGGTGGTCAGCCCAATGGCAATGTTCTGGGCCATCTGTCCTGCCAGGGTGGGGCTGAGCCAGTAGTGGGGGTCGTAGTCCTCGTGGGCGGCGTCGTGGTCGTGGTCACCGTGGTCGTGCCCCTCTTCGGCGTGGCGCAGGGGCATGTCACGGGACGCATCCCAGTAGTCCCGGCTCTCTAACACGTCATCTAAAAAAGACTCCAGGCCAGCGCCGTTGATGACCAGCAGGTCGGCGGACTCGATGATCTTCATGTCCGACATGGTCAGGGTGTAGTTGTGCAGGCAGGACAGCTGTTGGTTCACCACCAGCTTCACCGTCACGTCGGGCACGTCCTGGGTCACCGCCTGGGTCATGAGATAGACCGGGTAGGTGGTGCAGGCCACCACAAAGCCGCTCTTGGCGGCTGTCTCTTGCCTGCCGCAGGCGGTGAGGGTGGTCAGCGCCAGGGTCAGGCTCAATAGTAAGGCAAAAATTCGTTTCAACTTGTCATTCCTCGTTTTCCTCGTCCGATGCTTCCGATTCCTCGTCCGAACGTCCATATAGCTCCGCCTGTGCCGCCACCGAGCCCAACAGGATGGCGTCCGAGCCGTATTTCGCCCGGATGTGGTCCACGGCGCGTTCCAGATGCTCCAATTTCTCCCGCCGGGCAGAGCGGTCAGGCTGGAACAGATCCAGCTGCTCCACCGCGTCCCATTCGGACACCAGGTTCAGCGCCGTCACCGTCAGCATCCGGATGGGCTTGCCGGGTATCCAGTGCTTTTCCACCAGCGCTGCTGCGCCAGCCGTCAGCTCCCGCGCCAGGTTGGTGGGCAGGGGCAGGGGGCCTTGCCGGGTGATGGTCTGGAACTGGGGGTCGCGGATGGTCACCTGGATTCGGGTGCCTTTCATCTGCGCTCGCCGCAGGCGGGCGGCTACCGAGTCGCAGAGCAAGTCCAGGCCGGAGCGGATTTCGTCCCAGTCGGTCAGGTTGTGCCGGAAGGTCATGCCGTTGCCGATGGACTTGGGAGGCGGACGGTCGCCCGCCGGACGCACCGGGGTGTCGCCCCGTCCCCAGGCGTAGTCATGGAGCTGGGCGCCCTGCTTGCCCATCACTTCCTCCAGCATCTCCCGGTCGGCGTGTGCCAGCTGACCGATGGTCTCGATGCCGTACCGGTGCAGGATGCGCTGGGACGCCCGTCCCACAAAGAGCAGGTCGGAGACTGGCAGGGGCCAGACGATGGACTGCCAGTTGGAGGGGGCGATGACGGTGGTGGCGTCCGGCTTCTTGTAGTCGCTGCCTAATTTGGCGAACACCTTATTATAGGAGACCCCCACCGAGATGGTCAGCCCCAGCTCCGTCCGGATGACCTCCCGCAGCTCGTCCGCCAGCTCCCGTCCGTTCTTGCCGAAGAGGTGCAGGGTGCCCGTCACGTCCAGCCAACTTTCGTCGATGCCGAAGGGCTCCACCAGGTCGGTGTAGCGCTGGTAGATGGCGTTGACCAGCTTGGAGTAGTGGCGGTACTTGTCGTGGTGGGAGGGGAGTAAGATGAGGTCGGGACACTTTTTGCGGGCTTGCCAGATGGTCTCGGCGGTCTTGACCTGGAAGCGCTTGGCGGCCTCGTTCTTGGCCAGGATGATGCCGTGACGGGTGGAGGGGTTGCCGCAGACCGCCACCGGTCTCTCCCGCAGCTCCGGGTGCTCCAGCAGCTCCACGGAGGCGAAAAAGCTGTTCAGATCGCAGTGTAAGATGACCCGCTGCAACGCGACGCCCTCCCTTCCATTTCAGTGGGTTTCAGCATAGCACAGGTGCTCAAAAAAGTCAAACATATGTTCGCATCCACATATGAACATATCTTGCAGGTATGGCAAAAGCAGCCTTGACTTCTCGGCAAAACCACCCTACAATAGAACCAATCTATTCCGAAAGTGGAAACACGGAGGGGATTTTTGTGCGAATGGAAAAATGCTGCTGCTTCACCGGCCACCGCCCGCAGAAGCTGCCCTGGGGGAGCGACGAGTGGGATTGGCGCTGCGTGGCGTTGAAGGAGCGAATTTTGCTGCTCATCCGGGAGCTGTACCGGGAGGGGTATCGGCACTTCATCACCGGCATGGCGTTGGGCATCGACACCTACTGCTGCGAGATGGTGCTGCGCCTAAAGGAGGAGCACAACGACGTGGTGCTGGAAGCGGCGCTGCCCTGCCGGGATCAGGACAGGAACTGGAGCCGGAAGGACAAGGAGCGCTATCGCCGCCTGGTGGCGCAGTGCGACCTGCAGACCCTGGTGCAGGAGGAGTACACCAGAGGCTGTATGCTGCGGCGGGATCGGTACATGGTCAGCCGGGCGGAGTGCGTTATCGGCATCTACGACGGCGTGTCCTCCGGCGGCACACGGGTGACCTTGACCTACGCTTTGGAGCAGCAGAAAGAGGTCAGACTCATCGACTTGGGGGATTTTGAATCATAACACCATAATAAAATAGTCTCACAGAGTTCCGACCTCTTAGAGGTCGGAATAAATTTTAATCCGAAAAAACTGGCGGCGTGTACGTCAGTTTTTTCTCATATCAGACGGGTAAGTGCCGCAGCGTTAAGCAAAATGTGCCGGGGGCACATTTTGTAGCGTAGGCCCCACCTGTATGACAGGTGGGGAACCTATCGTTGGGAGCGAACGCCTTCACCGCTTTTTTTATCCTGCATAGAATGAACCAGCCCATAAGAAAGGAAGGTGCTGGCATTTTATGAAGGAAAAACGGTCGTTCTGGATCGTAGGCGGTGACCTCCGACAGATCAAGCTGGCGGAGCTGTTGCTGGAAGACGGACACCAGGTGCAGACCTACGCCGTGGAACAGCGCCCGGATCAGGGGAAGCTGCCGGGGACGGATACGCTGCGGGGCATCGAGGAGGCGGACTGCGTCATCCTGCCCCTGCCGGTGATGGCGGAGCATGGCATCTTGAACAGCAAGCTCTCCGACCGGCGGGTGCCCCTGCAGATGATCTTCCAAAACCTCCGCCCCGGTCAGCTGGTCTGCGCGGGGAAAGCGCCGCCGGAGGTGCGTGCCATGGCGGAACAGGCGGAGGTGGTGTTCTTTGACTACTTCGCTAGGGAAGAACTGGAAATCGCCAACGCAGTGCCCACGGTAGAGGGGGCCATCCAGATTGCCATGGAGGAGCTGCCCACCACCCTGTTCGGCACCCGGGTGCTGGTGCTGGGCTTTGGTCGGCTGGGGAAGCTACTGGCTCATCGGCTGAAGGGGCTGGGCGCCAACGTGACCGTGGCCGCTCGGAGCTACGGCGACCTGGCGTGGATCGAGGCGTACGGCTACCAGTCCGAGCGGATAGAGCAGCTGGACGGCTGGCTGGGTGGCTACCAGCTGGTCATCAACACCGTCCCCGCCCGGGTGCTGGATCGTGCCCGGCTGGCGGACTTGGACGAGGGGACGTTGGTCATCGACCTGGCCTCCAAGCCCGGCGGCGTGGACTTTGAAGGGGCGGCACAGCTGGGCGTCAAGGTCATCTGGGCCCTGTCCCTGCCGGGGAAGGTGGCGCCGGTCACGTCGGGCAAGATCATCCGTGACACCATCTATCATATCTTAGGGGAGCGTGCGCAATGAACGAAAAAGAACTGCGGGTCGGCTTTGTCTTTACCGGCTCTTTCTGTACCTATGACAAGGTGTTCCCGGCGCTGGCCGCCTGTAAGGAACGGTTCGGGGAGGTCATCCCCATTTTGTCCAATTTCAGCGCCGTAACTGACACCCGCTTCGGCACGGCGGCGGAGTTTGCGGAGAAGATGACGGAAATCTGCGGCCAGAAGCCCTGGTCGTCCATCCCGGAGGTGGAGCCCATCGGCCCCCAAAAGCTCCTGGATGTCCTGGTCATCGCCCCCTGCACCGGCAACACCCTGGGCAAGATGGCCGCCGGCATCACCGATACATCTGCCACCATGGCCGCCAAGTCCCACCTGCGCAACGGCCGGCCGGTGGTGTTGGGCATCTCCACCAACGACGGCCTGGCGGTGTCCCTGCGCAACCTGGGGGACTTGAACTGCCGCAAGAACATCTACCTGGTGCCCTTCCGGCAGGATAACCCCATCACCAAGCCCAATTCCCTGGTGGCGGACATGAACCAGATCCCCGCCGCCGTGGCTGCTGCCGCACAGGGGAAACAACTGCAACCGGTGCTGTTGGGGGCGTGTATCCCCCTGTAACGGCCGGTTTCATTGACAGTGATAGGGCGGGGATGGTATAATTTTGGGACGAAAAACGAGTGGGACGTCGAAAAGGAGACGATAAACATATGAAAGGTATCATTCTGGCCGCGGGCAAAGGCACCCGCCTGTACCCCATGACCCGTCCGGTCTGCAAACCGCTGCTGCCGGTGTACGATAAGCCGTTAATTTATTATTCCGTGTCCGTCCTCATGGAGGCGGGCATCCGGGATATCCTGGTCATCGTGCCCCCCGGAGAGGAACACGTGTTCCAGGCGCTGCTGGGTGACGGCAGTCAGTGGGGCATCTCCATCACCTACGCCGTCCAGCTGGTGCCCCGTGGCATCGCCGACGCCATGCTGGTGGGGGCGGAGTTCGTCGGCCAGGACAGCGTGTGCCTGGTGCTGGGGGACAACATCTTCTACCAGGAAGGCTTTGGCGACGTGCTGAAGCAGGCGGTCGCCCACAACCACGGCGCTACCGTCTTCGGTTACTACGTGGAGGACCCCAGACCCTTCGGCGTGGTGGAGTTTGACGCCGATGGCAAGGCGCTCTCCATCGAGGAAAAGCCCCAGCAGCCCAAGAGCCACTATATCATCCCCGGCCTGTACTTTTACGACAATCAGGTCATCGACATCGCCCGGAACCTGAAGCCCTCCGCCCGTGGGGAGCTGGAAATCACCGACGTGAACCTGGAATATCTCCGCCGGGAACAGCTTCAGGTGGTGCGCCTGGAACAGGACTTCGTGTGGCTGGACGCCGGCACCGCAGACAGCGTGCTGGAGGCCGCCGAGACCGTCCGGGACATCCAGCGGGACACCGGTCACTACGTGGGCTGCATCGAGAAGTGTGCCCTGGAGGCTGGTTGGATTTCTGCTGAGCAAGTCCACCAGCTGGGGACGGAACTGGAAAAGACGAAGTATGGACAGTACCTGCTGAGCCTGTAAAGCAAATAGAGCAGAGCCACGCGCCGGACAGAGGAAGAATGTGTCCGGCGCTGGTGATTGCTTTCGCTAGATAGAGAGGAGGAACAGCAATGCTCCAATATTTAGAAAAAACCTTTGACGTGGACTTGACCGCCCTGCGCACCGCCATGGCCGGTCACGTGTTCGGACTCATCGCCACCCTGGTCATCGGCTTCCTGTTGGCCAAGCTCATCATCCTGGCGGTGGACAAGACCCTTTCGAAACTGCCCCTGGAGAAGACCCTGTACCGGTTCATCCGCTCGGTGGTCCGCATCGTGGTCTACTTCATCTGGATCCTGGAGGTGGCCAGCCGCTGCGGTCTGGACGCCAAATACCTGGTCACCTTGGCTTCCGTGCTCTCCGCCGCCTTCGCCTTGGCTGCCCAAGGCTCCCTGTCCAACCTGTTCGGCGGCATTTTATTGCTGGTGTCCAAGCCCTTCCTGGTGGGCGATTACGTCATCGCCGGCGGAGTAGAGGGGACGGTCTTGCAGATTGGCCTGCTGAACACCCAGATCAACACCCTGGACAACAAGCGCATCAGCGTCCCCAACAGCACCATCTCCAGCGCCACCATCACCAACTGCTCCACCGAGGGCAAGCGCCGGGTGGACCTGACCTTCAGCGCCTCCTATGACAACGACACCGACCAGGTCAAACGCGCCCTGATGGAGGCGGTGTCCGAGGTGGACAAGATCGTCAACGACCCCATCCCCCCCTTCATCCGGGTGGCGCAGTACGCGGACAGCGGCATCAACTACGTGGTGCGGGTGTGGTGCCTGACGTCGGACTACTGGGAGGTCTACTACGACCTGATGGAAAAGGTGAAGGAATCCTTTGACCGAAATGGCGTGGAAATGCCCTACAACCATGTGGTCATCCAGATGGAACGGTGAAAGGGAAAGAAAGGCAGGTAAAATGCGCACATCCCCTTGCAAAAAGAACGGATTTGCGATAAAATAAAACAAATATGACTTGCGCCGCTCTGCGGCCGGGTTGTTGAATCTTGAAGGAGCTGAATAGAATGATTACTGCCAGCGATTTTAGAAATGGCAAGACCTTCGAATATGAGGGAAAAGTAATGCAGGTCGTGGAATTCCAGCACGTCAAGCCCGGCAAGGGCGCTGCTTTTGTGCGGACCAAGATGAAGAACGTCATCACCGGTGCAGTCACCGAAACGTCCTTCAACCCCACTGCAAAGTTTGAAGAAGCATTTATCGAACGCAAGGAAATGGAATACAGCTACGAGGACGACGGTCTGTACTATTTCATGGACACTGAGACCTATGACATGATCCCCTTGAATGGCGATCAGCTGGGTGATGCGTTCAAGTTCGTCAAGGAGAACACCCCCTGTAAGGTCCTGTCCTACAAGGGCAAGGTCTTCGGCGTGGAACCCCCCAACTTCATGGAACTGGAAGTGGTCAAGACCGAACCCGGCGTCCGTGGCGATACCGCTACCAACGTGACCAAGCCCGCTACCCTGGAGACCGGCGCGGAGATCAAGGTGCCTCTGTTCATCAACGAAGGCGACCGTATCCAGGTCGATACCCGTACTGGCGAATATATGTCCCGTTGTAAGTGATCCACTCTGCTGCGCTGGCCGTTGGGCTGGCGCAGTTTTTTTCAAACGCGAAAGGAGCGAAGCGACCGATGTCTCTGGCAGAAAAAATGGGATACCTCCGCGGCCTGGCCGATGGCATGAACCTGGACGGGGCGAAAGACCAGCAGGGGAAGCTGCTGTCCGCCCTGGTGGACGTGGTGGAGGAGCTGGCGGAGCAGACCGCCGCCAACGAGGAAGCAGGCAAGGAGCTGCACGAACAGCTGGACGAGCTGACCGAGAGCTTGGACGTGCTGGAGACCTTGGTGGTGGACAGCTTCGAGGACGAGGACGACGAGGAGGAGGAATACGAGGTGGAGTGCCCCAACTGCGGCGGTGCGATTTTGCTGGACGGGGAGACCCTGGAGTCCGGCGTGGTCACCTGCCCCTCCTGTGAGAAGAAATTCGAGATCGACCTCGGTTTTGAATAAAATGGTATCCAAAAGACCCGACGTGGCAGCAGTCACGCCGGGTCTTTTTGCGTCCAGATAGGGCACCTTGACAAAATGTGTCGCGAATTTGCTCGTTTCTATTGCCACCGCTTCCCATCCATGCTACAATATTGGTGTACACACCAAAAAGAAAAGGGGATGATGGCCATCGCTCATACCAGTGCGAGCCTGCCCACGAAAAAACGCATCCTGACCGTCTGCGTGAAGCTCTTTTTGGAGAAGGGCTACAAGAAGACCACCCTGGCCGAGATCATCAAGAAGGCCAACGTCTCCTATAGCTCCTTCCAGAACATCTTCCGCGCCAAGGACGGCGTGCTGACGGAGCTGGTGCAGTTCATGTTCTCCAACCAGTTCGCCATGGCGCGCAGCGAAGCGGGGGCAGCACTGCCGCCGGTCTACGTCTACGCGGTGGAGACCGCCATCCAGATGACCCTGACCGAGCTGAACGAGAACCTGCGGGAGATCTACATCGAAGCCTACACCCAGAAGGAGGCGTCGGAGTACATCCTGAGGGAGACCGCCAAGGAGCTGTACCAGATTTTTGGCTCCTATCAGCCCCAGCTGACCCCGCGGGATTTCTACGACATGGAGATCGGTTCGGCCAGCATCATGCGGGGCTACATGGCGCACCCCTGTGACGAGGTGCTGACGCTGGAAAAGAAGGTGCGGCTGTTCCTGACCATGAGCCTGCGGGCGTACCATGTCCCGACGGAGGAGATCGAGGCGGCCATCCGGTTCGTGGAGGGGCTGGACATCCGTGCCACCGCCGAACAGGTGATGCAGGAGCTGTTCCAGGAGCTGGCCATGCGGTTCGAGTTCTCCCTGGCGGGGCTCGCGGCACCGACGAAACAGTAAGAAGCCACCACGTGTTCCCCACGGGAACGCCCAGACAGAAAGTGAGGTATGACCATGAAAAGACGAATCCTCAGCATCCTGCTCCTATGCAGTATGGTGCTGACCACGCTGCCTGCGACGGCTTTCGCCGAGGAGGGGCAGGAGGCTCCCATTCAGGAAACGCCCGTGTGCAGCTGCGAGACGGCTTGCACGGAGGAGGGCATGAACGCAGACTGCCCGGTCTGCGGCGCGGAAGGCGCTGCGCCGGAAGCCTGCGAAAAATATGTCCCGGCCACGGAAGCAGCGGAAGACGAGCCGGAACCGGAACCGGAGCAGCAGCCGGAAGAACAGCCGGAGAAGGAACCGGAACCCACCGTGCAGGCACCCGCTCCGGCGGTGCAAAATGCGGAGGGGGCGGGGATGCCGGTCACCTATGCGGCAGTAAAGGAAGTCACCACAGAGCAGGAGCTGAAAGACGCATTAGGTGACAGTTCGGTTGACACCATCAAGCTGACGAAGGACGTGACACTGACTGCTAAGCTGGAAAACACACGTGATGTTAAGCTGGACCTGAACGGCAAGGTGCTGAACCTGAACGGCAATCAAATCCGGGCGAGAAGAAATACGTTGACGCTGATCGACAGTGACTCTAGTGCGGAACACAAGTTCAGGGAAGATGCCTCGGGACTGTGGGTGCTGGATAACGGCGGCGATAAGAAAGTCCGTGGCGGCGTCATCACCGGCGGCAACGGTGTGCGCGTAACAAAAAATTATGGCAGGTTCACCATGGCTGGCGGCAATATCGTGGGCTGCACCGCAGAAAAGGGCGGCGGCGTATATGTGGAAACCGGCAGCGGAGATGTGCAAACCAACTTCACCATGAAGGACGGCAGCAGTATCGTTGGCTGCACCGCAAGCAAAGAGGGCGGCGGCGTATATGTGGAAAGAGAGTTCACCATGACTGGCGGCAGCATCAAGAGCTGCAAGGTTACTAACTCTAACGAGGACACTTTTGGCGGCGGTGTGTCCGTATGGGGCACATTCACCATGACTGGCGGCGAGATCACGGGCTGCAGGGCTACCGTTGGCGATACTAAGAAATCTGCTTATGGCGGCGGCGTGCATGTGGACGGCACGTTCAATATGGGCGGAAGTGCGAAGATCACCAGCTGTATTTCCGGTTCCGACTTCGGCAATGGTGTGTATATCAGAGGCACTGGCACCATGACGATGGACGGTGGAGAAATCTCTAACTGCAACGATGAGTGGCACATTTGGGGAGTCTATATAGCAGCCGGCCACGAGGAAGGCGGAGGCTGTTTGGATGCCAAAGGCGGGAAGATAAAAGACAAAGTGTTCTCCTCTGGTGGTACCATCCAAAATAGTGGGACGTCCGGCGGCACCGTTTTTGAAGCGTCGGTTGAGAACAATATCGCTACCAACTCCGACGGCAGCTTCGCTTCCGCCAGTACCATCTCCGGCGGCACCTTCAAGGATAAGGTGACGAACGTAGCTCGCTGCACCATCTCCGGCGGCATCTTCGAAGGCCAGGTGACGAATAGCGGCACCATCTCCGATGGCACGTTCAAAAATCGGGTCACGAACAACGCTGGCAGCACCATCTCCGGCGGTACGTTTGAAGGCCAGGTGACGAATAACGGCACCATCAACAACGGCACCTTCAAAGATGAGGTGACGAACAACGGCACCATGACCGGCGGCACCTCTAAAAAGGGTATCACGGGCAACAAGCCCCAAAACACCCTCTTCACCGTGACGTTCGACACCGACGGCGGCTCAACGGCACCTGCGGCACAGTATTTCCTGTCTACCGGCGGCAAAGTCGCCAAGCCTGCTGATCCGACAAAAGCGGGTTACGTCTTTATCGACTGGTACAACGGCGACAACGCATATGATTTCGACCAGACGGTCACCACAGACCTGGCCCTCAAAGCACATTGGCTCAAAACCATCCCCGGCAAGGGAACGGAAGCCGAGCCTTACCAAATTTCCAACGCAGAAGACCTGAAGGTTTTCCGCGACATCGTCAACGGCACAGGCGGCCAGACGAAGAAAACCGACGCTTGCGGCGAGCTGACAGCTAACATCGACCTGGAAAACGAGGAATGGACGCCCATCGGCGTAGATATGGATTCGGCCTATACCGGCACCTTTGAAGGCAATCATAAGACCATCACGGGGCTGAAGATAACGCAGAACATTCAGTATGCGGGCTTGTTTGGCTACATCAATGGCGCCACCATCTCCAACGTGACACTGAAAGGCGGCAGCATTAGAACTGAATACGAACGCGGATACGCCGGTGGTATCGTGGCGTTTGCCCAGGGTGGCACCATTACAGGCTGTGGCAATGAGAATCCTGTGACCGGCGGCAGCTTCACTTGTGTCGGCGGTATCGTGGGAGCTATTTATGACAGCATCAAGATCGACCGCAGCTATAACACCGGCACCATTGCAGGTACGAGCGATAATAATCTTCAAAGTCGTGTTGGCGGCCTCATAGGAAGCAGCTTCTCTAATAACCCGGAAGTCATAGACTGCTATAATACTGGCGCAGTCCGTACAGGGGAATACGTTGGCGGTCTCAGTGGCTACACTGAGGGCTCGGATTGTCGCTTCTACTCCTGTTACAATATAGGTTCTGTGACAGATGGAACGCACGTCGGCGACATCACGGGTGATAAGGCTCATTGTTATAGCTGCTACCATCTGAAGACATCAAACAACAATTATGGCAACGGGCAGTCGGAAGAAGCGGAGTCTAAAACCGCCGAAGAGTTTGCCAACGGCACAGTGCTGAAGCTGCTGAAAGAGAACAACGTTGACAAGCGCACCGCAGGCGACCCCTGGGCCGACGAATGCAAGTATCTGTCCGTTGCAGAGCGCACCCTGCCGGTCTTCAAGTGGCAGACAAACCTGGGTGAGCACGAGCACAGCTGGGGCGATTGGAGCCACGTTGACGGCACAGAGACCCATAAACGCAGCTGCACCTGCGGCGCAGCAGAGACGGAGAAGTGCCACGGCGGCACGTCCACCTGCACGGCGAAGGCGAAGTGTGAGGATTGCAAGGCCGAGTACGGCGAGCTGGCAGCCCACCAGTTCACGGCAGAGACGGCAGCGGAATCCTACCTGGCGTCTGCCGCCACCTGCACGGAAGCGGCGGTCTACTACAAGTCCTGCGCAGCTTGCGGCGCAAAGGGCACCGAGACCTTTACCGTTGGCGAACCCCTCGACCACGACTGGGGCGACTGGACGTCCAACGGTGACGGCACCCACACCCGCACCTGTTCCCGGGACGCCACCCACACCGAGACCGGCGACTGCACCGGCGGCACGGCCACCTGCATGGCGAAGGCGGAGTGCGAGACCTGCGGCGAGCCGTACGGCGAGACCGACCCGGACAACCACGCCGACGGCTGCTATCCGGAGTGGACCATCTCCAAGACCGAGCACCAGCAGAAGTACACTCTCTGCGGTCAGGTGCTCGTGGCCAAGGAAAAGCACACCTTCAGCGACTGGAGTGTCACCAAAAAGGCCACCACCAAGCAGAAGGGCGAAAAGGAACGCACCTGCGAGGTCTGTGAGTACCAGGAGATCAAGAGCATCCCGGTCAAGAGCGGCAAGGACAGCGACAAGACCACCAAGGCGACCAAGGACGCCAAAAACGGCTCCCCCAAGACCGGCGACAGCAGCAACGTGCCCCTGTGGACGGCTCTGCTGTGCGTCAGCGCTGTCGGGGTGACCGGCACCGTCCTGTCCAGAAAGAGAAAGCGGACAAAGTAACCGGCTAGAAACCTGTTACCGCTCCATAAACAAAAAGAAAGCTGTGTGAACCTTTGTTCACACAGCTTTTTTTGCAATCAGGATTCCGTTGTCTGTTTCCCCTCCAAAATCGGCAGCTGGGAGATGAGCACCGCGGCGAAGATGAGGGCACAGCCGAAGAACTCCCGGCTGGTGGGCACCTGGCTCAGCAGCAGGATGCCGCCCAGGACGGAGAACACCGACTCCAGGCTCATGAGCAGGGTCGCCACCGTGGGGGCGGCGTACTGCTGTCCCACCACCTGCAAGGTGTAGGCCACACCACAGGAGAGGATGCCGGCGTACAGGATGGCGGGCAGAGCACCCTGGATGGCGCTCCAGGTGGGGTGTTCGAAGAGGAACATGATGATGCCGGAGAGGACGCCGGTGGTCAGCAGCTGAATGAAGGACAGCTTGATGGCGTCGGTCAGGGACACGAAGTGATCCACGCACAGGATGTGGAAGCAGAAGCAGAGGGAACAGATGATGGTCAGGGTGTCCCCTCGGGACAGCTCCAGCGGGCCGTTGATGCTCAGGAAGTAGAACCCCACCGCGGCCACCACCACGCAGCCCCAGATCTTCGCCGGCACCTTCTTGTGGAAGAACAGGCCGAACACGGGCACTAGGATGATGTACATGGAGGTGATGAACCCGGACTTGCCCACGGTGGTGTAGGCCAACCCCACCTGCTGGAAGGAGGAGGCGATGGTGAGCAGGACGCCGCAGGCCAGACCACCCTTGAGCAGGGTCTGCTTCTCCGCCTGGGTCATCTCGTGATAGGTGCCAGCCTTCTTCTTGCGGCTGTCCGAGAGGAGGATGACGGGCACCAGGGTCAGCGCACCCAGGAGGTAACGGCTGGACTGGAAGGTAAAGGGGCCAACGTGATCCATCCCCACGGTCTGCGCCACGAACGCAAACCCCCAGATGATGGCGGCCAGCAGCAGCGCTGCGCTGGCGTACAGCTTCTTCATGGTATCACCTCGTGAATCAAAATGGAATGTAGCCCATTATAGCACGAGTTCTGTCGAATGACAAGCAGTAGCCACCACCCGCACATCCTGCCAGTGCACCGCCCCCTGTTCTACCAGATAGGCCAGTACGCCCTCTTGTGGACAGTCCTCCGGAAGGGTTACGCCAGGGCAGGACAGGGTCAGTCCTTGCGGGTGAGGGGTGTTGCCGGAAAGACCAATCCCAGCCCCAAAAGCGGTGAAATTTACAGTCAGATCGCCCCCACGCGCCAAAATCGGTAACCCAAACCGCCGCTGCAAGTTCCACGCCAGCCCCTCACAGTCCGGTATCTCCAACGCCAGCCCCCGCACCACCGGCGCCAGCGCCGTGCAGCAGGCCACCACCGAGCGATCCACCTGCTTGGCACGCAGCCCCACAAAGGCTTGCCCAGGGGGAATGCGCCGCCGTGCCAGCTCCACCAACGCCGCCTGTCCCGCCAGCGCCCGCCATAACGGCCCCGTGGCCACCGGCGGCAGCAGAGGGGAGTCGTCAGTGAGCAGGCGGGTGACGCCGTGGCGGCGGAGGGTGGTGAGGGCACGCTGTACGGTGCGGTCGGGGTGGTTGTTCTTGGGCAGCTCCACCCGCCACAGGGGGACGTGGTATAGCTCCTCCTCAAAATAGCGGATGCGCCACCCGCGCTCCTGCCAGACTAGATAACCCACCAATCCCATCACCTCCCCAACAGCCTATGACCGTTTTTAGACGGAAATGCCGGTTGCCGGTGGGGGAAAGTCATGGTACACTAGGGGTTGGATTTTATATATAAGGTAAGGAGAACAAGATGATTCGCATCAGCAATATCCGGATGCCTCTCGATTACCAGCCGGAACAGCTGGAAAAGAAGGTGTGCAAGCTCCTGCGCACCCGCAGCGGCATCCAGGCTATCCACCTGGTCAAACAGTCGGTGGACGCCCGGAAAAAGTCGGACCTGCACTTTGTCCTCTCCGTGGACGTGGAAGCGGAGGGGGAAGGGGAGCTGGTCAAAGGGGCGAAGTCCAATCAGATCAAGCTGGTGGCGCGCAAGCCCTACCAGTTCCCACCCGTCCAGCGCACCAGCACCCAGCCCCCCGTGGTGGTGGGCATGGGTCCCGCCGGTCTGTTTGCCGCCCTGTATCTGGCACGGAACGGCATCCCCTCCATCGTCTTGGAGCGAGGGGCACCGGTGGAGGAGCGGACGAAAAAGGTGGAGCAGTTCTGGCGCACCGGCCAGCTGGACGCCACCACCAACGTCCAGTTCGGCGAGGGCGGCGCAGGCACCTTCTCCGACGGCAAGCTGACCACCGGCACCCATGACCCCCGCATCGGCACGGTGCTGGACACCTTCATCGAAATGGGTGCACCGGAGGACATCGCCCATTCCTTCCGCCCCCACGTGGGCACCGACGTCCTCCGCCAGGTGGTGCGGAACATCCGCTTAGAGCTCATCCGCCTGGGCTGCGACGTCCGCTTCGGCCACCAGCTCACCGGTCTCCGCCAGGAGAACGGCTACCTGACCGGCCTCACCGTCACCAGCCCGGAGGGCACCTACGACCTGGCCACCGACGCCCTCGTGTTGGCACCTGGCCACTCCGCCCGGGACACCTTTGCCCTCCTCCACCAGGCCGGCGTCCCTATGGAGCGCAAAGCCTTCGCCATCGGCGTCCGCATCGAGCATGACCAGGCCGCCATCAGCCAAGCCCAGTACGGCGACGCCTGGGAGCACCTGCCCCCCAGCGACTACCGCCTCTCCTGCCACCTGCCCAGCGGCCGCAGTGCCTTTTCCTTCTGCGTCTGCCCCGGCGGTCAGGTGGTGGCGTCGGCGTCCACACCGGAGCACCTGGTCACCAACGGCATGAGCTACCGTGCCCGGGACGGCCAGAACATCAACGGCGGCTTCCTGGTGGGGGTCAACCCGGAGGATTTCGGAGCGGGGGACGTGCTGGCCGGCGTCCGATTCCAGGAGCAGTGGGAGCACAGCGCCTACCTGCTGGGCGGCGGCGGGTTCCGCGCTCCGGCACAGTTGGTGGGAGACTTTTTGCAGGAGCGTCCGTCCACCCACGTGGGCGCCATCCGCCCCACCTATCAGCCCGGCGTCACTTGGGCAGATTTGCGGGGCTGCCTGCCCCCGTACGTCACCGACACCCTGCGGGACGCATTGCCCCTGTTAGACCGGAAAGTCCACGGCTTCGCCCATCCGGAGGCGGTGCTCACCGGGGTGGAGACTCGCTCTTCCTCGCCCGTGAAGATCTTGCGGGACGAGGGCTATCAGTGCGCCCTCCGGGGCATCTTCCCCTGCGGCGAGGGCTGCGGCTACGCCGGCGGCATCATGAGCGCTGCCGTGGACGGCATCCGGGTGGCGGAAGCGGTGGCGGGGCAGGGTTGAGCGAGGTTTTGAGAAAAATCCCTGGAAATCCAAAGAAAATGCGGAAAAAACCTTGCACTCCGGAGGAAAATAGTGTATAGTATTTCAGGATTACGCACACCCAGGTGGTTTGCGCCCTGTGTCCTGCCCGTTTTGGAGGTGGGATTGGCGTGGGAAAAACCGGGTGGAGGTAACAACTAAAAAGGAGGATTTTATCCATGGCAGTCGTATCTATGAAGCAGCTTCTGGAAGCAGGCGTTCACTTCGGGCATCAGACCCGTCGTTGGAACCCCAAGATGGCAACCTATATCTACACCGAGCGCAACGGTATCTATATCGTTGACCTGCAGAAGACCGTCAAGAAGCTGGAAGAAGCCTACAACTTCGTCAAGGACGTGGCAGCATCCGGCAAGACCGTCCTGTTCGTCGGCACCAAGAAGCAGGCTCAGGAAGCAATCAAGGAAGAAGCAACCCGCTGCAGCATGTTCTATGTCAACTCCCGTTGGCTGGGCGGCATGCTGACCAACTTCAAGACCATGCGTGGCCGTGTTGACCGCATGAATCAGTTGAAGAAGATGGAAGAAGACGGCACCTTCGATATGCTCCCCAAGAAGGAAGTCATCAAGCTGATGCACGAGCAGGAAAAGCTGGAAAAGTACCTGGGCGGCGTCAAGGACATGAAGCAGCTCCCCGGTGCTGTGTTCGTGGTTGACCCCCGCAAGGAACACAATGCCATCGCTGAAGCCCGCAAGCTGAAGATCCCCGTGGTCGCTATCGTTGACACCAACTGCGATCCCGACGAGATCGATTACGTCATCCCCGGCAACGACGACGCGATCCGCGCTATCCGTCTGATCTCCGGCGTCATGGCCAACGCTGTCACCGAAGGCAAGCAGGGCGAGGAAGTCGAAGAAGTCGAAGCAACCGAAGAATAATCTAGTTTTAAGACCCATCGGCACCGCTGTCCGGTACGGATAGGGGTACGATGCGAAGATTTATGATACACCTGTCATAGGCCCGCCTGGCACGGGCGGGTCTATGTGACATTATGGGAGGTAAATAACATGGCTGTTACCGCAAAAGATGTAAAAGAACTGCGCGAGATGACTGGCGTCGGCATGATGGACTGCAAGAAGGCTCTGGTAGCCTGCGACGGCGACAAGGACAAGGCAATCGACTGGCTGCGTGAAAAGGGCCTGGCCGCACAGACCAAGAAGGCTTCCAAGATCGCTTCCGAAGGCGTCTCCCTGGCTATCGTCGAAAACGGCGTGGGCGTCGTGCTGGAATGCAACTCTCAGACCGACTTCGTGGCAAAGAACGCCACCTTCCAGGAATTCGTCACCGACTGCGCCAAGGCAGTTGCTGAACAGAATCCCGCTGACATCGACGCTCTGAAGGCCGCTACCTATCCCGGCACCGACCGTACCGTGGACGCTGTCACCGCTGACAAGGTCCTGGCCATCGGCGAAAACCTGCAGCTGCGCCGTTTCGTCCGCTATGACACCGGCCTGAACATCCCCTACGTCCACATGAACGGCAAGATCGGCGTTCTGGTGAACCTGGAAGTGGCTGACGAGCTGAAGACCAACGAGACCGTCATCAACCTGGGCAAGGATCTGGCTATGCAGATCGCAGCAATGAACCCCGCTTATGTCTCCAGCGACGAAGTTCCTGAAGAAGAAGTGGAGAAGGAAAAGGCTGTCCAGCTGGCAAAGGCTCTGGAAGAGAACGCTTCCAACACCAAGATGCCCGAAGAAAAGAAGCAGATGATCGCTGAGAAGAAGGTCGCTGGCCGTATGAACAACTACTTCGCAGAAGTGTGCCTGCTCAACCAGCAGTTCGTCAAGGAAAGCAAGATGACCGTCGAACAGCACGTCAAGGCCATCGCTAAGGAAGTCGGCGGCGACATCAAGGTCGTCAAGTTCACTCGTTTCGAGACCGGCGAAGGTCTGGAAAAGAAGGAAGAAGACTTCGCAGCAGAAGTCGCCAGCATGATCAAGTAATCGCGCTCCGCGACACGGATACAATTAAGCAAACCCAAACGGGCAGTCTGAGGACTGCCCGTTTTTGCGTGGTGGGAGATGCGAGCTTATTTGACAGATTCCACACGATTTGGTAAAATATTTTCCGTGGAAACCCACCATCCACTTTTCAGGTAGATGGTGTATGGTTCAAAGGATGGTTGCCTGTCATCCCGCGGGAGCGGAATGGAGGCGTGTGTGTAGCTTCTGCGGGAAATATGTTCCTACGGAGGTGATACATCATTACTCTTCAGGATGTTTTTTGGATGGTATCCATCGCCTGGGTCGTGATCCAGGTGTGGGATCGGTTCCATAACAAAAAGAAGTAAGCCATCTGCCGCGAACAGATGACTTACTAAGGTGTAAAGTGATTTACATTTTCGTATAGTTTCTACGATGTGGCAACCATCTGGGTTTCCACATCCTTATTATATCATGCACCTTCCAGCGGTGTCAAACCCAATTTTCACAGCCACAGCTTCCGTTCGGATACGAGCGGAAGCTGTTTTTTTGCCTCGGAGGACGGAGTGATTGGACAGTTTTAAGAGAAATGTAAACCCAAACGGGAAAAGTTAACCTATCCTTTACATTCCCGTGCCTGCCTTTACACACTCTTTCAAAAGCCTTAGCAAAAGTATGGTATTTGCAGAAATAGGGGTTTGCTACAATAATGGTGGCACATTTAGGTTGCACATTGCATAGGAGAACAAAAACATGACCAAGGATTTGTACTTTGAAGAGCTGGAGACGGTAGAAGACCTGATCGACTGGAAGGATGCTGGCGCAGGCGTTGGCTTCGGCTTTGTGATCGGCCTGATCGTCTACGGCGCGGTTGCGACCTAATAGAACGAAATAACAGGAATACTCGGAGGAACCACCATGGATAACAAGCAGCTGTACTTTGAAGAACTGGAAACCGTGGAAGAACTGGGCTGGGTGGAAGCTGGTGTCGGCACTGTCATCGGCTTCGGCATCGGCATCGTTGTCTACGTCGCAGTGACCTGATCGCCCGTCGGTCAGAATCCCAAAACGAATCGAGGTGTAGACACATGAACGACAAGAAGAACCTGATGTTTGAGGAACTGGAATCCGTCGAAGAACTGGGCGCATTCTACGACTTCCTGGACGGCGTGGGCAAGGGCCTGGCCATCGGCGGCGGCGTGGTCGCCATCGTCGCAGTTGTGACCTGATCGGTCAACGAGAACAAAAGGAGTATGACACATGAACGACAAGAAGAACGTGATGTTTGAAGAGCTGGAATCCGTCGAAGAACTGGGCGCATTCTATGACTTCATGGATGGCGTGGGCAAGGGCCTGGCCATCGGCACTGGCGTCGTCGCTATCGTCGCAGTTGTGACCTGATCGACGCACAAGCGCGGATGGGCTGGCGACAGACCACCCGCTGCAAACTTACGTAACTGAAAACATTCCTGTAACCTAAATGTGCTTCCACAACGAGCGCGGGCACAGAGGACGCGGCAGCGAAAGGAGCGGCAAGATGGAGCGTTATTTTGGATTCTTTGCGGATCTGATCGAGGAATTTCCGGCGGATGTAGAGGAACAGGCGTTCTACTACGGCAACACCGTGGAACTGTATGACCAGATCTGCCACGGGAACGGAGAGTTCTCCCAGTTCCAGCAGGCCATCGCCCTCCACGGCGGCCCGGTCCTGGATCTGTGCTGCGGCAGCGGTCGCCTGACCATCCCCACGGCCAAGCTGGGGATGGAGGTGACCGGGGTGGATCTGTCCCAGGATATGCTGGACAAGCTGTCGGAAAACCTCCGGCGGCGGAACAAACGGCTCCTCCCGCGGGTTCACCTGTACTGCCAGGATATGACACAGCTGGAGCTGCCGGAGCAGTATGGCACCGTGATGATCGGCGCCACCAGCATCCGGCTGCTGCAAGGCTCCTTTGAGACCTTCTTCGACCACATCTATGACCAGTTGAAGGAGGGGGGCTGCCTGTGCTTCGATATCGAGAACCTGCCCCGGCAGGAACATGAGACCATTGTGACCGGTGACCTGGTGCCCATCACCATGGCGGACGAGGAAGGTGACCTGTCCGTCATCCTGATGCAGCGGCGCTTTGACTACCAGCGCGGAGTGGCAGAGGTGAACATGGCTCGGATCCGTCCGGGCAAGGAGCGCAAGATCTTGCTCACCGCCACCCACTACCGTCTGTTCGGCGTGGACGACATCCGACAGGCGGCGCAGGCCAGTCGATTTGGCCAGGTTGAGGTGACCGGTTTGGAACATAAAGAAGAATGCTTTTGCAAATTGGTGAAATGAGGAGGAAGTGTTATGTTGAACCTGTGTGTATTGGAATTCGTCCGGAATGAGAACGGATTCTTTGTGGCCGCCCAGTCCGCTGCCACCGCCTGTCTGCGGAGCTACCTGAAAGGGCGGGGCGTTCATTCCATCGCCTACACAGACGACACCCTGCCTTCTCTCAACGACTTGGCGGAGGATGTGTTGTCCATCGCGGACGATGGTCTGGTGCTGGTGGCCAATGAGGAGAACAAGCTGCTGGTCAACGCCCTGGCCTGCCGCATCGCCCAGCTGGAAGAGCTGCCCATCTACCTGCTCTACGGCGGCTCGGATTTGAACTGTCAGGCAGAGGAGACGGTGACCACCATCGCCGACGGAGCGCCGGAGGAGGCGTTGGCAGAGCTGTTGGGCGCAGGAGAGGGACAGCCGCTGATGAAGTGCTCGCCTTACGCGCAGCAGGTCATCCTGCCCCGGGATGGGGAGAAGTTTGGCATCTGGTTCGGACGTGTGCGGCAAGACGGCAGCCTGGAGTACCGGGATGTGCGCGGGGTGGCCACGGACGTGGAGAAAATCGAAGAGGCGTTTCACGGCCTGCACCAGGAGGAACGGAAGACGGTGCCCTGTTCGGGACTGCACTTCCGGGATAAGACGTACCTGGCACAGGTCTTAGCGTGCTTTTCCCAGAACGAAGCGCCCCTGCGCTACCACTGCCCCGTCAGCGGCAGCATCCTGGACGCCTGTCCGGATGACCTGGACGCCGTAGCCTGGGATGTCTCTCTGGAGGCGGATTGGAACCTGACCAAAGAGGCGGCAGAGCTGGAGCGGCTGCTCCAAGCGGGCAAGCTGGCAGCCGTCACCCTGGACGGCACCCTGCTGGCGCAGCCGCACCCCATCTGGCAGCAGCTGGTGACCGCCGCCGAACAGGGTCAGCTCCAGCTGACCGTCCACGGCACCATCCCCGATACGGCAGACCTGGCCTGGGGCAGCCTGCTCCGCGCCACGGCGCTGCGCTACGTGCCCTTCTCCAAGGGGTTCGTGAAGAGCCGCACCGGCGTCTACTCCGGCGTGGTGCTGGATGGCTACGTGAAGCACGTGGAGGTGTTGGCAGACAAACTAGACGAAACTATGTACGAAACCATCAACGAACTGGCCAGTATCAACTCCTCTATCTACTGGAACCCCACCCAGAACGCAGACCGCGGGACGGCGCTGACCTTTGACCAGGCAGGGGTGGCCACGGTGGCAGACCCCACCTATGCGGCGGATCAGGCGGAGAAGCTCCGCCACAATGCCATCGGCAGCAACCTGCTGCGGATGGTGGATGACTACCTCTGTGTGGACAACCTGGCCTACCACGCGCCCCAGCGGATTCGGGAGATCCCGTACGCGGAGGGCAAACGCCGCATTGCAGAGCTGGAAGGGGCGTTCGGCACGCCTCAGGCGGCCTTCTACCTGTTCTCGGTGGACACGCCGGAGGACTACGCCTGCTTCCTGGCGGACGCGGAGCAGTTCAAGGAGACCCACACCTTTGCCGGTCTGCCCCTGGCCTACGGGTATCTGAAAAACTACTGTCGGTTTATGAAAAGCGGCACCTGTATGGTGGATAAGCTCCCCCGCATCCAGCTCACCGGCGACGGCAACGTGTACCTCTGTTCCAACTTTGACCACCCCATTGGTACCCAAAAACAGGCCATTTTCGAGCTGACCCAGAACTGTTACGTGCAAAAAGAGAACCAGATCAAAGAGCGGGACTGCAACCACTGCGTGGCTCGGAGCTGGTGCACCAAATGCACCCAGGTGCCGGCGTTCATGTCCGATTACTGCGACATCATGCGCCACCGCACCCACGTCATCGACTACATCATGGCGGGACTGGTGTACCTGGACATGACCTCCTCCATCCCCGTCCTGCGGAACCGGAAGCCGGAGGAGCTGAAGGTGACCAGCGAGTACATGTACAACCTGACCGACCCGGCGGACACAGGCAACGAGCTGCCCTATTTTCCCAAGTTCAGCTACCTGTTCACAGACGGCGGCGCGATGCACGTGCTGTGGTCCGCCGCCAGCGGGAAGTTCTTCCGCATTAGCCCCCAGTTCGCCCTGTTCTCCGAGATGCTCTTCAAGCGTCTGCCGGTGGCGGGCATCGTGGAGCGGTTACAGGAGATGCTGCACACGGAAGCAGAAGAAAATCAGACCATCGTCGAGACCATTGCCAAGGTATTGAACGAGTCCGGGGCAATGTATCGACCCATCAAGAGATAATGGAGCGAAGCGTATGAATGGGAACGGAGTCATCCGCAGCGGCTACCCCTTCGGCTGGGGAGCCTATGAGAGCACGCTGGTGCGTGGGGACGGGATGTATGTGTTTGACCAGAACGGCAAGCGTTACCTAGACCTGTGCAGCGGCCTTTGGAATATGCCGCTGGGCTATTCCGAGCGACGGATCAAGGCGGTGGTGAACAAGCAGATGGAGCAGCTGCCATTCTCCAACCTGCTGGTGTTCTCCTCGGACATTCAGACCCAGTACGCTCAGCGGCTGCTCCAGTGGATGGGGGATTTCGGGTGTGTCCTCTACACCTGCAGCGGCTCGGAGTCGGTGGAGGCGGCCATCAAGACCTGCCGCCAGTACCAGTGCCTCCGGAACCGCCCGGAGCGCCGGCGCATCGCCGCCTTCACCCTGTCCTACCACGGCACCTCCTACGGCGCCATGAGCGTCAGCGGCATCGACCAGATCTTGACCGACGTTTACCGTCCCTTGGTGCCGGAGATCAGCTGGGTGACCGTCCCGGCAGATTACGAGGACGAGGACGCCTGGCGTCAGGCCATCGACAGCCTGTGGGAGCGGGAAGGGGACTACCTGGCCGGTTTCATTGTGGAGCCGGTGATGGCCTCCGGCGGGGTGGTGCCCATCCCAAACCCAGTCCTCCAGCACATCCAGCAGCGCTGCCGAGAAAGGGACGTGCTGCTGGTGGCGGACGAGGTGGCCACCGGCTTTGGCCGCACTGGCACCCCCTTCGCCTGGCAGCAGGCGGAGATCAGCCCCGACCTGGTCTGTCTCTCCAAGGCCATCAACAACGGCTACCTGCCCCTGGGCGTCCTGGTCTTCTCCCAGGCCTGCGCCGACCTGTTCGCGGAGCAGGGGGCCAGCCTGGAACACTTCTCCACCCAGGGTGGCAACGGCGCCGCTGTGGCGGCGGCCATGGGGATGCTGGACTGCATGAAAAATTATGACCAGTTCCACGTGAAGGAGAAGGGCGAACTGCTGCTGACCCGGCTGCGGGAGGGGCTGGCGGGACGCGCCAGCGTCCGTGGCCTGGGGCTGATGGCGGCGGTGGATTTCCCCAAGCGGTTTGACAGCCTGCAAATGCTACAGGTGGTGGAATTGTTCAAAAAACGGGGTATTTTGGTGTATATGTACAACAATGAGCCCTTCAATCGGGGCGTCAGCTTCTTCCCGCCCTTCCTCATCACCGAGGCGGAGTTGGAGCGCTGCGTCCAGAAGATCCTCTCCATCCTGGGGCGGCTGCTGTGAGGGGGTGACTGGATGTTTGTGAACCATTTGGAGATTTTTCCTGACCAGCGTGGGCAGAACCCAGAGCCCTTCTACCTGGTCAAGAACACCGCCTCCGGCCGCTACGTCCGCCTGGGCGGCGCCGAGACCCGCTACCTGCTGCAAAAGCTCCACATCACCCAGACCCTCCCCGGTCTGGAAGGGGCGCAGACCCTGGCGGAGCCGCAACGGAAGCTGCTGGACGAGAAATTCGACCAGTGGGGCTTCCTCCAACCGGCGGAAGGACAGGCGGCAGGGAAGAAGCCGCTGGACCTGACCAAGATCAAGCTGGTGGAGTTCAACGTGGAGCGGGTCATCCACCGGGTGTACCCGGTCTACAGCAAATTCTTCACCCGCAAGAGCCTCATCCTGTTCTTCCTGCTCCTGCTGGCCTGCGTGGGCATTGTGGTCTACAGCGTGGCACAGGCTCTGAGTGGAACCGTAGCGGAGGAGCCGACCATCACCATCCAGTTTAGCTGGGGGGATATTGCGATCACGGCGGTGCTGCTCTTATTCAGTTTGGCTGCCCATGAGCTGGCTCATGCGGTGGTGTGCAAAAAGTACGGCGGGGAAGTGAAGTCCATGGGGCTGCTGCTCTTCTTCCTCATCCCTTGCTTCTACTGTGACGTCACCGACGTTTACAAAATCCCGTCCCCCAAACACCGGGCACGGGTGGCGCTGGCAGGGGTGTACGTGAACGCTTTTTTAGGCGTGGCCTTCCTGCTCCTGGCCTTTGTGCTGACCCTGTTGGGGCGGGTGGTGCTGCCCTTCTACTACTTCGCCCTGTCCAACCTGGTGGTGAGCGTGTACAACTTAATTCCCCTGGTCAAGCTGGACGGCTACTGGTTCCTGAGCGCCGTGCTTCAGGTGAACAACCTGATGGACAAAGGATTTTTGATGGCCTATGCCACCTTCTTCCACCGGAATACCCTGCCGGAGCTGCGGATGCCTGCCGGGCAGCGTCGCTTGCTGGCCGGGTACGGAGTGGCGGCGCTGCTGTTCAAGCCCCTGTTCTGGGGGTACAACCTGTACGCCATCAGCACCCACCTGCCGGTGGAGGACTGGGTGAAATGGGGGTTGCTGTGCGTGGGCGTGGCCATCATGGCGTCTGACTTCTATCGGACCATTCGCCACGCAGGTGGGATGATCCGGCAGGATTATCGGCGCTTGACCCAGATGATGTGAGTTGAGAAAGGAATTTGTGCGATGGAAATTGCAGTTGAAAACTTGACCAAATATTATGGAGACTTTTGCGCCGTGGACGGTATGAGCTTCTCCTTCCAGAGCGGGAAGATCACCGCCATCGTGGGCCGCAACGGCTCCGGCAAGACCACCACCATCCGCTCCCTCCTGGGACTCATCCCCATGGACAGCGGCAAGATCCTGGTCGACCACCGGGAACAGGGGTTGGAGCTGAAACACGTGGGCTACCTGGCGGAGGAGCGGGGGATGTTCCCCAAGGAGACCGTCCAGAGCCAGCTCCTCTTCCTGGCACGGCTGAAGGGGATGAGCGCCAAGGCGGCGGACCAGTCCATCCGGCGTTGGCTGGAACGGCTGGAAATCCCCCAGTACCAAAAGAGCAAACTGGAGAGCCTGTCCAAAGGCAACCAGCAGAAGATCCAGATGATCGCCAGCCTGGTCCACGACCCGGAGGTCATCATCTTCGACGAGCCCTTCAGCGGCCTGGATCCGGTGAATATGCAGATGGTCATCCGCCTGCTCCAGGAGCTGCGGGACGCAGGGAAGTGCATTTTGGTGTCCAGCCATCAGCTGCCCCTCATCGAGCAGGTGTGCGAGGACATCTGCATCATCAACCGCTCCAAGCGGGTGTACTACGGCCCTCTGGAGGCGCTTAAGGCTCGGTACGGGGAGCGCTTCGTCCGGTTCAGCACCGCAGGCGGCACCCTGTCTGCCGGTCTGGCAGCGGAAGAAGTGGGGGCGAACCAGTACAAGGTGCGCCTGGGCACCAAAGAAAATCCCACGTTCCACGATGTCTTGCAGAAGCTGGTGGAAGCCCAGGTGCCGGTGGACGCGCTGGAGCGCTCTCAGGAATCGTTACAGGAAATCTTCTTAAATCTGGTCGGCGAGGAAGGTGTGGAAGCATGAAACAGAAAAGCGTGATGGGCGATTTCGCCACGGTATTTGGTTACTACCTGAAGAAGGAGATGCGCAGCAAGGTCTATCTCATCGTGACCGTCCTGCTCTGCGTCATCAGCCTCTCCTCCTGCTTCCTCCTCAACCTGTTCACTCAGGAGGGGGACAAGCAGCCCCTGTACGTGGTGGATCGGACGGGGTTGTTCCAGTCCTCCATGGAGACGGCGGAGCTGCCCAAGGACTACTTTGCGGACATCACCCTGGATTTCTCCGAGAAAAAGAACCTCTCCCAGACCCAGATCACCACTGGGGTCAAGGAGGACGAAAAGGCTTACGCCGTGCTGACCGAAGAGGGTGGCAACGTGACCCTGACCGTCTATGACAGCGGTAGCGTGTCCACGGCGGACGCACAGGCACTGCTCAACCTGGTGCAGGGCATCTACCAGCAGCAGAACCTGGAACAGAGCAAGCTGACACCGGAAGAGGTGGCCACGGTGACCCGGCAGGTGGCCTTCCAGGCGGTGAACCCGGTACAGGAGTCGGAGAACTTCTGGAGCACCTACATCCTGTATATGCTCATGACCATCGCCATCGTCATGTACTCCTGCGCCTCCGGCAACGAGGTGGCCTATCTCAAGACCAACAAGGTCATGGAAGTGGTCACCACCTCCATCAAGCCCTTGCCCTTCTACCTGGGCGTCACCCTCTCCATCGGCCTGACCGGTCTCATCCAGCTGGTGGGCATCGTGGTCTGCTTCGTGGCCTCCTACCAGCTCTCCGGGGTGGACTTGTCCAGCCTGAGCAACCTGGGCGTCACCCTCTCGCCCTTGCAGCCCCATGAGATCGCAGCCTTCCTGCTCCTCTTCATCGGCGGCTTCCTGCTCTACTCCTTCATCAACACCGCCATCGCCTCCATCGTCAACAGCAACGACGACCTGACCACCACCCTGGTGCCGGTGGAGATGCTGGCCATGGTGCAGTTCTTCGTCAGCATCTTCGCCCTCCAGGCGGACAGCGCCCTGACCATGGCCTGTTCCTACATCCCCTTCACGTCGCCTGCCGTCATGTTCGTCCGCTATATGATCGGCTTCGCCGGGGTGGGCGAGCTGGCTCTGTCCCTGGTCATCCTGTACGCCGCCGTGGCCGTCCTGGCGGTGCTGGGCGCGCGGCTGTTCAGCCGAGGCGTGGTACATTATGGCACCATGAAGGCATTCAAGTGGAAGAGAGCGTAACAAAACCATGGAAATCACCTTTCAAACCAAGACCATCCTCATCACCGGCGCGGCAGGCCAGTTAGGTCACGCGGTCGCCCAAAGCTACAGCGCCTCCGGGGCGCAGCGTCTGCTCCTGCTGGACAAGCCGGAACAGCGCGCCGCCCTGGAAGCCCAGGCGCAGGAGCTGGAGGGGCGCTATCCCACCTGCGCCGTCCACGTCTACTGCGCCGACCTGGTGGAGACGGAACAGATTCAAGCAGTGACCGCCCAGATACGCCAGGACGGCTTTGGGGTGGACGTGCTGGTGAACATCGCCGGGATGAACTTTTTGGAAAAGGCGGTGGACGTGGAGGAAGACGTCTGGGACTACCTGATGGATCTGAACCTGAAGGGCAGCTTCTTCCTGACCCAGCAAGTGGCGCGGGATTCCCTGTTGGATCGGGGAGGCAATGTGATCTTCATTGCCTCCCAACACGCCGTGGTGGGCAACCATATGCGGGCGGCCTACTGCGCCAGCAAGAGCGGCCTGCTGGGGCTGATGCGGGTGCTGGCGTTGGAGTGGGCGGCCTTCGGCGTCCGGGTCAATGCCATCTCGCCCACCTATATCCTCAACGACAAGAACCGGGACGTGCTCAACAACGCCAACTACAAGCGGAAATACTTGCAGCGCATTCCCCTCAAGCGCTACGCCCGGCCGGAGGACGTGGCCAACGCCATC
Organism: uncultured Oscillospiraceae bacterium; assembly: GCA_934597165.1. Lineage (GTDB taxonomy): Bacteria > Bacillota > Clostridia > Oscillospirales > Oscillospiraceae > Onthomonas. Next base: position 76,465 of record CAKTQP010000004.1, read on the forward strand.
CTGTTCCTCTCCAGCGACCAGGCGTCCATGATCACCGGCCATAATCTGATGGTAGACGGCGGCTATACCGCGGTCTGAGATAGGAGGAATTTTTGTGGAAAGTGTCGTGTACTTCGTCAAATCCAACTGCGATAACCGAGAGCTGGCACGGAACAACTATATGCCGCCCCTAGGGCTCATGTCCATCGCCAACGTCCTCCGCCTCCACGGCTACTATGTGGAGATCATCGACCTGAGCATCAAAAACTACAGCACCGAGGACATCAACCAGATCATCCAGCGGCTCAACCCCCTGCTCATCGGGTTCTCGGTGTATACGGAGAACGTGGACGCCACCTTCAATATGTGCAAATACTTCAAGCGCCGCTTCCCCCATATCCCCATCGTCTTCGGCGGCCCTCATCCCACCTTGGACTCCACCTATTGCATGCGCAAGCGCTACGTGGACTTCATCTCCATGGGGGATGGGGAGCAGAATAGCCTGGAGCTGGTGGAGGCCATCCGGACGAAGCAAGCGCTCATCAAATTCTCCGACATCCACGGACTCATCTACCTGGACGAGCACAAAAAGTACCAGTACGGAAAGCCCCGCCGGAACCTGGAGAATCTCAACCTGATCCCCATCATCAACCGAGACTACATCCCGGAGTCCTACCAAGCCCTCAGCCCCACCGTCTATTCCAGCCGCGGCTGCCCCGGCCGGTGCATCTACTGCGCTGCCCCCAGTATGTCCGGCGGGAAATACCGCATCCGGGACATTGAGAACGTCTTTTTGGAGACCCTCATGGTCACCAACTGCTGCGGCGGCCCCCGAGAAATCTTCTACATCGACGACACCTTCACCGTCTTCCGCCAGCGGGTGGAACGGTTCGTGGAGCTGTGCGTCCAGAGCAAGGTGCCCCTGACCTGGCGCTGTGAGTCCCGTGTGGACGCCATGGTGCGCAACGGCGACCTGCTGCCGGGGATGAAGAAGGCGGGGTGCAAGCGCATCCAGTTCGGCATCGAGAGCGGTAACCAACAGGTGCTCAACAGCATCCGCAAACAGATGAAGCTGGAGGACGCCCGGATGGTCATCGGCAAGACCATCGACAGCGGCATCCCCGTGGCCACCAGCTTCATGTTCGCCCACTACTGCGACACCGAGGCCACCATGACGGACACCCTCAACTTCATGGAGGAGCTGAAACGGAAGTACGGCTCCATGATCGACGTGGTCTACGGCCTGAACACCCCCTTCCCAGGCACGTACCAGTACGATCATATGGAGGAATTGGGGATGCACTACACGGTCAACTCCTATGCCCAGCTGGATATGTACGGGCCGGTCATCGAGACCGCCCAGTTCGACACCAAGATGCAGCTGGACTTTTACGCCAGAGCGGGCAAGCTGATGGCGAACAACCGGTTGGAGGCGAAATAAATGGAACATCTGCTGCTGCAAAATCTCGTCGGATCCGTCCTGGCCGGAGAACACATCTACGGCGACCAGGACAGCCGTTGGCTGGGTCTGAAACCCAGCGCCAAGTCCACCGTGACCATGTATATGGACCGCGCCCACCTCCAGTCCATCCTCCACGAGGACGGCACCCAGGAGACCCTCCGGCCGGGCATCCCGCGAGAGGAACAGACCGACCTGGCCATCCCCACGGAACACGTCCTGCTCATCCGGGTCAAGGGCGGCGTCAGCTACCGAGGCGGGGTCATCGACCCGCTGCCTGGGGTGCCGGTGCCGGAGGGGTACTGGCTGGAACCGTCCCCGGGGAGCGGCATCGTGCTGCACATTCCCATGGAAGAGGTGGAGGAGGTGTTCGGCCAGTGAAGAAGATCCTGTGTATGCTCATGCCTTACGGCGGGCACTTTTACCCCAATCTAGAATTGCTCCGGCTCTTCGTCCGGCGGGGGGCGCAGGTGGTGGTCTACTGTGACAGCAAGTACCAGGCGTGTTTTTCAGAAGAAGACATCCAGGTGCGGGACTATCCCCCGGCTATCCGGGAATATTGCGGCCACATGGCCAGCGCCCAGACCGACCGGAAGCGGGCGGCGCGGGAGTATTTCTCCTACATGGCGGACGCTCGCATCTACGCCCTCATGCAGATCGAGGACCTGACCATGAACCGCATGGCGGCGGAGGAGTTGGGGGCGGCAGTGGCGTCTTTTGCACCGGATGTGTTCTTGTATGACGCACAGGCCACCTTCCTGGCCCAGCTGCGGGAGCAGATCGACTGCCCTCAGTTCGAGCTGAACGCCTCCACCTTTGTGCCGGAGCTGTGGCGGAGTCGGCGATTCCAGCAGTACTATCAGGAAATTTTGTGGACGTCCTACCCGGACAGCATCAGCTTCGACCAGATCTTGAGCCTCCAGCGCAAACGGGCACGGAGGGACAAGCGTCCGCCGGATCGTTCCTTTGGTTACCTGTCCCCGCTGCTCCAGGACGAGGCGGAGCGGCTGCCAGCCACCGACCAAATGCTGGGCTTCCATTTGGAGCTGCATCCCCAGGCCAAGCGAGCGGGACTGTACGTGTCCCGTGGCACCGTGTGCGAGAGCTACGGTGCGTTCCTGTTGGAGGAGACCGTCCAGGCGCTGGCCCCCTGCGGGGAGCCCATCCACGTCAGCTGGGGCGGCAACCCCTACAGCGAGCAGGTGCTGACCCAGGCGGATTTTCCGGACAACGTCCACCTGCACGCCTACACCAATCAGAGGAAAATGTTGGAAAATAGCAAGGTTTTCGTCACCCACGGCGGCATTACCGGCGTCCGAGAGGCGCTCTTCGCCCATACGCCCATGCTGGTCATCCCGGCCAACTTCCCCGACTACCAGGTGGGGCAGGCCATCGAAGCCCACCACGCCGGCATCCTCATCCGCAACCGCCCCTTGGACGCGGAGGAGCTTCGGGAGGGCTACGAAGAACTGAACCGGCACTATGCAGACTACCAGGCCGGCGCGGCGGCCATGGCGGCGGAGCTGGAGTCCTATTGGAACGCCTACGGCGCGGAGCTAGTGTGGAAGGCGTGTGAGCTGGCATGAGAGCCATCATCCTGACCGCCGGAAACGGGACCCGCATCCGTGCCATCAGCCGCTGCCGCAGCAAATGTATGCTCCCCGTCCAGGGTCGTCCCCTGCTGGCCTGGCACCTGGATCACTGCGTGGACTCCGGTCAGGTGGACGCCATCCACATCGTCGTCCACCCTCAGGAGACCCAGATACAGGGCTATTTTGGCGCGTCCTATCGAGGGGTTCCGCTGCATTACCACGTCCAAACCGACCTGACCACTGGCCTGGTGGGCGCCATCTTCTCAGTGGACTGTCTACAGGTGGCGGATGAACCGACGCTCCTCCTACTGGGGGACGAATACCTACCCCAGCTGGACTTGGCGTCCCTGTTGGAGACCGCACAGCGCAGACCGCAGGCGTTGTTGGCCGTGGTGGTGCCCACGGAGGAACCTCAGAGAATCCGGCAGAACTATACCGTGGCACTGGACAAAGACGACCGCATCACCCAGGCCATCGAGAAGCCCCAAACGCCCCTCACCCCCTACATCGGCACCGGGGTGGTGTATTTCCCACGTGGACTGTTACCCACCTTCGCCCAGTGCTGCCGCTCCTTTGCAGACGCCCAGCTGGTGGATCTCATCCTGTACGCTCACCAGGCATATGTCTACCCGGCGAAAACCCCCTATTGGAACCTGAACTGCCGGGAGACCTATGGGGAGATGAGCCGCAACGAGGGCGAGACGCTGCCCTATGCCACCATGGCAGAAGCCTTCCAAGCCGTCGCCCGGCAGCATGAAAAGGAGTTGGCCGTGGTCAGTGGAAGCAGACAGGTCACCTACGGCCAGCTGGCGGAGCAATCCGACCAGTTCTGTCAGCGGTTGCAGGCATTGGGCTGCCAGCCGGGGCATTGTATAGCGCTGCTCTGTGGGCGGACGGTGGAGCATCTGACTGCGGTGTTGGGCATTTGGAAGGCGGGGTGCCATTACCTGCCGCTGGACGAGCATCTGCCGGACGCCCGGCTGGCGTACATGGTGGAACAGGCGCAAGCGGTGGCTGTGATCGCCCTAGAGGGGCTGACAGAGACCACCCCCCAATTCGCCTGTCCCGTCCTGCCCTATGGGGCGCTGATGACAGGCCACGCCACCCCCTTGCCTGACCTCCCGCCTGTCCAGGAGCACTGCCGGCAATACGCCTACCTCTGCTTCACCTCCGGCTCCACCGGACAGCCCAAGGGAGCCATCGTCTGGCAGCGCTCCCTGCTCAACCTGACGGCGCAGATGCAAAAGGAAGCGTTTGGGCTGCTGTCGCCGGGGCGGCTGCAAGTGGGGGTCACGGCGTCCTTCGCCTTCGACCTGTCGGTGCAGCAGATATTTCCAGCTTTGTTGGGCGGACACACCTTGCACATCATCCCCCACGAGACCAAACTCCGACCGCTGGCCTTAGCTCAGGCGCTGGACGGCTTGGATGTCTGCGACGGCACGCCCCTGATGATGGAGCTGCTCAACCAGGCCCTGGCCGCCCACCCGGAACAGCCCTTCCGGCTCAGGCTCTACCTGTCCGGCGGGGAGGAGCTGAAGAAGCCCATTTTGCACGCCTTCTTCCGGCGCTGTCCCCATTGCCAGGTGGTCAACTGCTACGGCCCCACCGAGTGTACCGTGGAGACCACCCTCTTTCCCATAGATGCCCAGCGGGAGGCGCAGTACCACGTCCTGCCCATCGGCAAGCCCATGAAGAACACGCGGGTCTACGTGCTGGATGAAGAACGAAAGTTCCTCTGCCCCGGTGAGACCGGCGACATCTGGATCGCCGGGGCGGGGGTCGGAGGCGGCTACGTGAACCAACCGGAGCTGACCGCCCAGGCGTTCTGTCCCGACCTGCTGGAGCCGACGGCCACCATGTACCGCACTGGCGACCGAGGACGATGGGGGAAGGATGGCAACCTCTATTATGCCGGGCGGCAGGACAACCAGGTGAAGTTCAAAGGGTATCGCATCGAGCTGGGGGAGATTGAAAAAGCGGTGGAGTCCGTCCCTGGCGTGGCCCTGTGCAAGGCGCTGCTGACGGAGACGGGCGGACGGCAAAAGCTGGTGGCCTATTACACGGCGCAAGAGGGTCAGAGCCCCACGCAAGAGCAGATTTACGCTGCGCTGCTGACGCGCCTGCCGGAGTACATGATCCCACAACAGCTGATGCCCACGGAGCAGTTTCAACTCAATCACAACGGGAAGCTGGACAAACAGGCGTTGGTGGAAACCGCACCGCAAGACCCGTTGATGGCGCAAGTGCTGGCGTGTGTGGGGGAGGTCTGCGAAGTGCCGTTGCAGGCGGACGTGAGCCTCATCACCCAAGGGGTGGATTCCCTGTCCCTGCTGTCCCTGCTGGCGGAGCTGGAGGAACGGTTCTCCGTGACGCTGGATTTTGCAAAGTGGAATGTGCGGATGACGGCACAGGACATTGCAGAGCAGGTGCGGACAGCCAAGGGGACTAAGCCGGAGCGAAAGGCGACACCTCTGCGCGCCAAAGGTGCCCCGGCGCTGCCCTTGCAAGAGTACCTGACCCAGGTGGAGCAGATGAACCGGCGGCAGACCCGATACCCCCTCTTCAACCTGATGATCTACCTGGTCACCCTGCCGGAGCGGCTGGACACGGAGCGGCTGAATCAGGCGTTCCAGGCCGTCCAGCAGACCCACGACGCCTTTCGCCTGCGCATGACCCAATCCGGGAGCCGCTTCCGCATGACCGTTGCCCAGGGCGAACCGGAACCCATCCGGGTGCTGGAACGGCCGGAGGTGGTGGAGGCGCTGCGGTGGCGGGCGGGCGGTCTGCTGACCGACTTGGACGAGGCAGCCATGGGCTGGCTGGTGCCGGAGCTGGAGGACTTGACTTGGGAGCAGACCCACCCCTTCCGCCTGCTCTACTGCAAAGGGGCAGGGGAGGATGTGGCCATCTTCGCCGTCCATCACAACCTCTTTGACTATTACTCCCTCCTGTCTTTTTGGGAGGAACTGGGTCGCCGCTATCAAAAACCTCTGCCAGTGACGCCCAACCAGCACTTTTCCGATTATGCGTCCCAGTACGCCCGCCTCCGACGGACAACGGAGACCCGGGAGGAGGCGTTGTTTTGGGAGGAACGGCTGTCCTGCGTGGAGCCGATGGACTGGAAGCGGTGGACGCAGGTGCTGCCGACGGAGACGAAAGCGGCGGGTGTGACCGCACGAATCTGTTTCCAAGACGCGGACACACTCCAATACAGCCTGCCCATCTCCGCCGCCCAGCGGCAGCAGCTGACGACCTTCTGCATCCGTCACCAGGTGGGGGAATTTGCGGCGCTGTTCGCCCTGCTGGTGTGGCAGATGCGGGAGTATGGGGCAAAAACACCTACGGCACTCCTGTTTTTCACCGCAGGACGCAGTCACGCGCAGCCCTTCAACACCCTGGGCTATTTCTCCTTCCTGATGCCCTACGTGGTGAGCGGGGGAACGGAACCGGCAGCGTTTTCCGCGTTTGTCCACCAAGTGGAGACAGAACTGACCTGTCTGCGGCAGCGGGAGCAAGGCTTTTTGAGCCTGTACCAGCAGGACGCCAGCCAAACCCTCATCGCCCAGTCCCCCATCTTCGACTACCAAAAACTGTACACCAGAGCGCCGGAAGCCATCTGGAGCAGGATGCGTCCCTTTGAGTGTGTCGGGCTGCAAAACCCCTTCTCCTTCCGGATTTTCGACTATGGGGAACAGGCGGAGCTGTCCGTCTTCTACCGGCGGAGCACCGCTGGTCTCCAGGAGACAGACGTGATACGCCTGACCCATACCTATATCAAACTGTGGAACGAGCTGTTCCAGGAACCAAATGGTTCGGACTTATGTTAGGAGGATTTTTCATGGTTACTTCCAATGTCATGCGCTACGCCCTGCTGGCGGCGTCCGTCAACAAGCAGAATCACCTGTTCCAGAGCAACTACCTGGCCGGTCTGGTGGCACTGGGTCTGTACGAGCTGGAGGAATGCGGCAGCCTCACCTGGGAAGGGGAGCGCTGCGTCCTGGGTCAGCCGGTGCCGGAGGAGCGGGAATACCTGGCGGGGCTGTACCAGTCCATCGCCGGGGAGGCGGATCACTCCATGCGGGGGATGCTGGGGATGATGCTCAAGCAGGGCGCACAGGCGTTCTCTGCGCAGGTGAACCAGTGGATGGTGGATCAGGGCTGGGTGACCGCTACCACCAAAAAGGGCCTGTTCGGCGTGGAGAGCCAGCGCCTGGAGGCAGACCCCCAGGAGGTGGCGGCAGTGAAGCAGTTCGTCCTGGCGGTGACCACCGGCCAGCCGGTGACGGCGGAGCAGCTGACCTTGGCACAGGTGCTGCTCAAGACCGAGCTGCTCTACGAGTGCTTCGACCGGCAGGAGGCGAAGACGGTCAAGACCGGTCTGCTGTCCGCGGCGGAGCAGGCGGACAGCGGCAGCTTGAAGCTGCTGGAGACCATCGACCAGGCGGTCGTCTGGGCGCTGGCGGCGGTGGCGACCGTTGTGCTGAGCTGACAATAAGCGCGATCAAAACAACCCCTGATGCCATTTGGTATCAGGGGTTATCTGCGTAATGCCAGTTCTTCCGGCAACTTGATTTCTTGACAAAATATACAATTTGTTTTATGGTAAGGAAGAAGAAAAACAACGAAATGGCGAGAGGAGCGCATATGGATAGAAAAGAAAAGGTCGCCCGCCCGGAGGAAGCGGCTTCTAGACGGGGACGGGTGATCCTGAACCGTGCGGAGCTGAAGGCTGCGATGTTTATCATGCAGATGGAGGAGCTGGAAGCGGTCTGTTCCATTTCGGAAGCAGATATGCCGGATGAACAGGTGTTGGATGAGATGCGGAAGAAGCATTTTTTGGTAGAGGGAAAAGAGGGCGTTACATGGAATGAGTTCGTGCTGTTCGTCCTGTGGAGCGTGTTCCATTCGGAATATCAGCTCCTGCAAACAACGCCGTGGGGAAATTGTAATTGCTATTTTCATCAGGATACCATCATCCTGCTCCACAGCGATCGGGCGGCAGATCGCTATACGTTTTACTGGATGCCCTTCATTCCGGATGCCATCGGTGGGATCGCAGCCTATTTTGAGGCGTTTCAAGAAACGGAGCCGGTAGATGGCAGCCCGGAACCGCTTTTCTTAGGAGAAGAGATGGAACTGCGCTGGCCGCTTCGTGCAGACATGGAAAAAGCGTTGCAGGAGCGCTGTGGTCAGACCGGGGAAAAGGAGATCCAACTGGTCTCTGAGCTGAAGACGATGAACAAGCAGCAGGTGACACAGGAAGCGCTGTTCCTGCAGTGGGATAAGTGCATCTATCGCGTCACAAACCAAGCGGGGAAGACGATTGCGGAACGGATGGGCTATTTTGAGATGATAAAGGAGATGGCACAGCAAGCGATCTCCAGTCATGGCCAAGCGATCAGCGCGCAGAAGGAGGGATAACAGATGGCGCATTTGAAGGTGAATAGTCAGGCGATGAAACAGACGGCGGCTTCGATGAAACAGATCTGCGATTCCTTGCGGACGATTTCCGAAAGCGTGGATGGAGCGAAGCAGGGACTCCAGGCAGGGTCAGAGAATTTCCTGGCAGGGATAGAACGCAAATTGGGCGTGTATCATCAAAAGATCATAGAAGAAGCGGCCAAAATGGACAGCCTGGCGGCTGCGCTGGACTATATCGCGGAGCAGTATCAGACCTGCGAGCAAAAATTGTGTCAAACAACGCGGACGGAACAGAGTTACGCGGATACAACGGGGAGCCGCAGCGAAGAAAAGCCAAAGGAAAACTGGTTGGACACGATCAAGCGCTGGATCGAACGGTTAAGAGAAGAAAACGATAAGAGGAGTGCCAAAGCAGCGGAACGAGCGCAGGATAAGTATATGCAAGGGCAGGTTTTCGATCTGCTCGACCAAAAGCAGTTCAAAAAAAGAACCTGGAAGAAGGCATCTGTAGAGGAGCGGAAGTCCATATTGAACGCCTTCATGCGTGAAGTAAGCCGCATTATGGGGATTTCCATCAGTGGAGATATCGAGTTTGCAAGTCTGGGTGAGAATACACGGGGAGAATACACATCAGAAAGCAATAGCATCAGGATCAACGTAGATCGCTTAGGGGAAGCGGGGAGTTATGCGCTTATCCAAACGATCATTCATGAAATGCGGCACGCCTATCAGCATCAAGTGGTAGCGCATCCGGAAAACTTCTCTGTGACGCAGGAAACAGTTGAGCAGTGGCGGAATAATTTTGAACATTATCGCAGTATGTCAGAGTATGGATACGATTCCTATGTGACGCAGCCGATAGAATATGACGCGAAAAAATTTGCAAAACAGTATGGTGATGTCTTCTCGTACAAGCCGGACTATGCAGGAAGTTGGGGTTAAATGAAGAAAATGATTCAGGTGATTTTGATCGTAGCCGTGTTGCTCCTCCTCCTTTTTGCGTTGGGGAGCAAAGGGCTCAGAAAACAAGGGGATACTTCTATGGAAAAAACAGCTTCCATTCAAGTGAATGAAAACGAAGCGGAACACAGCATGGAGCAGGATGTCCGAATGATCCGAAAGACGCTGAAAATAGACCAGGATTGCGCAGAAGGGCTCGTGGAGAAGCTGGAGCGAAAGGGCATTCAGATGAAAACCCTCAAACTGCTCGGCAAGAAGCGGGGAACCCAAGCGACCTTGGTCGCGCAAGACGGAAAAGTGTACTACATTGTGCTCAATGGGATGGGCTACCTGGAGTGTATCCGAGAAAACGATCAAAGCGGGACAGTCGTTTATGCGGAACTAGATGATTAAACGTCCCACAAAGCACCTGCAAAAACGCAGGTGCTTTGTTTTTGGGCGCGTTCGCAAGAAAAAACCCCCAGTTTTACTGGGGGTAAGATTCCGTCTATTTAGAACAGGGAAGGAGAGAACACATCCTTCTTAAACGCCTCCCAAGCCTCCGGATTAGTCGCGTAATAATACGGACATAATTTGCCAGTCACGTCGTAGTGCCGGATGACGTCGTCGCTGCTCAGCCCGTACCCATCCGCCAGGTAGCGCACCAGCTTCACCAGGGACTGATAGGTGGCGTCGGAGAACTTGCCGGACTGGTCTGGGTGACAGCACTCGATGGAGATGGTGTCGTCATTGCGGGAGTTGGAGCAGTAGGCGATCTCGTTGAGGGGGATGCACTGGATGATCTTGCCGTCGATGCCGATGATGAAGTGACTGCTGGCGTAGGTGGCGCCGGACTGGGCGAGACCGGCAAAATAACTGCGGTTGGCTTCGGCGGAGGTGTTGGGGTTGCCGGTGTAGTGGACGACCACGCCATTGACCTGTTTCAGCGGGATCTGCGGACGGGAATAGGGGTTCTCCGGCAGCAAGTCCACCGTGATCCAATCCTCCTCCAGCACCGCCGGCAGGGCTTTGGACGGGAGCAGGTAGGGGCGCAGGAAGAGGAAGAGCACACCGGCGACGGCCAGCAGCAGGAGCAGCTTCCAGGGGAACGAGCGGCCTTTGACCGGTCGCTTGGAGCGCTGGGAGACAGGGGCACGGGCGGTTGGCATAGGGACGACCTTCTTTCTTTGCGGTTCTTTTGAGTAGATTATAGTACAAAATGGGGGAAAAGCAATAAAATTGCCATTAAAAATTCAGAATGGGGAAAGTTGGCCGCCTATGAAAAAAAATCCCCTGAACCTCTTTCCAAAAAGGCGAAAATAGATTAAAATATAAGAGATAAATTTCACTCTTTTGGATACTTTTCAAATAGGTATGGAAATCGTAAAGGAGATCATCCGGATGGAAACACCAAAATATAAACGAGTCCTATTGAAGATCAGCGGCGAAGCCCTGGCCGGTGACGAACGGCGCGGCCTGAACTTCGACGTCATCAACAAAGTGGCCGACGCCATCAAAGAATGCACCCAGCTGGGCGTCCAGGTGGGCGTCGTCGTGGGCGGCGGCAACTTCTGGCGGGGCAAGAAGGACGGCGGCGATGATATGCAGCGGGTCCGTGCTGACCACATGGGCATGCTGGCCACCGTCATCAACGCCCTGGCCGTGGCGGACGTGCTGGAGCGCAAGGACGTGGACGTCCGCGTTCAGACCGCCATCGAGATGAAGTCCATCGCTGAGCCCTACATCCGCGCCCGTGCCGTCCGGCACCTGGAAAAGGGGCGCGTGGTCATCTTCGGCTGCGGCACCGGCAACCCCTTCTTCTCCACCGACACCGGCGCAGTGCTCCGTGCCTCGGAGATCGATGCGGATATGATTTTGCTTGCCAAGAATGTGGATGGCGTCTACAACGCAGACCCCGCCATCGACCCCACCGCTGTGCGGTTCGACGAGATCGACTACGACACCGTGCTGGCCAAGCACCTGGAAGTCATGGACTTTACAGCCACCTCTCTGGCCATGGAATGCCAGATCCCGGTGATGCTGTTTGCATTGAAAGACCCCCAAAACATCGTGCGTGCCGTCATGGGTGAAGAAGTCGGCACCATTGTACACTAAGGAGGAAACACACTATGATGAAGGAATTTTTGAATGACACTGACGCTCGGATGCAGAAGACCCTGAACGCCGTCCAGGAAGATTTCGCCGCCGTCCGTGCAGGCCGTGCCAACGCTCAGGTCCTGGACCGCATCAGCGTGGAATACTACGGCACCCCCACCCCCCTGAACCAGGTGGCTACCATCGCTTCCCCCGATCCCCGTCAGCTGACCATCCAGCCTTGGGATCAGTCCCTGCTCAAGGCCATCGAGAAGGCCATCAACACCTCCGACCTGGGCATCAACCCCCAGAACGACGGCCGCATCATCCGCCTGAACTTCCCCCAGCTCACCGAGGAACGCCGTAAGGAACTGACCAAGCAGGTGAAGAAGTACGGGGAAAGCGGCAAGGTCGCCATCCGCAACATCCGCCGGGACGCCATGGACAAGGTCAAGGCCATGAAGAAGAAGTCCGAGATCACCGAGGATGAAGCAAAAGATTACGAAAAGGAACTCCAGAACCTGACCGACAAGCGCTGCAAGGACATTGACGTCCTCACCGCAGACAAGGAAAAGGAACTGATGAACGTGTAAGTGCTGGTTTGTCCGCACATCTATCAAACTGGAGGAAAGAGGTCAAAACGGGATTGTCAAATCCCGTTTTGGCGTTCATGGAAGGATATGCTCCTATTTCGTAAAAACAAGAAGAAACCAATCACCACCGTCCACACCAAAGTGGACTTCGACCACCTGCCCCGTCACGTGGCCATCATCATGGACGGCAACGGACGCTGGGCGAAAAAGCGGGGGATGCCCCGCACAGCCGGTCACGCCGCCGGTGCGGAGACCTTCCGCACCATCGCCACCTACTGCAAGGACATCGGCCTGGACTACCTGACTGTCTACGCCTTTTCCACGGAGAATTGGAAGCGTCCCCAGGAGGAAGTGGGGGCCATCATGGGCCTGCTGCGCAAGTACCTCCACGAGGCCATCCAGGAGATGGCACGGGACCACATCAAGCTGCAGTTCTTCGGCGACCTGACCAGCCTGGACCCAGAGCTGTACCAGCTGTGCCAGGAGACCCGCAAAATTTCCGAAGGCTACGACGGCTTCCAGGTCAACGTGTGCCTGAACTACGGCGGCCGGGACGAGATCGTCCGTGCGGCACGGAAATTCGCCCAGGACTGCGTGGAAGGGAAGGTCAAGCCGGAGGACTTGACGGAAGAGCTGTTCGCCGGCGACCTGTACTCCGCCGGCATCCCCGATCCGGAGCTCATCATCCGCCCCAGCGGCGAGATCCGGACGTCCAACTTCCTGCTCTGGCAGTCCGCCTATTCTGAATACTACTTTACCGACGTGCTCTGGCCGGATTTTTCTCCCGATGAGCTTTTGAAAGCGATCGCCTCCTATCAGGGGCGCTCCCGACGATTTGGAGGTGTCTAACCTATGCTGGGACGTATTATGGTTGCATTGGTGGGAATCCCACTGCTCATCGTGATCCTGTTCTTCTCCCCGGTCATCGTCTTGACCGTAGCCTTCAGCGCCCTCTGCGCCATCGCCGCCTATGAGCTGTTGGGCGCCACCCATGCGGTGCACAACCGGCGCTTGGTGCTCTACGCTGTCATCTTCGCCATCCTGGTGCCCCTCTGGTACTACTTCGGCTGCCGCATCGTGGGCGCTGTAGGCGGCGTGTTCGTCCTCATGCTCCTGCTCTTCGGCGAGGCCATCGCCAGCCGGCAGACCATGCAGGTGGAGGAGATGGCCATGACCGTTTTCGCTGCTCTGGTCGTGCCCAGTATGCTCTCCGTGTTCGTCCTCATGGCGGATCTGGAGCACGCACGGCTGTATATGTTCCTGCCCTTCGTCTGTGCCTTCACCAGCGACGCCTTTGCCCTGTTCGCCGGGATGCGCTTCGGGAAACACAAGCTGGCGCCCCACCTCTCCCCGAAAAAGACCATCGAGGGCAGCGTGGGCGGCTTCCTGGGGGCAGCCCTGTGCTGTGTGCTGTACGGCCTGGTCATCGGCAAGGTGCTGGGGCACGCGCCGGTCTATTGGGTGCTGGCTCTGTACGGCCTGTTGGGCAGCCTGGTCTCCCAGCTGGGCGACCTGTCCTTCAGTTATATCAAGCGCCAGTACGGCATCAAGGACTACGGCCACCTGTTCCGGGAACACGGCGGGGTGCTCGATCGCTTTGACAGCGTGACCTTCTGCGCGCCGCTGACCTATCTGTTACTCATGATCGTACCGTTTTTTGAATATAGTACCCTGTAATACCAGGTGGAGGAACATATGAGAACCATATCCTTACTGGGTTCCACAGGCTCCATCGGGCGGCAATCTCTGGATGTGATTGCCGCCTGCGGAATGTCTGTGGCCGCTGTGGCCGCCAACCGCAGCGTGACGCAGCTGGAAGACCAGGTGCGTCAGTTTCAGCCCAAGCTGGCCGTGTGCTGGGACGAATCCGCCGCAGCCGACCTCAAAACCCGCATCGCCGACACCAGTACCCGGGTGGCCTCCGGCCGCACCGGCCTGTTAGAGGCGGCTACCCTGCCTGAGGCGGACACGGTGCTCACCGCCGTGGTGGGCATGATCGGCCTGGAGCCGACCTTGGCCGCCATCCACGAGAAAAAACGCATCGCCCTGGCCAATAAGGAAACCCTAGTCTGTGGGGGCGAGCTGGTCATGAGCGAAGCCGCTCGCTGGGGCGCGGAGATCGTGCCGGTGGACAGCGAGCACTCCGCCATCTTCCAGTGCCTCCAGGGCAGCCGCAGCCACGGAGAAATCAAGCGAGTCATCCTGACCGCCTCCGGCGGCCCCTTCTTCGGCAAGACCCGGGAGGAGCTGAAGCACGTCACCCGTGCCGATGCCCTGAAGCACCCCAACTGGTCCATGGGCGCGAAAATTACCATCGACTCCGCCACCCTCATGAACAAGGGCTTGGAGTTCATCGAGGCCATGCGCCTGTACCGGCTCACCCCCGACCAGGTGTCCATCGCCGTCCACCCTCAGAGCATCATCCACTCCCTGGTGGAGTACCGAGACAACGCCGTCCTGGCGCAGCTGGGCGTGGCGGATATGCGCCTGCCCATCCAGTACGCCCTGACCTACCCCAACCGGACGGAGGCAGTGGCGGCAACCCTGGACCTGTTCTCCTGCCCGCCCCTGACCTTCGCCCAACCGGACTTGGACACCTTCCAGTGCCTGAGATTGGCTCTGGAGTCGGCGCGGAAACCGGGCACACCCTGCGCAGTGCTCAACGGCGCCAATGAGGCGGCGGTGGGGCTGTTCTTGCAGGATAAAATTGGGTTCCTGGATATTGCAGATTTGGTGCAGTACGCCCTGGAAATCGTGCCGGAAGGCTCGGCGGATACCCTGGAACAGATTTTGGCCGCCGACCACGCCGCCCGGGAAGCGGTGGCGTCCGCTTGGAACCGTATGTAAAAGAATGTGAGGTATCATGACCAAACTCATCTATATCATCATCGCCATCGTCATCTTCGGCCTCCTCATCGCCGTCCATGAGCTGGGTCACTTCCTGGTGGCCAAAGCTTCCGGCGTGAAGGTGCTGGAGTTCTCCATCGGCATGGGGCCCCAGCTGTGGCACCGGGAGGGGAAGGAGACCAAATACTCCCTCCGCCTGTTCCCCATCGGCGGGTTCTGCGCCATGGAAGGGGAGGACGGAGAGAGCGACGACCCACGAGCCTTCGGCAACGCCGCCGGGTGGAAAAAATTCCTGGTTTTGATCGCCGGTCCCGCCGCCAACTTCCTGGCCGGGATGCTCCTCATCCTGGGTCTCTTCGCCGCCTCCACCGGCTACGTCTCCACCACCCTCAGCGGCTTCGTGGACGGCTTCCCCTGTCAGGGGGAGACCATGCTCCAGGCCGGTGACGAGATCGTCTCCATCGACGGCAGCGCCGTCCTGCTCTACAGCGACATCTCCACCCTCCTGAACCGGGGCAACGGCAAGACCCACGATATCGTGGTGCGCCGGGACGGGGAGAAGATTACGCTGAACGACCTGCCCCTGACGCCCCGCGAATACGAGGTGGAGGGAAAAAAGGTCACCATGTACGGCCTGTACTTCCAGAGCAAAGAGGCCACCTTCGGCAGCAAGCTGCGGTTGGGTCTGGCCAACAGCGTGGACTTCGTGCGGATGATCTGGTGGAGCCTGGAAGACCTGTTCACCGGCGCGGTGGGCTTCAGCGCCCTCTCCGGCCCCATCGGCATCGTGGACGCCATGGGACAGATGGCGGAGTCCGCCAGTGGCGTACGTCAGGCGGTGGATAACCTGCTCTACTTCGCCGCGTTCCTGGCCATCAACCTGGGCGTGATGAACCTGCTGCCCATCCCCGCCTTGGACGGCGGACGGGTGTTTTTCCTCATCCTGAACGGCCTGGCAGCCCTGCTCTTCCGCAGACGCATCCCCGCCAAATACGAAGGGTACGTCCACTTCGGCGGCCTGGTGCTGCTGTTGGGATTGATGGTAGTGGTGGCCTTCCAGGACGTCTATCGCATCGTCAGTTAACAAAAAGAGGTAGATAGAAATGACCAAACAGATCAAAGTGGGCAGCGTCCCGGTGGGCGGCGGCGCGCCCGTCTCTATCCAGTCCATGTGCAGCACCCGCACCGACGACCCGGAAGCCACCATCCAGCAGATCCGTCGTTTGGAGGAGGCTGGCTGTGAGATCGTCCGGGTGGCAGTGCCCGACAAAGCCTCCGCCAAGGCCATCGGCACCATCAAGGAGCACTGCAATATTCCGCTGGTGGTGGACATCCACTTCGACTATAAACTGGCCCTGGAGTGCATCGCCGCCGGGGTGGATAAGGTGCGCATCAACCCGGGCAACATCGGTTCCCCCGACCGGGTGAAGGCGGTGGCGGACGCCTGCCGACAGAAAAATATCCCCATCCGCATCGGCGTCAACGGGGGCAGCTTGGAGCAGGACATCCTGGCCAAATACGGCAAGGTCTGCCCGGAAGCCCTGGTGGAATCTGCCTTCGGCCACATCAAACTGCTCAACCGCTACGACTTCGACGACATCTGCGTCAGCCTGAAATCCTCCAGCGTCCCCATCACCATGCAAGCCTACCAGCTCATGCGTCAGCGCAGCGACTACCCCCTCCACCTGGGGGTCACCGAGGCGGGCACCGCCACCATGGGCACCATCAAATCCGCCATCGGCATCGGTGGTCTGCTGGCTCTGGGCATCGGCGACACCTTCCGGGTGACCCTGACTGCCGACCCGGTGGAGGAAGTGATCACCGCCAAGCGCATCCTGCAGGCTGTCGGCCTCCGCCAGGACGGCCCCAACCTCATCGCTTGCCCCACCTGCGGGCGGACGCGCATCGACCTGATCCCGTTGGCTCAGGAGGTGGAGCGCCGCCTGAAAACGGTGCAAAAACCCATCACTGTGGCGGTCATGGGCTGCATCGTCAACGGCCCCGGGGAAGCATCCGCGGCGGACGTGGGCATTGCCGGGGGCAACGGCTTCGGGATGCTCTTTTCCCACGGAAAAGTGCTGAAAAAGGTGCCGGAAGACCAGTTAGTAGACGAATTGTTCGCGTTGATTGATACCTTGTAATCGACCTCAGGAGAGTACTATGCGAGATAAACAAGGCATTCCGCTGCTCCAGATGTTCGCCCAGTGCGCACTGCACGGGGCGGCGCTGGAGGCGGCGCAAAGCTGTACCATATGGGATGCCGCCATCCACCAGGCCAGCCGGTCGGTGGACTTGGAGGTGTCCTTTTCCTATCCCACCCCGCCCGACCAGGTCGCCGCCATCCAGCAGAGCATCTGCCTGGCCTACGGCCTGCAAGGCGCCACCCTGCACCAGCCCCAACCGGCGGCGCAGCCCGCTCCGGAGCCGGTTCCAGAGCCGGTTCCCGCACCTGCCCCAGTGTCAGCGGCTCCCACCTTAGGCGCCGGTGTAGGGGATGACATCCCCCTGCCCGAGGAGCCACCGGAGGAGGCGTTCGTCCAGGAACCCTGCTGGGAAGAGCTGCCGCCGGAACCGCCGGAAGCAGTGGACGCACCGCCCATCCCGGACGCACCGGCGGACGTGTTCGCCCAGACCGAAGCTCTGCGCCAGGCGGCCATGAAAAAGGCCATGGCCAACCGTCCTCCCATGCCCGTGAAGAAGAAGGGACAGCTGAAACCGGTGGTGGGGATGATCCTGGGCAAGTCCATCCGCACCAAGCCCATCCCCATGAGCGAGGTGCGTCTGGATCTGCGTCGGGTCACCGTCACCGGCAAGGTGTTCGGCATCGACCACCGGGAGCTGAAGAAGCGCAACGCGTGGGTCATCCGTTTCTATGTGACGGACAACACCAACTCGGTCACCGTCTCCAAATTCATGGAGAACCGGGCGGCGAAACCCATCCTGGAGGGCATCAAGAAGGGGATGTACGTGACGGTGGAGGGCAAGCTGGGCATCTACAACGGCGACCTGGAGCTGTCCCCCTTCGCCATCGCCGAGGCGGAAGCGCCCCCTGCCCGAAAGGATCGCGCGGAAGAGAAGCGAGTGGAGCTGCACCTACATACCAGATTTTCCAAGATGGACGCCCTCACCGAGGTGAAGGACGCGGTCAAGCGCGCCATCTCCTGGGGACACAAGGCCATCGCCATCACCGACCACGGCATCGCCCAGGCGTTCCCCGACGCCGCCAGTGCCGCCGGGGACAAGATCAAGGTCATCTACGGCGTGGAAGGCTACTTCGTCAACGACGTGGACGACCGGGTGGTGGTACACGGGGAGTGTCCGCTGTCCATAGACACCGAGATCGTCTGCTTCGACATCGAGACCACCGGTCTGAGTCGGAAACGGGACGTCATCACCGAGATTGGCGCCGTGGTGCTCAAGAACGGGGAAGTGGTGGATCAGTACAACACCTTCGTCAATCCGGCCCGACCCATCCCTCGAAACATCGTGGAGCTGACCGGCATCACCGACTCCATGGTGGCCGATGCACCCAGCCAGGAGGAGGCGCTGAACGCCTTTTTGGACTGGGTGGGGGACCGCCCCTTAGCTGCCCACAACGCCGAGTTCGACATGGGCTTTCTGGCGGAAGGGTGCGCCCGAATGGGGCGACCGTTCACCAATCCCTCCATCGACACCCTCATTTTGGCGCAAAACCTGCTGCCAGATTTGGGAAAATACAAATTAGACATCGTGGCGGAGCACCTGAAACTGCCCGCCTTCAACCACCATCGCGCCTGCGACGACGCCGCCATGGTGGGTTATATGCTCATGCCCTTCCGGCGGATGCTGGGGGACTTGGGGGTGGAGCGCATCGACCAGATCAACGGGAAAATGCTCCAGCTGCGCTCGGCGGTGAAGCGCCGCCAGAAGCCGGGACACGTCATCTTGCTGGCCAAGAACCAGTCCGGTCTGCGCAACCTCTATAAGCTCATTTCCCTGTCCCACCTGGAGCACTTTCACCGGTTCCCCATCATGCCCAAGAGCCTCATCAACGAGAACCGAGAGGGGCTCATCGTGGGCAGTGCCTGTGCTGCCGGCGAGCTGTTCAAGGCTATTTTGGACCACAAGGATTGGCGAGAGCTGCGGCGCATTGCGTCCTGGTACGACTTCTTGGAGATTCAGCCCATCTGCAACAACTTCTTCCTGCTGGACCAGGGCACCATCGCCGACAAAGAGGGCTTGCGTGACCTGAACCGCACCATCGTGAAGCTGGCCAAGGAGCTGAACAAGCCGGTCTGCGCCACCGGCGACGTGCATTTCCTCGACCCGGAACAAGAGCAGTTCCGGCATATCCTGCTCAACGCCAGCGGCTTTTCCGACGCGGATAAGTCCCTGCCCATCTACTTTAAGACCACCGACGAGATGCTAGACGAATTTTCGTACTTAGGTGCAGAAGACTGTCATAAGGTGGTCATCGACGACCCCAATCACATCGCCAAAATGTGCGACGTCATCCCGCCCCTGCCCAAGGGGTTGTTCGCGCCGAAACTGGAGAATTCGGCGGAGGAATTGGAGCGCCTGGTCTACGAAAAAGCCCATCGCCTGTACGGCGACGAGCTGCCCAAGATCGTCCAAGACCGTATCGACCTGGAGCTGCCGGGCATCATCCAGCGGAAGTACGACGTCATCTATATGTCCGCTCAGAAGCTGGTGGCGGACTCCATGGAGCACGGCTACCTGGTCGGCTCCCGAGGCAGTGTCGGCTCCTCCATCGTGGCCTTCCTGTCCGGCATCACCGAGGTCAACAGTCTGCCGCCCCACTACCGCTGTCCCAACTGCCGCTATTCCGACTTCGATACCGACATCGAAAAATATGGCTGCGGGGCGGACTTGCCCGACAAAATCTGCCCCCACTGCGGCACGCCCATGGACAAGGACGGGTTCAACATCCCCTTCGAGACCTTCCTGGGCTACGGCGGCACCAAGGTGCCGGACATCGACCTGAATTTTTCGGGCGAGTACCAGGCCAAGGCCCACCAGCACACCTTTGAGCTGTTCGGCGAACACCACGTGTTCAAGGCGGGCACCGTGGGCACCGTGGCGGAGCAGACCGCTTACGGGTACGTGTTAAAGTACCTGGAAGAGCGAAATCTGACCGTTTCCGAGGCGGAAAAGGCACGTTTGGCCGCTGGATGTACCAACGTCAAGCGCACCACCGGTCAGCACCCCGGCGGCATGGTGGTCATCCCGGGCGACAAAGAAATCTATGATTTCTGCCCAGTGCAGCACCCGGCGGACGACCCCCATTCGGACATCATCACCACCCACTTTGAATACCACTCCATGGAGGATAACCTCCTGAAACTGGATATGCTGGGGCACGATGACCCCACCATGATCAAAATGCTCCAGGACTTGACCGGGGTGGACCCGCAAAAAATCCACCTGGACGACAAGGACACCATGTCCATCTTCTGCTCGTCCAAAGTGCTGGGCTTTGAGAACGACCCAGTGCTGGGCCCCACCGGCTCCTGCGGCATCCCGGAGTTCGGCACCGGCTTCACCCGCGGGATGCTCATCGACACCCAGCCCAAAAACTTCGACACCCTCCTGCGCCTGTCCGGCTTCTCCCACGGCACCGACGTGTGGCTGGGCAACGCCAAGGACTTGATCCTGTCCGGCACCGCCTCGGTCACCGAGGCCATCGGCTGCCGAGATGACATCATGCTCTACCTCATCTCCATGGGTGTGGACGAACTGCGGAGCTTCAAGTTCATGGAGGCGGTGCGAAAGGGCGTCATCCATAAGGGCAAGAGCTGGCCAGATGGGATTGTAGAAGAAATGCAGGAACATAATATCCCAGAGTGGTACATTGAGTCCTGCCGGAAAATCAAGTACCTGTTCCCCAAAGCCCACGCCGTGGCCTACGTCACCATGGCCTTCCGCATCGCCTGGTTCAAGGTGCATCGCCCCTTGGCCTTCTACGCCGCCTACTTCTCCATCCGCGCCAAAGCGGTGGACGCCACCTGTATGTGCTTGGGCATGGACGTGTGCAAGGCCAAGATGGCAGAGATCAAAGCCAAGGACAAGGTCTCGGATGTGGAAGATAAGATGTATACCACCTTGGAAATGTGCTACGAGTTCTACCTCCGCGGCTTCACCTTCGGCAAGATGGACTTGTACCAGAGCGCTGCCAAGGACTTCATCATGGTGGAGGACAAAAAAATGCTCATCCCGCCCTTCGTCTCCATCCCCGGTCTGGGGGAAGCGGCGGCGGAGTCCATCGTGGAGCAGCGGAAAGGGAGGGAGTTCATCTCCGTCGAGGAGCTGGTGGACGCCTGCCCCAAGGTCTCCAAAGCCCACGTGGAGCAGCTGCGGCATATGGGCGCACTGGACGACCTGCCCGACACCAGTCAGCTTACCTTATTTTAATAGAAAGGCGGATTGAAGATGGAACCAAAATCGACACAGCTCTTCCGCTGGGCGAAAGAGCTGCAAAACATGGCCGCCGCCGGCATCCAGTACACCACCAACGACTTCGACCGGGAACGTTTTTTGCGCATCCGGGACATCGCGGCGGAGATGGCAGCCTATGAGCTGGACTTGCCCCCGGCGCGGCTCAAGGACGCCTTCGCCCTGGACTTGGGCTACCAGACCCCAAAAATCGAGACCCGCGCCGCCATCTTTGACGACGACCGGGTGCTGTTGGTGCGGGAGCGGAACGGGAAATGGTCCATGCCCGGCGGCTGGTGCGATGAGGGGGAGACGATCCGTTCCAACACAAAAAAGGAGGCGTGGGAGGAATCTGGCCTGAGCGTAGACCCCTATCGCATTGTTGCTCTGGACAGCCAGCAGAAACGCAACCGTCCCGCCAACTTTTACGGTGTTTGTAAGGTGTTCGTCCTCTGTCGGGTATTGGGCGGCGAATTCCAGCCCAACATTGAGACGTCGGAACGACGATATTTCCCGCTGACCGACCTGCCGCCCCTGATCCTGGGGAAACAGAATCCGGAGCAGATCTGGATGTGTTACCAGGCGTATCGGGCAAGGGAGTGGGAGCCGCGGTTCGACTAACACGAGCGTAACCGGAGGGCAAGCCTGTTTGACAGGCATGGTGCGTTGGTTCTCCCTTACTATGCAGCGCATTTCCCGATTGGATTCATCCAAAATGCCAGTTGACAAACAAACTATTCCGTGATAATGTATTAGCGAACTAAAGTGACAACGGGTCGCACCCACCCCCAAGCCCGTTTTTCAGATAGGAGTGCAAAGGCAATGAAATACATCCCCAATACCCCGGAGGGCAC
>CAKTQP010000005.1 GCA_934597165.1 uncultured Oscillospiraceae bacterium
GGGCGCAGACGGGCACGTGGAACCCACAGCCGCCGAAGATGACGGAACCGAAGATGCCCGCTCGGTAGCGGTGGGCACAGCTGGGTGACCGCTCCGCCATGAGCCGGTAGACGCCGAAATAACACAGCCCCGCCAACGTCATCCCCAGCAGTCCCAGCAGCGCCGCAGCGAAGAGGCCGCCGTCGGAGGTGTTGGTGTAGGCGGAGAGCATCCGGAAGACGCCCGTCAGAGCCTCGTCCTCCACGCCCCACCCCAGGATGAAGTCTCCGGTCAAGTGGAGCAGGGCGGCCGCCAGGCCGATGGTGAACAGCTTTCGGATGCGGGGCCAGTCCAGCTGGCGGGAGATGCCGATGTCATTGAAGTCGTTCATGTGGTTTCCTCCTCACTGCGCTAGAAATTGTCGCAGCTCCTGGGCGAGCTGTTCCGGATGGTTGATGATCTCCCCGTGGCCGTAGCCGGGGAAGCATCGGGTGGTGAGCTTGGGATACGCCTGGCGCAGGATTTTCAGCGCCTTCTTCATGTGCCCCTCTCGCTCCCCGTACCAACAGGCCACCTTGGCCTCCGGCTGCACCGGGAACGGGGTGCGGTACAGGTACAGTCCCGCCTCCCAGGTGGCGCGGACGGACGCCAGGCTGACCCCGTCCGGGATGCGGCTGAGCATGGTACGCATCCCCTCCTCCGTCTGCCCCATAAAACGCAGCGCCCAGGCGGGCATGGACTTCTCGTGCGCCGTCTTGTACTGCTTCGGAGGCATGACCTTCAAAATGAGCCGGTTGAGCACCCCAAAGTCCAGGTACTCCGGCCCGCTGAGGACCATGTGTTCGATGTGGACCCTATCCGACGCCTTCAGCAGCACCGCAGGCCCGCAGCCCAAGGACTCGGCAAACAGCCCGTCCAGCTTCCCACCACAGGTCTGCACCAGGTAGTCCGCCAGCTGGTCTGCCTGCGCTTGAGCGGTGGTGTAGGTAGTCTGGCCGGTGCCGTCAAAACCGTCAAAGCTGACAGCGTAGATGCAGCAGTCTTGTTCTAGGTACGGGATGAGATCCTCAAACTGCCGCCAGCACATCAGGTTGCCGTGGAGCAGCATGACACCCTTCCCGTCTGGGTTGCCCAACCGTTTGATGTCCATTTCATCTGCCTCCTCCTATACACAGAGCACCGCCACGGCGCAGGGGATCCTGCCCGGACAGAGGGTGTAGGTCACGTCCTCATAACCGGCGTCGGCAAAGAACTGCTGATAACTGTCCCAGGTGAATTCCCGTTTGAAATCTGCACCCGCTTTGCCGATGGCGTCGGAGACGCTGTTGGTGGTGCCCTTGTCCGTCTGGTTGAGATAGGTGGGGATGATGATCTTACCGCCCCTGCGACAGACCCGATCCAGCTCCTTCAGCGCCCGATAGGGCTCATCCAGCAGGTGGATGACGTTGGCGGCGACCACCACGTCAAAACGCTGGTCAGGATAGGGCAGCTGCAACAGATTTGCCTGTTCAAAGTGAGTATTTCCCCACCGTCTTCCCTTCTTTTTCGCCCGTTTCAGCATCTTTTCCGAGAAATCCGTGGCGGTAAGCTGTCTGCATCGAGGTGCGATGACCCCGCTGAGCAGACCCGTCCCGCAGGCGCACTCCAACACTTCGTCTGTGGGGGAGATCAGTCCTCCCACCACGGCGCACATCTTCTGATTGGCCTTCCGGTTGATGCCGTTGGCGAAGATGTCATACACCCATGCGACCCGATCCCAAAACATGGCTCTCATCCTCCTTTTCTCCACTCCAGCCAACGCCGGTGCGCCTGGCCAAATCCGAAATATTTCATCCCGGCTCCCCCTTGCGGCAGACGAACCAGGCGATGCTCTTCACATGGCCGACGGTGACCTGGGCATAGCGGTTTTTCAGCCGGGCTTCCAGGCTGTCCACCGTCTCGTAAGGCGGCGTGAAAAACTTCATGGGCTGGTAGAGACGGCGGATGAGCCGGTCAGTGCGGGGGTAGGCGCCTTCCACGTAGAAGCAGCCGCAGAAGGTCCCGCCGGGCTTGAGCACCCGACAGGTCTCCCGGTAGGCAGCCTCTTTGTTGGGAAAGGCGTGGAAGCCGTTCAGGGAGAGCACCACGTCAAAGCTGCCGTCGGCATAGGGCAATGCCCCCACGTCCCCCTGCTGGAAGGTCACATTTGTCAGCCCCATCCGCGCCGCCTTCTCCTGTGCCTGCGCCATCATATCCGGCGAGTAGTCCAGACAGGTGATATCCGCCTGGGGCAGGGTCTGGTACAGGGGCATGGTCAGGATGCCCGTGCCCACCGGCACCTCCAGCAGCCGCCCGGAAAAGTCCTCCGGGATGCCGGACAGGGCGTCGGCCAGGTAGGCGTCGCACTGGGCTTTGTCCATCCCCCACACCAACCGGCACACCGCGCGTCCCGGTACGGTGGAGCAGGTGATCATGCCGTCGTAAAAGTTGTTGCTGCCGGTCAGGCGGTAGGCGTTCCGGATGGCTTCCTTTCGTTCCATCTCCACTCCTCCTTTGTTCTCATTTCTTCCGCGCTAATTTGCGATATTCGATGGGCAAGATGCCCGTGCTCTTCTTGAACAGCTCCGCGAACCGACTGGACGTGGTGTAGCCGATCATCTGCGCCACCTGTCCCATGGTGAAGTCGGTGTCGATGAGCAGGTGTTCCGCCTGGCTCATGCGGCGGGCTTGGATGTACTGGGTGACGGTGCAGCCGAAGTGCTGCTTGAAGCAGGTCTTCAGCTTGCTCTCGCTCATGCAGGCGATACTGGCCAGCCGTTTCAGGGGCAGGTCGAAGGCGTAGTGGTCGGCGATGTAGCTGACCACATTTTGCAGTCCCGCCAGGTCCGCCGACGACGGGGTGCGTCCCTGCCGCTTGGACTGCGCCTTCCACGCATCCACCACCAGGGCGATGGCCTCCGTCACCTTGGCCTCGTAGAACATAGCCGCCGCCATCCCCTCCCCCCGGTAGTTCTCCACCTCGAACAGCAGCTTGGACATGGCCGGGAACGCCCCCGCCTGGTCGATGCTCTGGAAGGCGGCGGGGAGCTGGAAGTAGTCGTCCGGGTACTGCCGCTTCAGGACGTCCTCGTAGTAGGCCGGTAAAATTTCGATGCCGATGGCGTGGACGGGGATGCGTTTGTGGATCAGGGCGCGGTAGCGCTGCTTGCCGCCGACGATGGTCTGGATGTCCCCGGCGGAGAGGCGTCGGTAGGGGCTGAGCTCCTCGCCGGAGATGGAGTGGTAGCGCTGGATGCTGATGCACTCCGGGATGCCCACGTCCAGGCAGAAGTCCTCGTGGAAATAGAAGTCGTGGATCTTGATGTCAAACAGGTCCTGCTTGGCGTAGACCCAATAGTAGCCGCTGCCCACCTCCGGCGCGATCTGCCAGCACCGTCCCGCCGGGCCGAACTGGTCGGGACAGGGGATGGGCAGGAAATCGTTCTGCTCCAAGAGGGGGCGGTAGTAGTCGGTCAAAATGTCGCGTTTCATAGTCCTCCTTGCAACGAACAGACAATTCTTTGCAACGATCAGGCAGAACCCTCCGCCAAATCTTGCTGGAATGGTCGGAATCTGTTACCCTCAGGTTTGGTTAGCGAGCTCTAACCGGAGTATAGCAAACGACGGCACAAAAGTCAAACCGTCCGACACAGATAAGGAGGATCTACCATGCAGACAACGATAAAAAAGGGCCTGACGGTCAAGGATCTGGTGACGACAGGCATTTTTAGCGCACTTTTCCTGGCCTTCGCCCTGGTGGGCGGCATTTTCTTCGCCCCCAACCCCGTCCTCACCTTCTACATGCCCGTGGGCAGCGCCCTGCTGTGCGGGCCGGTGTACCTGCTGCTGTTGGCCAAGGTGCCCAAGCGCTGGGCGGTGACCATCCTGGGCGGGCTGCTGTGCATCATCTGGTTCGTGACCGGGATGCACTGGGCCATGGCGCTGGGGTATCTGGTGATGGGGGTGGCAGCTGACCTGGTGGCTGGCGTCCGGCAGTATCGGAGTAAGCTGGTCAACTCCCTCTCCTACCTCATCCTGTCCCTGGGCGGCACCTGCTCCTATCTGGTCTTCTTCGCCGACCCGGAGGGCTGGGCGCAGACCATGCTGGGCAACGGCACGGAGCAGTCCTACATCGACACCATGCGCGCCACCGGTTCCGGCTGGATCTTGACCGCCATGCTGGTGGGCACCCTGCTGGCGGCGGCCATCAGCGCCTTTGTGGGCTGTCGGATGCTGCGGAAGCAGTTTGAGAAGGCCGGGATCACCCAATGACCCCACGGCACTTTGACCCACGCACCAAGCTGGCGCTGCTGCTCTGCTGTGTCCTGTGCGCCATGTGCGCGCCCAACCTGACCTATCAGTTCGCGCTGGTGGTGCTCATCGGCCTGTTCGCGGTGGTCAGCGGGAAGGTGCGGTACGCGGTACGGGGGGTGCTGGCCTATGGGCTGGTCTGCCTGTTCACCGGCTGGTGCATGGGGGTGCTGACGGGCACCTGGCGGACCATGTTCGTGGCCTTTTTGGGGCTGCTGCACAAGGTGTACGCCTGCGGGATGCTGGCGGGGGTGGTCATCGCCACCACCAAGGTGGGGGAATTTCTCTCCGCCATGGCCCGCCTGCACTGCCCCAAAAAGCTCACCATCCCTTTGGCCGTCATGCTCCGCTACCTGCCCACCATCCGGGAGGACTGGCGGTTCATCAAGGACGCCATGGCACTGCGGGACGTGTCCCCCACCCTGTGGGGTTTTCTGAAAGCGCCGGCCATGACGGTGAACTGCATCTACGTGCCCCTGCTGACGGCGGCATCCAAGGCGGCGGACGAGCTGTCCATCGCCTCAGTGACCCGAGGCATCGAGGCGCCCCACCCCCGCACCTGTCTGGTAGAGCTGCACATGGGGGTGGCAGACTGGCTGGTGATGCTGGTGTTCGCGGCACTGCTGGCCACAGGACTTTTGGGAAAGGTGGTGGGCTGAATGATACGCTTTCACAACGTGACCTTTTCCTACCCGGACAGCTCTGACAGCGGGCTGAAACACATCGACCTGACCATCCCAGACGGACAGTGCGTCCTCCTCTGCGGCCGCAGCGGCTGCGGGAAGACCACCCTGACCCGGCTCCTCAACGGGCTCATCCCCCAATTCTTCGCCGGGGAGCTGACGGGAGACGTGGAGCTGGATGGGCAGTCGCTTTTGGAGCTGCCACTGTATCGCATTGCGGAGAAAGTGGGCAGTGTGTTCCAAAATCCTCGGACGCAATTTTTCAACGTGGACACGGACAGCGAGATTGCCTTCGGCCTGGAGAACCAGGCATTGCCCCAAAAACAACTGCGTCCGCGGGTGGAGGAGACGGCCAAAGCGCTGGACATCGCCCCCCTGCTGGGGCGCAACATCTTCGCCCTGTCCGGCGGGGAGAAGCAGAAGATCGCCTTCGCCTCGGTGTACGCCATGGAACCGGAGGTTTTTCTGCTGGATGAGCCGTCCTCCAACCTGGACATAGACGCCATCGCAGCGCTGCGAGCCCATTTGCAGCTGGTCAAGGCACAGGGAAAGACCATCCTGGTGGCGGAACATCGGCTCTACTACCTGCTGGATGTGGCGGATCGCATCCTTTATCTGGAGGACGGCCGCATCGCGGGAGATTTCACGCCGGAGCAGTTTCGCGCTCTGTCAGTGGAACAGCGCCAGTCCATGGGGCTGCGGACGACGGCGCTTTCGGCGGAGCGACCGGCCTATTTTCCCCTGCCCACAGCGGAACCGATCCTGGCACTGCAAGACGTGTCCCTGTCCTACGGGAAGACCCCGGTGTTGGAGCATCTCTCCCTGACCGCCGCACCGGGAGAGGTCATCGCGGTGGTGGGACACAACGGCGCGGGCAAGACCACCTTTTCCCGTGGGCTGTGCGGGCTGCACAAGGAGTCTGGCGGAATGTATCGCTGGCAGGGTGCGGTGCAGTCGGCCAAGGCGCGGCGGAAACAGGCTTATCTGGTGATGCAGGACGTGAACTATCAGCTCTTTGCGGAGACGGTGGCAGCGGAGTGCACCTTTGGCATCCAGCACCCGGACACCGCTCTGGCGGAGAAGACCCTGGAACAGCTTGGCCTTGCCCCCTTCCGGGAACGTCACCCCAACACCCTGTCCGGCGGGCAGAAGCAGCGGCTGGCGGCGGCGGTGTCCATGGTGTGCGGGAAGGAGTTGCTGGTGCTGGACGAGCCCACCAGCGGTCTGGACTACGACAGCATGACCCGTCTGGCCACCCTCATCCGTCAACTGGCCGGGAGGGGCAAGCTGCTGTTCCTGGTCACCCACGACTACGAGTTCGTTTGCCGCACCTGCTCCCGGGTGCTGCATCTGGACGGCGGTGGGATACAGGACGACCTGCCGGTGACGGAGGCCAACCTGCCAAGGCTGCAAGAGATATTCCATGTGAGGTGAAATGCAATGCAAACGGAAAAAAGCACACTGGGCTGGGTGTTCACCTTTGCCGGTGAGAAGAAATCCCGCTACATCGCCAGCGTTTTCCTGGCCATCCTGGGCGCGGTCTTTCAGATGCTGCCCTTCTGGGTGGCAGCGCAGGTCATCGGCAAGCTGCTGGCTGGAAACCGGGATTTACGAGGTTATCTGGTGGACTGCGGCGTGCTGGCGGTGTGCTGGCTGCTGCGGGTACTGCTCCACTCTCTGTCCACCGCCCAATCCCATCAGGCCACCTTCGCCGTGCTGGGCAGCATCCGGAAACAGGGGCTGGAGAAGCTGGCGCGGATGCCGTTGGGGGACGTGCAGGGGCGTGGTTCCGGTGAGCTGAAGAACATCCTGGTGGAGCGGGTGGACAGCATGGAGCCTACCCTCGCTCACGTCATCCCGGAGATGAGCAGCAACGCCGTGGTCGCTCTGGCCACCCTGCTCTGTCTGTTCCTGCTGGACTGGCGGATGGCGCTGGCGTCCCTGCTGACCCTGCCGCTGGGGATGCTCTTTTTCCTGCTGATGATGGCAGGCTATGAGAAGAACTACGCCCGGACGGTGACGGCCACCAAGGTGCTCAACGACACAGCGGTGGATTACATCGGCGGCATCGAGGTCATCAAGGTGTTCGGCAAGGCCAAGAGCAGTTATGAAAAGTTCGTGACCGCGGCGCGGGCGTGTGCGCAGAGCTACATCGACTGGATGAATAAGAGCAACTTTTACTTCACCTTCGCCATGAACATCATGCCCGCCACCCTCCTCAGCGTCCTGCCCATCGGCGGGCTGCTGCTGCGGGCGGGGACGCTGACGCCGGAACGGTTCGTGCTCCTGGTCATCCTGTCCATGGGGCTGGTGACGCCGCTGATCGGCTGCATGAAGTTCACCGACGACCTGGCCAGGGTGAAGACCATCCTGGGACAGGTGACCTCCATCTTGACCGCGCCGGAGCTGGTGCGGCCGGAGGAGGACGCCGAGGAGCCTCTGGACAGCACGGTGGAATTGCAGGACGTCCACTTCGGTTACGGCGACACGGAGGTGCTCCACGGGGTGAGCGCGGTCTTCCGGCCAGGGACGGTGAACGCCCTGGTGGGGCCTTCCGGCAGCGGAAAATCCACCATCGCCAAGCTCATCGCCTCCTTCTGGGACGTGGGCAGCGGCAGCATCACGGTGGGCAGCGTGGACGTGCGGCGCATCTCCTCCGCCCACTACCACAAGCTGGTGGCCTACGTCTCCCAGGACAACTTCCTCTTCGACGCCACCGTGCGGGAGAACATCCGCATGGGCAGACCGGACGCCACCGACGGGGAAGTGGAGCAAGCAGCCAAGGACTGCGGCTGTTATGACTTTATCATGGGGCTGGAGCAGGGCTTTGACACGGTGGCCGGCAGCGGCGGCGGACATCTCTCCGGCGGGGAAAAGCAGCGCATCTCCATCGCCCGCGCCATGCTCAAGGACGCCCCCATCGTCATCCTGGACGAGGCCACCGCCTACACCGACCCGGAGAACGAGGCCATCATCCAGGAGAGCGTGGCCAAGCTGGTGCAGGGCAAGACCCTCATCGTCATCGCCCACCGGCTCTCCACCATCGCCGACGCCGACCAAATTGTGGTGGTCAACGACGGCCGCATTGAAGCCACCGGCACCCAAGGGGAGCTGCTGGCAGGGTGTCCGCTGTATCGGGGGCTGTGGGAGGCGCATATCTCCGCAAAGGACGCTGTGGAAGGAGAGGACTGTCATGCTTGAAATTTTGAACCGCTTTTTCGCCTTCTGTGACGCAGGCGAACGGAGGAAATTTTACCGCTCCATCGTCCTGGGCGTGGTAGCGGCGCTGTTCTCCGCTTTGAAAATCCCCGCCATCGGCGTCCTGCTGCAAGCCATCTTGGCAGGCAGGGTGACGGGACGGGACATCCTGCTCTCTCTGGGCATCATGGTGGTCTCCGTCCTGGGGGCGTCCCTGCTGAAATACCGCGCCACCGCCCTACAGACCGAAGGGGGCTACGCCACCACCGCCAACAAGCGAGTGCAGATCGCGGAGCATCTGCGCTATCTGCCCATGGGCTATTTCAACGAGAACAGCCTGGGCGCCATCACCTCGGTCACCACCAACACCATGGACAACCTCTCCGGCGTGTCCACCCGGGTGGTCATGTTGGTCACCGAGGGCATTTTCTCCACCCTGGTCATGACCCTGGCCGTCTTCCTCTTCGACTGGCGGGTGGGAGTGCTCATCCTGGTGGGGCTGGCGGTGTATGGGCTGGTGAACCACCGGCTGCAACTGGCGTCGGAACAGACCACCCAGGTGAAGACCGCCAGCGACACGGCAGTGGTGGAACGGGTGTTGGAGTACATCAAGGGCATCGCTGAGGTGAAGTCCTACGGGCTGGCTGGGAAGTACAACGGACAGCTGGAGACCGCCATTGACGAGAACGCCGCTGCCAACATCGGGATGGAGCTGAAACTCCAACCGCTGATGCTGGCGCAGAACGCCGTGGCCAAGCTGCTGGACGTGGGGGTGGTCGTCCTGTCCCTGGTGCTCTACACTGGGGGGCAGATGGAGTTGTTCCCCTGCATCATGATGACCATTTGCTCTTTCCTGCTGACGGAAGGGCTGGAACAGGCAGGCACCCAATCTTCCCTACTGCGGGTGGTGGACACCTGCGTGAACCAGGCCAACGACATCCTGCGCCTGCCCACCATGGACATTTCTGGCGCAACACTGACACCGGAGCACTGGGACCTCCACGCCAGCGACATCCGCTTCTCCTATGGGGAGAAGCCCATCATCCAAGGGATCACCCTGGACATCCCGGAGAAGACCACCACTGCCATCGTCGGCCCCTCCGGCAGCGGCAAGACCACCCTCTGTCACCTGCTCTCCCGGTTCTGGGACGTGGACAGCGGGCAGGTGACTTTGGACGGACGGGACGTGCGGGAATATGACATGGACAGTCTGATGCAGCAGTTCAGCTTTGTGTTCCAGAACGTCTACCTCTTCCACGACACCATTGCCAACAACATCCGCTTCGGTCAGCCGGACGCGCCCATGGAGCAGGTCATCGCGGCGGCCAAGCAGGCACGGTGCCACGACTTCATCACCAAGCTGCCCCAGGGCTATGACACCGTCATCGGCGAGGCAGGCGGTTCCCTCTCCGGCGGCGAGCGGCAGCGGCTTTCCATTGCCCGCGCTATGATGAAGGACGCGCCCATCATCATCCTGGACGAGGCCACGGCCAACGTGGACCCGGAGAACGAGAAGGAGCTGATGGAAGCCATTGAGGCGCTGACCCACGAGAAGACCGTCCTCCTCATCGCCCACCGGCTGAAGACGGTGCGGCACGCCGACCAAATTTTGGTGGTAGATGAAGGGCGTATCGTCCAGCGGGGCACCCATGAGGAGCTGATGACCCAAGAAGGCGTCTATCGCCGCTTCATCCTGGGACGGGAACAGGCGGTGCGCTGGAAGCTGTAAAAAAACCAAAAACGCCGCTCTGCTGGCCTAGGTAAGGTCAACAGAGCGGCGTTTGGGTTGATGGATGGCGTTCACCCTTCCGGGTTCTTCCCGATCAATGCGCGAAAGGCTCCGTCCCGGTCAAAGGTGCCTGCGGCAAAGCCGGGGATCTCTTTCATGGATTTGCAAATGCTGATGCTAAAGCCGGTCAAGATCTGCCCGATCTCCCGGTCGGAGTAGGGGCAGTCGCCGGTGACGATCAGGGTCGCCAGGCTATGGGCTACAAACCACAGGTCACGGAAATAGATGTCCGCCTCTTCCGCGGTGATCTGGTAAACCTCCATCAAGGTCGGGCGCACAAGGGCTTGCAGGTGCTCCATAGACTCCATGGCGCTGTATCCCTGCCCCTGCGTCCGGCTCAAAAACAAGAGCCGATAAAGCTCCGGTTCCTCCCGGGCGAAACGGATATACTGCATCCCGACCCCAAGGAACGGGCGCTCCGCTTTCAGCCCCGCCTCTGCGTAACCGTCATACACCTGCACCGCAGCGGCGTAGACCTCCTGCTTGACGGCGTCCATAGAGCCAAAGCACGTGAAGACCGGCTGTGTGGAGGTACCCAGCTCGTTCGCTACCGTCTTTGCTGTCAGACCGCCGAGCCCCTTTGCCCGCACCACCTGCAGTGCCGCCTCTACCATTTCCGCTTTCGTGAACTTGCTCTTCGGTGCCATTGCTTCTATCCCTTCCTTCCAGGCATGGTGTTCTGTATAGAAAAAAATCCGAGCCTGAAACAGCCCGGAAACGGTTGATGCGCCTGGCTTTCGCCAGACGCATCGTTACCATTCGTATGGTCCGAGTGTTGAGATTCGAACTCAAGGCCTCTTGAACCCCATTCAAGCGCGATACCAAACTTCGCCACACCCGGATTTCCTTTTGTTTGCCGCTGTCTCCCGGCGACTCGTTTATAATAGCACAGTTGGAAGAGGAATGCAAGTGTTTTTTTCGCTTTTTTTCGTTTTTTTCAAAATTTCTTTCCGCCGCCCCTTTTCGCCTCCCTTCCCGCCGCTCCTGCCGGAACCGACCGCCTTCCCCACTGTTTTTCCCTGACAGAAAACTTGATTCTATTCCTCGTTCTATTCTCCATTCTGTCCAAAAGATTTTTCTTTCTCAAATGTTACAGATTGTTCACATTTTGAGAAAAAACCTTCTTTTTTCTCTTCCAGCCCTTCCAATTTCCAACGGTTTCGCGGACAGGCAGCAGAAATTTTTGGAGGATTCTTCTCCGTTCTGACAATGGACAAAAAGGGGTGGTATACCTATAATATATACGATATGGGTTCAGGCGTATCATTTTTGGTATATCTGACCGTATCGAAGAAAGTAGGAGTGCGGACAGCCTAGCTCTTCTGAGCATTCGGGCTGGGACTGTCCGGCGAGGGATCGCCTCGCAAAAACTGTAAGGGAGGATTGATCGCTCATCTGCATGCAGAGTCCGCTCTGCGAATACATTTTGCCTGTGGAGCGGTCCCCTTTTTCCTCTCCGCAGCATAATAGGAGGTTGTTTATAGTATGTTAGCTCAGATTATCGCCGTGGTGATCTTCCTAGCGATGTTCGTGTTCATCGTGATGGATAAGATCGAACGGCAGATCGTTACGCTTGTTTGCGGCCTGTTGATGATGGTCCTGGTGTTCGGCCTGTGTATGCACAGCCTGCCCGCCATCTGGGAGACGCTGAACGTGAAGAGCATCTTCAGCGCTCACTTCTGGTATCAGTCCGGCAACGCCGCTGAAGCATCCACCGGCATCAACTGGGAGACCATCATCTTCATCGCTGGCATGATGATCATGGTGGAAGGCATGGCTGCCGCCGGCTTCTTCCGTTGGCTGTGCATGGAACTGGCCAAGCTGGTCCACTACCGCACCATTCCCATCTTCATCGCCTTCATGATCATGTCCTCTCTGCTGGCCATGTTCATCGACAGCATCACCGTCATCCTCTTCCTGGCTGCCGTGACCATCGAGCTGTCTCGCCTGTTACATTTCGACCCGGTCCCCATGATCCTGACCGAAGTCTTCTGTGCCAACCTGGGCGGCTCCGCCACCATGTGCGGTGACCCCCCCAACATCATCATCGGCACCTCTCTGGGTTATTCCTTCTTCGATTTCCTGGATAACACCGGTCTGCTGGCTGGCATCTCTCTCATCTTCGTGCTCATCTTCTTCTACTTCGCCTTCCGCGGCGAGCTGAAGGACGCACACGCAACTCCCGAAGAAATCGCCGCAATGCCCGCACCCAAGGAAGCCATCACCAACAAGACTTCCTTCATCATCAGCACCATCATCTTCCTGTGCGCCATCGTCCTGCTGGTCTCCCATGCGGAAACTGGCCTGACCGTGTCCACCATCGGCGTCTTCATCGCCCTCATCACCCTCATCACCTCCGGCAAGAACGCCATCAACCTGCTCAAGAAAGTGGACTACAAGACCCTGCTCTTCTTCGTAGGTCTGTTCATCGTGGTCGGCGGTCTGGAGCAGACGGGCATCCTGAAGCTCATCGCTGAGTTCATCGGCAAGGTCAGCGGCGGCAACGTCATGCTGATGATCGCCATCATCCTGTGGGTGTCTGCTATCGCCAGCGCCTTCATCGACAACATCCCCTTCGCTGCCACCATGATCCCCATCATCAAGACGCTGGCAGCAGAACAGGGCGTGGCTCTGCCTATCCTGGCTTGGGCTCTGGCTCTGGGTACTGACATCGGCGGCAGCGCTACCCCCATCGGCGCATCCGCCAACGTGGTCGGCACCTCCGCAGCAGCCAAGGCTGGTCATCCCATCTCTTGGGGTCGTTACTGCAAGAAGGTCGCTCCCGCTACCGCTCTGGTGCTCATCATCTGCACCATCGGTCTGTTCGTCCGTTATCTGTAATCGGAACAACGACATCACAACAAAAGCGCTTCCCGCTTGGGAAGCGCTTTTTTCATACTATTTTTGCTGCCAGAATCCTTGACAGTCCCGGTTCAGCTGAGGCATGATCCGCAGCAGCACCAGTTCTTCCACCGCGGACACTGCCGCCGTCAACGCTGCCAGCCGACAAGCCCACTGGGTTCCCACTACCACCGCGACCACCGGAAATCCCACTAGGGTCAGGCCAGCCAGCTTGTTGAGCCAGGTGTGGAGGGCGGCAAAGGTGTGGAATCTCTGCCAGCCGATGGCGTAGGCGAGCCCACGGAGGACGGCCACGCCCAGTGTCCACCAGAGCGCCCACACAGGGAACCAACGGTGCCGCAGTCCCACCATCAGCAGGGCGACCAGAAAGGCCACGTCCGCCAGGCTGTCCCATTTGGCGCCGGTGTCGCTCTCCCAATGGAACCGTCTGGCCAGCCAACCGTCCAGCACATCGCTGACCGCTCCGCCTCCATAGCAGAGCCAGAACGGGACGGAGCCAGGCGGTACGAAGAGCAGCACTAGGGCAAAGAGGAAGCGGGTGGCGGTGATGGCGTTGGGGATGCTGCGGCGACGGTCTTTGGTCGGTCTCATTGGCACGCTCCTTCCGCCGTCATCTCCCGTTTCAGCCGCGGCGCGATGACCAGTCCAAAGACCAGCAGGGTGACGCACGCGCCCACCAGGTCGGAGATGGCCGCCGACCAGAACACGTCCTGGATGGGACGCAGGTGGGGCAGGACGAGGACGCAGAGGACGTACAGACCCTTGCGGAAGAAGGAGATGGGCAGGGCGGCGCGCATCTGTCCCATGGCGGTGAGGCCGTCCACGAAGGCATACTGGACTGCCACCCCCAACAGGCCGGCGGCGTATTTTCGGATGCAGGAGGCCGCCAGGGGCACCAGGCTGTCGTCCTGGGTGAAGAGGGCGGCGAAGGTGTCCGGGATGGTCTGGGAGGCGATGCAGAGGAGGGTCAGGAAGGCGGCGCAGAGGCAGAACACCCACTGGAAGACCTGCATGACCTTGCGGTAGTGCCCCGCTCCGTAGTGGTAGCCGTAGAGGGTGCCGCAGCCGGTGGTGATGCCCTGGGCGGGGTAATAGGCCAGCACCATGAAGCTCTGGACCACCGCCCCGCAGGACAACAGCGCATCCCCCAAGTCCCCGCCGTAGCGCCGGAGGGCGCTGTTGAGGAGCATGATGAGGAGGTTGTCCAGGAGGATGATGAAGAAAGGCAGGCAGCCGATGGAGAGGATGGTTTGGACGGTCTTCCGGTGCAGTCGCTCCCAGCGGATGGACAGGGGCGCTTTCCCTCGGAGGAGGACGGAGAGGACGTAGGCCAGGACGCACACCTGCGCCAGCACGGTGGCCAGAGCGGCACCTCGGACACCCATGTCCAGGCCGAAGATGAACAGCGGATCCAGCACCGTGTTCACCACTGCCCCCAACAGGACGGACAGCATCCCCTGCCGTGCCAGCCCCTGGGCCAGTAGGAACTGGTTCATGCCCACGCCGGTGAGGGCGGCCACGGTGCCCAGGACGTAGGTCTGGAAGTAGGCGGCGGCGTAGGGGTAGATGGCGTCGCTGCTGCCCAGAAGGTAGAGCAGGGGGCGCTGGACGGCCAGGAGGAGGACGGTCAGCGCGAGAGAGACGCCCAGGAGGAGACAGAAGCTGTTGTCGATGGCGTGCTGGGCGGTAGCCTTATCCCGGCGTCCCATGGAGATGCTGAGGACGGAGGCGCCGCCGATGCCGATGAGGGTAGCGAAGGCGGTGACCGCGGTGAGGGCGGGGACGCAGATGCCTACGGCGGCCAGGGCGAGGGTGCCGTGGGGGGTGATGTGGCCCACAAAGATGCGGTCTACCACGCTGTACAAAATATTGAAAAACTGCGCCAACATAGCGGGCAGCCCCAGGCGCAGGACCAGCTTTGGGATGGGGATGGTGTCAAATTCTCGTTCCATGGCGCACCTCTTTTGAAAAAATCTCCCCTATAGGGTAGCAAAAATCCGTCAGACCCGCTATCATATCCTTGACGGAAACTATCAAATTCTGAACACAGGAGGCCGCCATGTCCAAGAAAGCACTGCACGAGGTGAATCACTACCACGACCCCGCCTTCCCGGTGGAGCTGTACCAGGTGACCCACGCCGGGATGCTGCCCCCAGGCCGGGGGCTGGGGGATTTCCACTGGCACGAGGAGGTGCAATTCACCCTGCTCACCGACGGCGAAGGGGTGATGCAGGTCAACGCCCAGGACTACCCCCTCCGTGCCGGTCAGGCCATCTTCCTGGGCAGCGGCTGCATCCACGCGGTCACCCACCTCTCCCCCGGCGGGCGCTATGTGAGCCTGAACTTCCCGCCTCGGATGCTGGGCTTCTTCCCTGGCAGCCGGATGGAACAGCAGGACATACTGCCCTACGCGGTGGGCGGTGGGTGGCCAGTCCTGACGCTGGTTCCGGAGGTGGACTGGCAGCGGGAAGCGCTGGTGCTGTTGAGGCAGGTGGTGGAACGGTTTGAGGTTGGCAACGTGCTGGGGCAGGAGTACGCCATCTCGGTGACGTTGGCGCGGCTGTGGCTGCTGCTGTTGGAGCATCAGCGGGAACGGCCTGTGACACCCCTCCCCGCCCCCGTCCTGCGGCAGGAGCGCATCCAGACCATGCTGACCTACCTCTACGACCATTACAGCGAGGACATCGCCCTGTCCGACCTGGCGGAGGCCGCCCATGTGAGCGTGGGGGAATGCTGCCGCAGCTTTCGGGTCTGTCTCAAGACCACCCCCTACCGGTTTTTGAAGGAGTACCGCATCCGCAAGGGCATGGAGCTGCTCCAGGCGGGACACACGGTGTCGGAGACGGCGGGGCTGTGCGGGTTCAACCAGGTGAGCAATTTCATCCACGCCTTCAAATCCGTGGCCGGGTGTACCCCGCTGCAATTTGTCAAGCACCGTCCCTGAACGACTGCTGCGTTCCGGGACGGTGTTTTTTTGCGCTTTGGGTAAAAAAGCCCTTGACAGCTAACAACCATTAGCCTATACTAAAGCCAAAGAAAGCTAATGCTCATTAGCCAAAGGAGACGCCTATGAAAGCAGAACACACCAAGGAACGCATCTTATCCGAAGCGCTGACCCTCTTCGCCCAAAAGGGCTACGAGGCGGTGAGCGTGGAGGAGATCGCCGCCGCTGTGGGCATCAAAGCGCCCTCCCTGTACAAGCACTACAAGGGAAAGCGGGACATCTTTGACCACATTGTCGCCCACATGAACCAACAGGACGCCGCTCGCGCCCAGGCACTGCGCCTGCCCCAGGGCACGCCGTCGGAAGCGGCCGCCCTGTACGCCCAGGCACCGTTGGAGCAGATCCGCACCTACAGCCGCGCCCTCTTTTTGCACTGGACGGAGGAGCCGTTTTCCGCCCACTTCCGGCGGATGCTGACGCTGGAGCAGTACCGAGATCCAGAGATGGGGCGGCTCTACCAGCACTATCTGGCCGACGGCCCCATCGCCTACATGACCCAGCTGTTCCGTCAGATGACCGACTCGGACGCCCAAGCCCGCCAGCTGGCGTTGGCCTTCTACGGCCCCCTGTACCTGCTCTACAGCCTGTCGGACGGAGGATGGAGCCGGGAAGCGGTGCTGGCGGCGGTGGATGGACACATTGAACGGTTCGCAGCCGGGCTGACAGACACTGCCGCCCGCTGAGCTTGTTTGGAAAGGAGTTTTTGTTATGTTGCACGCCATTGTCTACACCTCCAACGCCGGCAGCACCGCCCGTTACGCCCAGCTGCTGGGACAGGTCACCGGTCTGCCCGTCTTCTCCGCCCAAGAGGCACACAAAAACCTGGCCAGCGGGGACATCCTCTACCTGGGCTGGGTCATGGCCGGCACCGTCAAGGGGTATCAGCAGGCCGCCAAGCGCTATCGCATCCACGCCGTCTGCGCGGTGGGGCTGAGCCAGACGGGCACCCAGGTGGAGCAGGTGCGGGAGAAGACCCACATCCCCGACAACATCCCTCTGTTCACCCTCCAGGGGGCATTCCATCTGGAACGGCTCCATGGGGCATACAAGCTGATGATGCAGCTGATGGTGAAGACCGCCGGGAAAGCTCTGGCGGAGAAGCCCGACCGGACGCCGGAAGAGGACGACCTGCTGGCCATGATGACCCAGGGCGGCGACCGGGTGTGTTTGGACAATTTGCAGGCGGTACTGGACTGGTACCGCGCCCAGTGAGAAAGGAGCGAGCGTTATGTTGAAACTATACTTTGGCAACCTGGTCAACACGGTCACCACTCTGCTGCTATTGGTGCTGCTGGGGTTCATCGGCGTGTCCATCTGCCACCGTGCCGCTATCACCGGCTGGGGACGCCGGACGCTGCTGGCGCTGGTGCTGGGGCTGGTCATCTGTTGCTTCGCCGCCGCACGGGACGGGCTGGACAAGACCATTCAGAACGCCATCGACGGCAGCTGCGCCCCCGGTCTGTTCTCCCTCATCAGCGTCCCCACCCTGGCCGGCTGCATCGGCGCCTTTCTCATCCTCCTGGCCGCGGTGGCCACCCTCTTTACCAAGTCCCAGTCCATGCGGGAGGCGTGGTTCTACATCCTGTCCGGCGGGGTGCTGCTGAAGGTGATCACGGTGGAGGTGTCTCGTTTTTTGGTCTGACCTCTTTACAAGTGAACGACCGTTTACTATAATAGAACAAAAGAAGGAGGGATGCCTATGCAGGACACCAAGGAGAAGATCTTACTGGCGGCGCTGAAGCTGTTCGCCCGAGACGGATACAAAGCGGTTTCGGTGAGTCAGATCGCCGGAGCGCTGGGGATGACCAAAGGGGCGCTGTACAAGCACTACAAGAACAAGCGGGACATTTTTGACCACATCGTCGCCCACATGGAGGCACAGGACGCCCAAGAGGCGTCCGACCACCAAGTGCCGGAGGGCTCATTGGCGGAGGGGCAGGCGGCTTATGAGGCCACCACCTTCCCCCATATCCTGACCTACAGCCAAGCCATGTTCCACTACTGGACCCACGACCCCTTCGCCGCCCCCTTCCGGAAGCTGCTGACGTTGGAGCAGTATCGGGACGCGGAAATGTCTGTGCTCTATCAACAGTACCTGTGCGACGGGCCATTGGGGTACCTGTCTGACCTGTTCGCCAGCCTGGGCTACGACCAGCCGGAGGAGCGGGCGATGGAATTTTACGCCCCCATGTTCTTCCTCTACAGCGTCTACGACGGCCAGGGGGACACCCCCCTGCTCCAACAGCTGCTGAACGCTCACTGGGCAAAGATGTGGGAGCAGATGGGAGGGACGGTATGAACCGGCTGCACTTCCCGCCCTTGTGGCGGGCACTGGCGGCGGAGTATCCAACGTGGGGACTCTGTCGGGTCATCTTGCAGGAGAAGGGGCGGTATCAGGTGGTCACCGAGGACGGCTGCGAACAGCCTGCGGTGCTCTCCGGCCGATTCCGCTACGATGTGGAGACCCTGTCCGACTATCCGGCGGTAGGCGACTACGTGATGGCGGAGCCCAACCCAAACGGGGCGGCGGTCATCCATGCTGTGCTGCACCGGAAGAGCGTCTTTCTCCGGAAGGCGGCGGGGACGGCGCGGGCGGAACAGGTGGTGGCGGCCAACCTGGACAAGGTGTTCCTGTGCATGGCGCTGAACCTGGACTTCAACCTGCGCCGGTTGGAGCGCTATCTCACCGTAGCCTGGGACAGCGGCGCCACCCCGGTGGTGGTGCTGACCAAGGCGGATCTATGCCAAGACCTGCCCCAACGGCTGGCGCAGGTGGAGGACATCGCCATGGGGGCGGAGGTGCTGGTGACCTCGGCTCTGGCTGGGGATGGCTATGACGCCCTGCTGGCGCAGCTGACGCCGGGGACAACGGTGGCCTTTGTAGGCTCCTCCGGGGTGGGGAAATCCACCCTCATCAACCGGCTGCTGGGCGAGGAACGATTGGCCACCAACGGTCTGCGCAGCGACGACAAGGGCCGCCACACCACCACCCACCGGGCGCTGCTGACGCTGCCCAACGGGGCGCTGGTCATCGACACGCCGGGGATGCGGGAGCTGGGGCTGTGGGACGCCGGGGAGGGCATGGACGCCGCCTTTGGCGACGTGGCTGCCCTGACGCAGCGGTGCCGGTTCCACAACTGCTCCCACACGTCCGAGCCGGGCTGCGCCATCCGTGCCGCTCTGGCGGACGGGTCGCTGTCGGAGGAGCGGTGGCGTTCTTATCAGAAGCTGGCGGCTGAAAACGCCTACGCCCAGGACGCAGGCGGGTATCTGGCCTCCAAGGAGCGGAAATTCAAGGAGATCGCCAAGGTCAACAAGGCCAATCGGCACAAGAAGCCCTGACGACAGACCGTTTGGTCTTGCGCTTTCCCTGCTCTCCCGTTATACTGAAGACAGGATCATTTCTGAACAACTTGCGGCCCTACGCCGTCCCGGTCTACGAACGACTGGGCTTTGTGGCCACGGCGGCGGAGCAGGTCACGGACGGGCTGCGGTACACGCCGATGCAGTTCAACGGGGCGTGACGCACTGACATTGGAATGACACAGATCGAGGTGATATGCGGTGAAGCGTTGCCGTGCAATGTCCGGGATCGACTGACAAAACGACCACACACTTTGGAGGTATTTTTATGACGATTCCGGCAACCACCCTGTTCCCCCGCACCGGGGACACCCAGACCATCTATCTGAAACCCGCCATCACGGATCCCAACATCCAGGTGGGGGACTATACCATGTACAACGATTTCGTCCACGACCCCAGGGACTTCCAGCGGAACAACGTGCTCTACCACTACCCCATCAACGGGGACAAGCTGGTCATCGGCAAGTTCTGCTCCATCGCCTGTGGGGCGAAGTTCCTGTTCACCAGTGCCAACCACACCCTGCGCTCCCTCTCCACCTACCCCTTCCCCCTGTTCTTTGAGGAGTGGGAACTGGACAAGTCCCACGTGACCCAGGCGTGGGACAACAAGGGAGACATCACCATCGGCAACGATGTGTGGATCGGCTACGAGGCCGTCCTCCTCTCTGGCGTCACCATCGGCGACGGCGCTATCATCGGCACCCGTGCGGTGGTCACCCAGGATGTGCCCCCCTACACCATCGTAGGCGGCGTCCCCGCCAAGCCCATCCGGCGGCGGTTCGACGACGCCACCATCGATGCCCTGCTGGCGCT
This sequence comes from uncultured Oscillospiraceae bacterium, assembly GCA_934597165.1. Classification (GTDB taxonomy): domain Bacteria; phylum Bacillota; class Clostridia; order Oscillospirales; family Oscillospiraceae; genus Onthomonas. Next base: position 20,024 of record CAKTQP010000005.1, read on the forward strand.
GCGGTGGTGGGACTGGCCGCGGGAGAAGCTGGCACGGAACATTGACGCCATTCAGGCTGGGCGGTTGGACAAACTGAAGTAACGGCCTACCAAACAAAAAACGCCTGCGGAGCGGTCTGCTTCGCAGGCGTTTGCTGTTCTGGCGGTTAGAGAGACGAAAAAATCCCGTGGACGTATGTCCACGGGATTGGTGCGCGAGGCGGGAGTCGAACCCGCACGCCCGTAAAGAGCACTGGCACCTGAAGCCAGCGAGTCTACCAATTCCACCACTCGCGCATTTGGGTGGTTGCTTTGGTTGAGCACGGGCATTATAATACCACGCCTCCTGGCAAATGTCAACACCTTTTTTCGCAAAAATCGAAATTTTTCCCTTGGATGCGCCTGCTCTCCCCCGTCAGCCCTCTGACGCCCATTTCCGGACGGCTTCCTCCGTCTCCGGTGTCCGGGTGGCTCTGTCCGACACCAGCAGGCCAGGTCTCAAGTCGGCGCCCGGGCAGAGCGATGCTATATCCGCCACGCTCCGTGCCATGCCGCTGCCGCCGCTGGTGCAGAGGGGGTGGATGGTGCAATCTGCGAAGGGGGTCTCGCTCAGGAAGGCACTGACCGCCATGGGGAGCGTGCCGCACCAGTTGGGGTAGACCAAGTAGAGCTGATCGTACTGCTCTGGGTGCTCCACTTGTTCCGCCAGCTCCGGCCACAGGTGCTGCTGCAGCTCCTTATAGGCTCGGGAGACGGTCATGGGGTAGGATTTCGGATAGGGCTGCTGTGGGCGGATGTGGAACAAGTCTCCGCCGGCGGTGCCCTGGACAAGCTGCGCCAGGTGGGCGGAATTGCCGCTCCAGGTGAAGTATGCGATGAGGGTGTCTGCCATGGTCGTTCGCCTCCGGTGGTCTGGATGGTCTCTAGTTTACACGGTTTCGGGGGCGCTGTCCAGCTTGGTTCAAAATCGGATAAAAAAGATTAAAATACGATAAAGCCCGTTGTCTTCTCCCCTTCCCTATGCTATAACGGTCACAGAACGATTCATTTGGAGGTTTTTCATTATGTTATTCGCACTCATCTGGTCCCTCATCTGCGGCTCCTTCATCGGCTGGCTGGCCGGCAAGCTCATGAATCACCGCACCTCCCTCATCCGCAACATCGTCGTGGGCATCGTCGGCTCTGCCCTGGGCAACTGGCTCTTCTCCCTCATCGGCTTCCACGCCTATCGCGGCTTCTCCTCCTTTCTGGTCTCCGTCGTCGGCGCCTGCGTGCTGCTGTGGCTGGTGGACGTGCTGTCTGGACGGCGGTAAGGGCTGACCTGTACAAAACACTCCCCATTTTTCTCCGTTTTTTCTGGGAAAATTCCCTTGCATTTCGTTGCAATTTCCCTACCGGAACGGTATAATAGACTATCATGTTACAATACAACCTGGGAGAGTGGATTTTATGGCTGACAACGACATCATCATGACACAGAACTTTATTCACGACTTCATCGACGAGGACATCTCCGAACACGGTGTCTACGCCGGTCTGAAAGTGCATACCCGGTTCCCGCCGGAACCCAACGGCTATCTCCACATCGGTCACGCCAAGGCCATCTTTGTGGACTTCGGCACCGCCCAGAAGTATCACGGCCTGTGCAACCTGCGCATGGATGACACCAACCCCACCAAGGAAGATGTGGAGTACGTGGACGCCATTCAGGAGGACATCAAGTGGCTGGGCTATGACTGGGAGGATCGGTTCTACTATGCGTCTGACTACTTCGAACAGATGTACGACTACGCGGTAGAACTCATCAAGAAGGGTCTGGCCTACGTCTGTCAGCTGACGCCGGAGGAGATGGCCGCCCACCGGGGCGACGTGAACACCCCCGCCACCAGCCCCTATCGGGATCGTCCCATCGAGGAGAGCCTGGACCTGTTCGCACGGATGCGGGCCGGCGAGTTCCCTGACGGCGCTATGACCCTCCGTGCCAAGATCGACCTGGCCAGCGGCAACTTCAACATGCGTGACCCGGCCATCTACCGCATCAAGCACATGGCTCATCACCGCACTGGCGACAAGTGGTGCATCTATCCCATGTACGACTTCGCCCATCCCATCGAGGACGCCCTGGAGGGCATCACCCATTCCCTGTGTACCCTGGAGTTTGAGTCCCACCGTCCCCTGTACGACTGGGTCATCGACAACATCTCCATCCCCTATCACAAGCCCCGTCAGATCGAGTTCGCCCGCCTGGGCATCGACCACACCGTCATGTCCAAGCGCAAGCTGCGCCAGCTGGTGGAGCAGAACTACGTGTCCGGCTGGGACGACCCCCGGATGCCCACCATCTGCGGCCTGCGCCGTCGCGGCTACACCCCCACTGCCATCCGGAACTTCTCCGAGCAGATCGGCGTGGCAAAAGCGGACTCCACCGTGGAATACTCCTTCCTGGAGCACTGCCTGCGCAGTGACCTGGACGCCCACGCCGCCCGTGTCATGGCCGTCCTGCACCCGGTGCGCCTGACCATCACCAACTACCCCGACGACCAGACCGAGACCTTCGAGGTGGAGAACCACCCCAAGGACCCGTCCCTGGGCACCCGCACCGTCCCCTTCTCCAAGCATCTGTACATCGAGGCAGATGACTTCATGGAGGAACCGGTAAAGAAGTACAAGCGTCTGACCCCCAACGGCATGGAATGCCGCCTGAAGGGCGCGTATATCATCACCTGCACCGGCTGCGTGAAGGACGAGGACGGCAACGTCATCGAAGTGCTGGCCGAGTACGATCCCGAATCCCGTGGCGGCAACCCGGCTGACGGCCGGAAGATCAAGGGCGCTGCCATCCACTGGGTGGACGCTGCCACTGCGGTGGACGCGGAAGTGCGTCTGTACGACAATCTGTTCAGTGACCCCGCTCCCGATGCCGGCGGCAAGGACTTCCTGACCGCCCTGAACCCAGATTCCCTGACCGTCCTGAAGAACTGTAAGGTGGAGGCCGACCTGGCCAACGCCACCGTGGGCACCCCCTACCAGTTCATGCGCACCGGCTACTTCTGCCTGGACAACAAGGACAGCAAGCCTGGCGCACTGGTGTTCAACCGGTCGGTGTCTTTGAAGGACAGCTTTAAGGCGAAGTAAGGTCTGACACATTAATAAAATACAAAACCCTCGGAATATTTCCGAGGGTTTTCTTTGTGCTGTTATGGGGTCATGCCGCGTCCCCCTGCGCATACAGCTCATCCCTGGGGATGGCTTTTGCATCGGGACGCTTGACGAAGGTGTCCGCGTCTATGATCTTGTAGTTCACGAACTTGGCAAAAAATTGGCCGTTGTCCTGGAGGGTGACGGTGAGGGCTTTGGTGTCGGTCTGGTCGTTGGCGTAGGTGATCTCCAGGACGATCACGTCCTCCCGCAGCTCTTCGGGCAGCTTGGCGATGGTCATGTCTTCGTTGTCCGTCAGGGCGCGGATGGTCTTGTCCGGCACCCAGTCGATGAGGAGGGAGGGATACTCATCCGTGTTCGACCCGTACTCCACCACAAAGTTCTGGGCCTGGCCGTACTCGTCCCGCTGTTCGGTGCAGTCCCGGTAGTCCAGCTCCTGATTCTTGCAGGAGAACCGGACGCGTTTCATCTCCGCCCCGTCCAGGCAGAACTGCAGCGGGTGATGGGTCATCTCGCCGCTGTCACTGATGGTGCCGGTATCCAACACCACCCCATTGGCGGTGATGGGCTGGTTGCTGTCCACAGCGTAGGCGGTGACGTTCATAGCGCCGGAGGGAGACAGCGCCCACAGTCCCCCAGCCAACAGGCAGAGCGCCACCACGGCGGCCAACAGTCTGCGCTGCCAGGGACGGTTGGTGGTGGGGGTCGTCTGGGCTTCCGTGATGTACTCCTCTTTGATGTTGCTGACGGCTTCGGAAATGAGTTCTTTCTTCATAGGGAAACACCTTCCTTCTGTAAATAGTCCCGCAATTTCTTCCGGATGCGGGACAGGCGGATGGAGACGCTGTTCCGGCTCATGTGGAACCGCTCCGCCAGGGCTGGGATGTCGTCGGCGTACCAATACCGGCGCACGAAGAGCATCCGATTGCGCGGGTCCAACCCTGCCAGAAAGGTATCCAGCAGCTGGGTCAGCTCCTGGGCGGAGATGGTGCTCTCCACGGTCTCGATGGCTGGGATGCACTGGGTCAGCTCGTCCAACGCCACGTCGTAGCTGCTGTTGCGCTTCTGAGCGGTGTTGGCGTGGTAGCGCTTGATGGAGCGATTGCGCACGATGCGGCACAGGTAGGTCAGGAGGGGGTTGGGATGCTGAGGCGGGATGGTATTCCAAACCCCCAAATAGGCGTCGTTGACACACTCCTCCGCGTCCTGCGGATTTTTCAGGATATTGCGTGCCACCGCGCTGCACACTGCGCCGTATTTGCGATCCAGTTCCGTGAGCGCCTGCTGGGAACGCGCGAAAAACAATGCGATGATCTGGTCGTCCTTCACTGGGTCATCACCTCTTTCTGCCTCACCCATGTACTCCCCTTTTGGCGTGGGTTCTTTCACTCGGTCGGTGTTTTTTTTCGCAAAAAAGCGGCGTGGCTCCTGCCACACCGCTTCAAACGATAGGAAAACAATAGATGATTCAAAGTCTCACAGAGTTCCGTCATCTTAGATGACGGAATAAAGTGCAATCTGAAAAAACTGGCGGCGTGTACGTCAGTTTTTTCTCTTCTCAGACGGGTAAGTGCCGCAGCGTTAAGCACAATGTGCCGGGGGCACATTGGTAGCGTAGGCCCACCTGTTTCACAGGTGAGGAACCTGTCGACGCAGTGAGTGCATGCACCCGGCTGCATCCTCGATAAAATGCTTGCATTTTATCGAAGCAACGCTAGTTGCGTACTGCTACAGTCACCGTCATGCTCCCCCGGCCATAATTGCCGGTAGGTTCTGCCGTCACGGTAATCTCCGCCTTGCCTGCACCCTGGATGGTGACTGTGCCGTTCTCATCCACCTTGGCCACGTCCGGGTTGCTGGAGGTGTAAGTCAGCTTCCCACCGGCGGAGGCAGAGGCGCTGAGCCGGAAGGGGGCGTCGCTGCGCCGCTTGGTGTAGTATCTCGTCCCCCACACCGTCTGGGGCGTCCGGTTGGGCTGGCCGCCGTAGAGGATGACATAATCCCCCACGTCGATGTACTCATCCACCGTCTTCACCAGCTCCAAGGGCATGTTGATGCACCCATGGGAACCAGACTCCAGGTAGACGTCCCCGCCGTACTCGTCCGCTTCCCGCCAGGTGGAGTCGTGGAGGCCGATGCCGCCGTTGAAGGGCATGAAGTAGTGAACCCAATCCTTGTAGCCCACCCCCACCAGGTAGCGGTCATAGTCCTTGGTCTTGATGGTGTACAGCCCCGCCGGGGTGGCGCAGCCGTCGGCTACAGAGCCGGAACAGATGTCCCCTTCCGCCTTCTTTTTGCCGTTTACGTACAGATACAGGTGCTGTTTGTCCAAATCCACCTCCACGTAGGTGCCGCCCAAATCGGTGGTGCCCTGCTCGCCGGTGCGGGTCTTGCGGTAAGGGGCTTTGCGCTGGCCGGTGGCACCTTCTTGAATGGCTTTCAAGATGTCTTTTTTCAGCGCCTGGGTGTCTACGCTCTCGTCAGTGATGGGCGCTTCCACCTCCACATAGTCGCCAGACGCGGTGACGAACTGGGCGGTGGTGGGCTCTTTGACGGAATAGATGCGGGCGATCTCGTTGACGTAATTGTCCACCTTCTCCTGGTCGATCTGGACGCTTTTGCCGTCCTCGCTGACGGTAAGCCACTTCTGGATGGTGGACTTGTTCAGCCGCTCCTTGCCGTACACGTTCTTCCGCTCCACCTCAAAGGTGTAGGTCACGTCGGTCTTCAGCATCTGATTGGCCTGCTCCAACGCCTGGTTCAACTTCTCGTCATCGCTGCGCCGGACGGTCTCGCCGCCATACAGCCCTGCACCCACCGCGTCCAGCTCCGGTTGGAGCTGCTCGGCTGCCGTCTGGACGGCTTCGGCCAGGGCTTGGGTGTCGATGGTGCCGCCCACCTGTTCCTCCTGGATGACGTACTCCCCTGCCTTTTTGTCGTAGGTCAGCACGGCGTCCTGGGTGGCTTTGTCGGCGTGGGCGGTGCGTTCGGGGAGATCCTGCATCTCCTGCTTCAGATCCGTCTCGCAGGTGAACACCGGCTGGGCGTCCTCTGTGGTGGAAGAGGTGCTCTGCCCCTGCTGCATGGCCTTGGCCAACCGTTTCAGGGCGTCCTCATCCACCGTCAGCCCCAGCTCTTTCGCGCTGAAGGTGCGGGTGTTCTTGGCGAAGCGTACCGTCAATTTGTAGTCCTCCGCCGCCTGCTGCAAGGTCTTGCCCGCCTCTTTCGCGGACTGCTCGGACACGGAGACGCCTCCCACCGTCGTGCCGGCCGGAAAGACCGGTGAGGCAAGGACGCCGGTGCCGTACAAGATCCCCGCTGCGGTCAAGATGACCACCAGGGTCACCAGGAGGGGGAGCCATTTTTTGCTACCTTTTTTCTCTCTAGCTGTTTGTTCCAACGCGAAGTTCCTTCCTGTTTTTCTAGTTTCGTTGCAATTTGGGTAACATTATAACATAAATTCGCCCGTTAGAAAACCCCAAGTCTAACTTGCCAAATCGCCTCGTTTCCGGTACACTCTTCCCAGGGAGGAACGCGCTATGTACAACTACAAACTCACCATCCAATACGACGGCACCCGCTACCGAGGCTGGCAGATCCAGGGCAACACCGACCAGACCATCCAAGGGAAGCTGGAAGGGGTGCTCAGCCGCCTGACCGGCCAGCCGGTGGAGGTACACGGTTCCGGACGCACTGACGCCGGGGTACACGCCCTGGGACAGGTGGCCAACGTGAAGCTGCCCCGCCCGATGGAACCGTCCGAGCTGCTGGGAGAGCTGAACCGCTATCTGCCTGCCGACATCGGCGTCATCGCCGTGGAGCCTGCGCCGGAACGGTTCCACGCCCGGCTCAACGTCCGTTCCAAGACCTACCGCTATCGCATCTGGAACAGCGCCATCCCCAACGTGCTGGAGCGCAGCTACCTCTACGCCCTCCCGGAGCCGCTGGATGTGGCGGCTATGGAGCGTGCGGCAGCGGATTTGGTGGGCACCCACGATTTCCGTAGCTTCTGTGGTCTGAAACGGTTCAAAAAATCCACCGTCCGCACCATCACCGACATCGCCATCACCCAGGACGGTGCAGAAGTGCGCCTGGAGTTCACCGGCAACGGGTTTTTGATGCGCATGGTGCGCATTTTGGCGGGGACGCTGGTGGAAGTGGGGCTGGGACAGCGGGAGGCAGACACCATGCCGGCTGTGCTGGCCGCCCAAGACCGTGCTGCCGCTGGGCCCGCGCTGCCTGCGCAGGGGTTGGCGTTGGTTCGTGTGGAATACTGATATGTTTACGTGAAAAGACGGTTCCCCGAGGGGAACCGTCTTCTGTTTTGTTCGGAGGGACGATGAGCGAAAATTACTCGTTGTCCTTTCTCTTTCTGCCATACAGCACGACGCCGGTCACGCCAACGCCAGACACGCCCAGCAGTGCCGTCCAGAGGAGGAGGTTGCTGCTGTCGCCGGTCTTGGGTGCGTTGGTTTTGATGCGGGTCTTGGTGTCGGACTTGGTGTCGCCCTTCTTGCCGGGCTTGGTCTTGGAACCGGTGGCCGGGATGGTGTCGGTCTCCAGGAGGTAGCCGCAGACGGTGCATTCCTTGTGCTTTTCGCCGTCCGCCTTGGCCGTTGCCGCCGTGTCCGTAATCCAGCCGCTGGCGGTGTGTTCTTCCAGATCCGCAATGTCCTGGCAGCGCTTGCACACGTGCCAATGCTGGGTCTCGTCCTGGCTCCACTCGGTGTCGTAGTCGTGCCCCATCGGGTCGCCGGACTGGAAGGTGTCTTCCTGCTCGGTGCCCTTAGAGGTCAGGCCGCAGGCGGTGCAGGACTTGTAGTAGACCGCACTTTCCGTGCAGGTGGCTTCGGATTTCAGATAGTCCTCTTCTGCCACTTCTGCCGTGAAGTCATGAGCTGCCAGCTGGCCGTAGGTTCCGCCGCAAACGGTGCAGGTGGCCGGTTCGGTACAGGTGGCTGTGCCGCCGGAGCAGTTGTCGGTCTCGGTGTGGCTGTCGTCTCTGGCGCAGACGCGGGTGTGGGTGCCGTTGTTGTTGGACTTCCATGCACCCCAATCGTGGTCGAGCGCGGAGAGGGGCACATCTTTGGATGCGTCCTCTGCCCAGTCAGCTTCAAAGGAAGCCTGATATCTGCCAAGGCCAGCCGTCAGGCAGGTCGGTTCGGTGATGACTGCATAGTCCGCCGTGACGTCCTCGGTATCCACGTGCGTGCCGTCATTCTTGCAGACGCGCTTTGCGGTGCAGTTGTAGCCATCCTCGGTCGACGTCCAGGTGTATTCTGCCGTGCCCCAGTCATGGCCGGTGGCGGGAATGGCAACGTCTTTGGTCTGTGCAGGGAAGCCAAACGCATCAGAGAACGTTGCGGTGTACGTACCGACACCTGTATTCAGGCAAGTTGGTGCTTTCGTCACAGCGTAGGTCACACTTGCAACATCAGAGACATTATAGGAGCAATTATTGCATTTTTTATATGCTGCACACATATAGCCATCCGCAACTGGTGTCCACGTATAGCTCGGCTCACTCCAGTCATGGGCGAGGACACCACCGGAGGAGAAAGTCGCCTCTCCTTCCGTGCCCTCGGAACTCAGGCCACAGGTGGCACAAGACTTGTAATACTCTGCCGGTGCCTCACAGGTGGAACTCGATTTCAGGTACTGTTTCCCTACTACTTTTTCTGTGAAGGCGTGCGTGCCTTTCTCTACTCTTGCACTACAGCAGGAATACTCTTTCCAGTGTTCGGTGTTACTGGTCTTCCAGTCGCCCGGAGTGCCACGGTGGTTGGTGGGGTCACCGGTGCCATATTCGTTGCCACAGGTCGTGCAGATAGCCTTGTTCTGACAGTCCGCCGTACCGCCGCTATGCGCGGCTCTGTTTGCTTCTACCTTACAGCAGGAATACACCTGCCAGTGTTCAGCACCGTTGCTCTTCCATTCGCCCAGAGTACCGCTGTGGTTGTTGGGATCAAACGCGCCGTATTCTTTGCCGCAGGTTTCGCAGACAGCCTTTTTGTCGCAATAGGCCGTGCCGCCGGTGTGGGTGTGAGCAGCATCTTTGCTTATTTCCAGCTGCTTGTCGCTATTATAGTGGATCGCCTTGCCAGCATCGGAAAAGAAATAGTCGCTGTAATCCATGGAATAGGCATTGGAAAATACCACGGGGTAATTCGTGTCTTCGGTGGTCACGCCGATGGAAGCGCCCGTGGACATGGCACCACTGATGGTCAGCGTCTTACCAGAGAGCAGGTGTACATTGTTTGCCTTGCCGGAAACCGTGTTATCCTTTATGACAGGTGCGCCGCTGATGTTCAGTGTAGAGCTATTGTCCTCCATCTGCACGCCACCACCAGTGCCGCCATTAACGCCGTTGGACTTGTTGCCGGAAATTTCACCGCCGGTCATGGTGAAGATAACGTTTCTGAAGAGGCGCACACCGCCACCGTCGCCAGAGGCGGTATTGCCGGTGATGGAACCACCGGACAGGGTGAAGGTGCCGCCGTTAGCGAAGTTTACGCCGGCGCCGACGCTGGCGCTGTTGTTCTTGACAGAGCCGCCGGACATCACCAGTTTGGCTCCGTCTTTATTCAGGCAGATACCGCCGCCGTTGCCTGTATTGGTAAGCTTATTGCCAGAGATCTCGCCGCCGGTGATGGTAACGGTACCGGCGCTGTTCAAATATACGCCGCCGCCATAAACGCCTCTGGCGGTGTTTTTGGAGATGGAGCCTCCATGCAGGTTGATGGAGCCGCTGCCAGCTTCCAAAAATACGCCGCCGCCAAGTCCAGTGCCTTTGCTACTGGCGGTGTTGTTGGAGATGGAACCACCATAGATGTTGACGGTGCCGCCATCTAGCATATATACGCCACCGCCACGGACTGTGGCAGTATTGCCAGAGATGGAACCACCGTAGAGGTTTAACTTGCAGTTGTTGTCATTCAGTGCTACACCGCCGCCATGCTTCACCTTGGCGCCGGTGAGCTTGCCGCCGAACATATCCAAAGTGCTGTTGTAGAGGTAGACACAGCCACCGCCCCAGCCGGAGGAAACGCCCTTGATGGCGCCGCCGCTCTGACAGTCACACAGCACCAGCCGAGCATTGTTTCTCACCTTGAGCTTCTTTGTACCGTTGGAAGACAGCGTCTTGCCATTCAGACACAAATACAGGGTCCGACCGTCGATAATCAGATCACTGCCAATGGTGGCATTCCCCGTCAGGTAAACATAGGCGGTATTGTCGGTGTACGAAATGCCGCTTGTGCCGTTCCACGCCTGATAGTCTGCGTTCTTATGGCCGGTGTGGTCTCCCGCACTGATACTGCCCCCGCAGAAGCAGTGCGTATGTGCCGCCTGGACCGCTACCGCCTTATCATTGGCAACTGCCTGAGCTGCGACCTGAGGTTCCGCCTCGACGGCAGGCTCCTCGGTCGGTTCAGTCGGTTCAGTCGGTTCAGCCGGCTTGCTCTCTTCCGGCTGCGCCTCCTGGTCGCCTTCCTGGTCGTCCTTCTGAGGTTCTGCCGGTTCTTGGGTATTGTTCAGTTCGTTCTCCTGTTCCCCCTTATACTGCCCGCAGTCCTCCAGGGCAGCGTCTTCCGCGCCGCAGATGGGACAATCCGTGTTCCGCACTTCCGCCGTACAAGCGGCTGTGCAGACGCATCCGCTGGGTTCCTCGCCCTCGGCAAAGGCCACCGACGGCAGCGTCGTCAGCAGCATCCCGCAGACCAGCAGGATGCTGAGCCATCGTTTCTTCATATGCGTTCCTCCTTTTCTTCTGATATCGTCATTGGGTTTCCCTTTCTCACTCTGTACCGGATGCACAGCATGGTCACCACCACTCCCAACACGAAAGCGGCGATGCCCACCAGGATGTATGCCCCCGCACCGTCCCGCAGCAGCACCGCACTGTAGCTGCCCGCGACGGTGGATACCCCCGGCGTCTGTACGCCCTGCAACAACCAGACGATGCCTGCCAGTAAGCACAGGCTCGTCCCGGTCAGGCTGGAGCGGATGCGCCGTTCCCTCCGCCTTCTCTTTTCCCGCACCCTGCGGTGTATTTCCCGCGCCCGGATCTCCGTTCTCCCGGTCATCTCAACCCTCCTCTCCTTGTTTGATCGGTCGGTGCGCTGTCAGGGGCTGTCTTCCCCTCTCTACTATCTAAAAGACCGTTTTCGCCAAATCCTTTCACCCAAAGGAGAAAAAAGTTGAAAAAAGACCACCCCACGTCCAGGATGGTCTTTTACAGCACGTCATTCCAGTGCGATATTCCGTTTTAACAGCACCCGTTTAGCCAAGAACAGGCCGGTGATGAGCAGGGACGGGAACAGGTAGCCCGCCGTCCTCCACGGTCCCTGGGCGGTGACCAGCAGGTTGTAGATGGCGTGGAAGCCGATGCAGGCGCCTAAGATGCCCACGGTGCCGGTCAATGCCAGCCAGCGACGGCGGAACATATAGGAGATGCCAAAACCGGTGAAGATACCGCACAGGATGTGCAGTGCGCCGGCAGAGATGCCACGGATGAGCAGGAAGGTGAAGTTCGCCGCTCCGTTCTCCGCCAGGTAGCAGACGTTCTCAAAGGTGGCGAACCCCACCCCGATGGCGATGGCCACGCTGGGCAGCTCCTTGGCCTTCGGCTCAAAGATGAGGAAGAACAGTAGCAGCGGCAGCAGCTTCATCACTTCCTCGCAGGCCGGTGTGATCTCGATGGCGGTCACGGTGGCGTTGGTGCCGTAGTAGGCCATGAAAAAGCTGCTCACATAGGCGGACAACAGGCAGACCCCCATGCCAATGGTCACGAAGAGGGTGAACCGGCGTCCCCGTCCCTCGGTGAAGAACAGGGAGAGGATGAGGGGGATGGCAAGGCAGAGGAAGACGTTTTCGATGTAGGTCATCCTGCCGTCACCTCCTTCCAACGCAGGGGCAGCAGCGCCACCAAGGATGTGGTGAGCGCCAAGTCCACGGCGAAATAGAGGTTGAAGTGGGTGAACTGGTTCATGATGCCGGAGATGGGGTACAGGGCGACCTGTAGGGTGAGCGCCGCCAGCATACAGGCGTCCAGCCACCGGAACGAAGGCTTTTGCCCCAGGCGGCACCCGCTCAGGTAGGCGTTCCCGCCCACGGTCAGAGCGAAGAGGCCGCAGACCAGCCAGGAGGGGCCAAAGATGCGGATGACCAGGATGCTGACCCCCAAAAACAGGGCGTAGAGGACAGCTGGCCACCGGAATCCCACGTGCAAGTCCTCCGTCCGCACGATCTGGAGGGAGAGGAAGAACAGGTAGGCCGCCAGCCAGGAGATCTCGGAGACATAGAAGACCTGGGGGACGGTGCCCATGATGGCCAGGTAGAGCACGTAGAAGAGGGTGCCCATGGCGAAGCAGGCGTAGCCGAAGGCCAGGATGAGGCAGCCCCGTTCCTTTCGCCGGACGGATAGGACGGTGGCCACCACGGCAGCGCTGAACAGCACCACCACCTGGAAGAGGTTGTCCACCAGCTCAAAGCTCATCGTCATCCTCCTTTTGCTTGTTGTGGCTGCGCATCCGGTACAGCAATACCGTCACGCACACCCCCAGCAAGAAGCACAGCAGCCCCATGACGATGTAACCCAACGCCCCGTGGCTGCCCATCAGGCTGGCAGTACCGGCAGGGCTGTGGGACACGGGACTGGATAGACGTTCCGGCATCCAAAGGCCCAGACCCACCACCAACAGCAGGCACGCCGCCACACAGACGCCGTCCCACACCCGCTGTTTCCGTCTCTGTTGTGCTCGTTTCAGCTCCGCCGTCCGCTTTCGGATCAGGCGAGCCCGTTCTTCATTGGTACGCATGGTCAAATCGCTCCCGTTCCAAAATCCCTTTCAGGCTCTTCTTGCCCCGATGCACCAGGTTGGTCACCTGCTGCTCGCTCTTCCCCATGACCGCCGCCGCACTCCGGTAGCTCATGTCCTCCAAATAGACCAGGTACAGCGCCTCCCGATACTCCGCTTTCAGCTGTTCTAACGCGGCGTACAGCTGCCGATCCCGCTCGCTGCGGAGCAGTTCCGTGTCCGCCAGCCCGTCGCTTTGTGGTTCAAAGGGCAGTTCCTCCAGGCGCAGGAAGGGGATGCGGTGCTTCCGTTTGTGGCGCAAGGCCAGGTTGCGGGCGGTCTTGTAGAGGTACGCTTTGAAGCTGCCTGTCCCGTGGATGGGACGGGCTTTGGCGAAGAGCTGGGAGAAGGCTTCGATCATCAAATCCTCCGCCTCGTGGAGGTCCTTCAAATAGCCGTGGAGGTAGTACACCAGCGGGTCGCCATAGCGCTCCACCAGCAGGTCGGCGGCCTGCTCCTGGCCGTCCAGGTACTGCCGGTATGCCGCTTCATCCGAGATCATCTGACCGCCTCCCTCCTTGCGCGCACGTTTTTATCTATTATAGCGAACTGTCCCCGTTTTGCAAGGCGGACACCGAGAAAACGGGATGCTGCTCTGTGGCAGCATCCCGTTTCTTCCTAGCTTATTCCATTCCTGGTAAAACTCGTCTCCCATCACTGCTGACTGGACGAGATGACCTTCACATCCCCAGCGCTGAACTTGGTCTCCCCTACCACGATGTCCGTGATCTTGGCCACGTCAGACGCCTTCAGGGCGTTGTTCTTGGCCTTGACCACCACGCTGACGCTGTTGTCTCCGATAAAGGCCACGCAGTCGGTGTAACCCTTGGCGGTGACCAGGCTCTCGATCTTGGACTCCTGCAAGGTGGCTGAGGCCATGGCGGTGATGCTCTTGGAGGCGGCGTCCACCGCGTCCTTGCTGGCCTTGGGATCGTTCACCGTCTTTTGCAAGATGGACAGGGAATTGTCCCGTGCCTCCTCCCGGTTGATGCGGGCGGTGGCGAAGTAGTCGCCGGAAGTGGTCTTGGCGTTCTTGTCCGTGGCCTTGGCGTCCTTCTGGGTGGTCTTGCTGTCCGACTTCTGGCTGGTGGCTGCGCTACTGGAGGCACTGCCGTCCTCCAAGCCCAGGGCGCCGTCCGAGTTCACCAGCGCCGCTTCGCCCAGGTTCCGATCCGTCGTCACGTTGGTGGTGGCAGAGCCCATACCGCTGACCGACTGCCCCTGGTCATAGGACCAGTTCAGATACACCGCCACACAGACAAAGAGCACGATCGCGGCCACCACCGCATTGCGTTTCCACAGCTTCATGATTCATTTCCTCCTGATCGTTCGCAAATTGAAATTTGATCCGAGCCAAGCCCGGTCAACGCCTTCACCGCCTGGAGCAGGTCCAGCTTCACCTGGGGGTCGCCCCCGCCGTCGCTGACCACCAGCGCCCCCAAAAAGGCCGGGTACTGCTGGGCCACCTCCACCACGTCCTCCTGGTTGGAGCCTCGTTTCACCACGACCACCTGGGTCTCTACGGAGCCGTCCTTGCTGGTCTGGTTTTCCGCCAGCTCCACCGAACCGGTGGTGGCCAGGGTGAGCACTACCTGGGTCCTCCCCGCCCCGTCCACCTGGGACAAGGTGTTGGCCAGCTTCTCCTCCAGGCCCTCCAGGTCGTATTCATACTGCTGCCGCTGCTCCGTCGCCGCTGGAACGCTGTTGTCCCCCGTCCCGCCGGCCGGCCAGAGCAGGAGCGCCAGCCCCACCAGCAGGAGCAGTGCCGTCCAGCGGTTCTTCTGGAAAAATTGGAGCACTGCCTTGCTATTCCACGTGAATCCTTTCATCCTGTTCCTTTCGTCTGGTATGTGATCTGTTCCCCCGTCAGCCCGAATCCGTCCTGGATGCACTGGGTCAGTTTTTGCCGCTGGGCGTCGGTGAGGGTACCGGTGACCGTCACCGCGTCCGGCACGGGGATGCCCTCTTTGGTCTTGCAGGTGACTTGGACGGTCACCTCCGCCCCCAGCTGCTGAGCCTGCTCTTGCAGATACTGCTGGGTGCGCTGGCACACCTGGGTCTCCAGCACCGTGCTGCCCGCCTGGGCCACCTCCTCTTGGGAGACGGTCAGGCTCTCGCAGTAGTCCTGGAACGCTTGCAGGGTGCCGGTGATGTCCCACTGGACGATGGGCGTCACCACCGCCAGGAAGAGCAGCAGGCCGCCGCAGAACCGGCTGACCTTCTGGGTCTTCCCCTCCGGGCTGAGGCTCTGGCAGAGGGACACCAGCAGGCCCACCGCCACCACGCCCAGGATCCAATTCCGCACGCTGTCCATCATGTCATAGCCACCGAGATGGTGCCGATGAGGGAGATGAGCACCAACAGAGCACAGCTGCCCAGCATCCCCAGCACCAGGCCGAAAGCGGCGCCGATCTGGTCGATGAGATCGGAGATCGCGCCCTGATACAGGACGGACGCCAACATAGCCACCAGCTTATAGACCAGATACTGCACCCCCAGGTAGAGGAAGGGCACCACGCAGAACCCCAGGATGACCAGGGTGCCGAAGATGCCGATGCCGCTGCGGATGGCGGATGCGCCGGTGAGGACGGTCTCGGTGGCGTCGGAGAGGATGCCGCCCACCACAGGCACCATGCTGGAGATGGCCATGCGGGTGGCTTTCAGGGCGGTGGCGTCCGCTGCGCCGGCGGCGGCTCCGCTGAGGGTCAGGTAGCCGGTAAACACCAGCAGGATGGCGGTCATGGCACCCTTCACCCCCTTTTTCATGAACCCTGCGATGGCGGCGATGCCTTTGCTGCCCAAGGCGGCGGTGGCCGCGGTGACGGCGATGTACAGGTAGACCACCGGGATGAGGACCCGGTTGATGAGGGTGATGAGCAGGTCGGAAAAGAGCAGGGTGGCCGCCTGGCGTGCGACCGCGCCGGTGACCGAACCGCAGGCGGCGGTGGCGGTGGCCATGGTGGGGATGAGCACCTTGGAGAAGGCGTCGATCTGGCCGATGGCCTCCCGTCCCAGCCCCAGCATGGACGCCGTGTCCGACACCGCCACCAGGGTGATGACGGTGACACCGATGAGATCCGCCGTGCGGGTCATGGCGCTCTGGCCGGACTGGAACAGGGTATTGCCCATGCCGCAGAAGAGCACCACCAGGAGCATGAATCCGGCGCTCCGGAAGGCGCTGTGCAACACCGCGTCCACCTGCTCCGACGCCTGGGACGCCAGCACCCCTAAGCCCTTTTGCAGGTTGGTTCCCTCTTTCACCGAGAACGTCCCCTCCGCCGCGTCCTCTAAGGCGCTGGTGTCCATCTGCTCCCACAGCTGCCCCTCCAAGTCCACCGCCTGGGTGGGCAGGACGCAGCCGGTCAGAGCCAAGGTCAGGGCGACCAGCAGTATCATTGGTTTCCATCTCACAGTTACAGCAACTCCTCGATCAAGATCAGCACCGCCTGGATGACGGGAATGGAGGCGTACAGGGCACAGATAGCGCCAGCCAGTTCCACGGTAGAGGCGATGCCCCCCTCCCCGGCGTCCTTGCAAATGTGGGCGGCCAGGTTGGTCACCACCTCGATGCCCAGCACCTTCAGCATGGGGGTGAGCAGGGCGTCGGAGATGCTGGCCTGTTGCGCCAGGCTCCGGAGGAGGCTCAAGATCTCCACCGCCGCCGAGCCCACCAGCACCAGGAGCAGAACGGTGGTGGCGATGCTCAGCAATAGGGAGATCTCCCCCGCCTCCCGCTTCAAGAACACGGCGATGAGGCCACCCAACAGAGCCGTGGCGGCCACGGGTATCATCTGCTCCATTTACAGGTCAAAGAGGGTCTTGACCAGCTCGAACAGGGCGCTGATCTGCTGGACGATCATCATCAGAACCACCACCAGCCCCGCCAACGTCACCATGGTCGCCTGCTCCTCTCGCCCGGAGCGGGTGAGGACTTGGTTGAGCACCGAGACCAGGATGCCGATGGCCGCTATCTTGAAAATCAAATTCACATCCATGTACGTTCTCCCACCAGCTCAGCAGGCCAGCACCAACACCAACAGGCCGCCTGCCACGCTCAATGTCATCGATAGTTGATTCCGCTTTCGTAGGGTCGTCTCCCCCGTCTTCCACATGGCCTCCAGCGTCTCCCCTGCGTACCGGAGGGCGCGGCACTGGGTGTCCGTGTCGTAGCGTCCCAGCACGGTGCCCACCGTCCGGATGGCTTCTCGGGCGTTGGGATTCAGCTGGAAGGGGGCTTGGGTCAGCTGTTCCGCCCAAATGGTGTCAAAAGCGCGAGCATCCAACTGACAGAGCGCCGCCTGACAGGCTTGGAAGAACTGCCGCACCATCCCACCGGTCTGACAGGACGCCTGTTCCAGCAGCTCCGCCAGATCCGGACTGCGACAGCGCAGCTCCCGTTCCATCCCGTAAAATGCGGTGAAGAACTGCCGCAGCTGGGCTTGCTCCAACTGCCGCCTCCGGACGCACTGGACCCCCAACGCCACTGCGCCCATCAGCACGCAGGCCATGCCCAATCCTCTTAACATGGCAGCGCCTCCACGGTGTACTGCCGCTTCCCCTGGGTGCGGGTGATGGTGACCACCGCCTGGAACAACCGCTGTTCCAACAGGGTCTGATACAGCGGCCGCCGGCACAGCTCTGCCATCGACCGTCCGTGGGCGGTGGCCAGCACCGCCGTGCCGCAGTGGGCGATGACGGAGAGGGCGGCTACGTCTTCGGGGCTGGTCACCTCGTCCATGGCGATGACCTGGGGGTTCATGCTCCGCAGCAGCAGGATGCCCGCCTCGCTCTTGCCGCAGCCCTCCATCACGTCCACGGTGGCGCCCAGGTAGAACTGAGGGATCCCCTGGTGCAGGGCGGCGATCTCCCCGCGCTCGTCCGCCACCCCCACCCGCAGGTGCCACTGGTCACTGTAGATGCGGATGAGGTCCCGCAGGAGGGTGGTCTTGCCCATGCCCGGTGGGGCTAGGATGAGACAGCTGGCCTGGGTCAGCCCCTGTTCGGTCAGCAGTTTGGCCACTGGTTCCGCTACGCCGGGGATGTCATGGGCAATACGGATGGAGAGCGCGGACAGGCTCCGGAACTGCCGGATGCGTCCCCCCTGGGACAGGGCGGAACCGGCCACGCCCAAGCGGTTGCCCCCCGGCAGGGGCAGGTAGCCCCGGCAGAGGGGTTCCATGGCGTTGTGGAAGGAGGCGTGGGTGGCGATCTCGATCACGTCCTGCAGCTCCCGCTGGGTCACCCATTGGGTGCCTGGCACCAGCTGTTCCCGACCGGTCTCATCCACCACCCGCAGCCCCGACCCGGCACGCAGGCGCAGCTCTTCCGCCGTGGCCTGCTGGGACGCTGGGAGGGCGTGGAGCAGGTCGCGCAGAGTGGGTGGAAAGCACTGGGCGGCCAGTGCGAAGGGGGTATGGTGTTCTGCCATGGTTCTCGCCTCACAATCTTGCCACATCCTATGACGGCATGTCCTGTGGTATGCAAATATTTCCCCAAATGCAGGCATTTGGGGAAGTGTGCAGCCGGGTGCATGCCGCAGCGCTAAGCCAAATGTGCCGGGGGCACATTTGGTAGCGTAGGCTCCGCCTGTTTTACAGGCGGAGAACCTACCGGAGGAGTGCCGGAACTCTGCGAGGCAGACCTTCCTTTGTATTCCCCTCCTTCCCATATAGAAAAAGGCACGAGTGCGAAAACACTCGTGCCTTTGGATCGTTTGAACTTGAAGATGGGTCCTGTGCTGTGTCAGCGGGTCAAGATCACACCGCAGCGCCCTTCTTGCTCTTCCGGAAGATGCCGCCGATGGCCATGATGACCGCGAAGACGATCAGGTAATAGACGTTGGCGAACTTGTGGCCGATGATGCAGGCGAAGACCATGAAGGACGCGCCGCAGATGGCCAGGATGGGTACGATGAACCGTCTGCCAAAGCTCTCGTCCTTGGCCTTCTTGATCCACATGACGAAGATGGGCAGGTACATGGCATAGATGGTGACGATGGGAATCTCAGAAGAGTCGAAGACGAACTTGCCCACCAGGGGGGAGTTGGCCAGGTTGGCCAGGAAGAAGTACAGACCCCAAGCGGCGCAGACGAACAGGCCGAACACAGCGGAGTTGTTGGGCAGGTTGGTAGCCTTATCCACCTGACCGAACACATCGGGGCAAGGGCCTTCCTTTCGGGCGGCCACGGAGTACATACCACGGCAGCAGCCCAGCATGAGGCCGTTCATGGTGCCCATGCAGGAGATGGCGATGAACAGGTTGAGGATGTTGCCCAGGACGTTGCCGAAGATGTTGACAAAGGCCACGGTAGCGCCGTTGTCGATGAGCTCCTGGTTGGTGGCGCCGCCGGCGACGCCAACATAATAGGCGATGTAGACAGCGATGATGATGATGCCGCCGATGACCAGAGCGCGGGGCAGGTTCTTCTTGGAATCCTTCAGCTCGGCGTTGATGGCGGTGGCGATGATCCAGCCCTCATAGGCGAAGGAGGTGGCGCAGACAGCGGCCAGCAGGGGGGTGCTGGAGGCGGCGTCGCCTACATTTGCCATAGTTGTAAAGTTTGCAGCGGTCATGCCGTTCATCAGGCCGTAGATGATGCCGACGACTGCCATCAGTGCCAGCGGGATGAGCTTGATGACGGTGGTGGTGGTCTGGATCTTGCCTGCCAGCTTGGGGGACAGGGCGTTGATGACATAAGCGCAGCAGAGGAAGAACATGGTCAGTGCCATACATTCCGGGCCGATGATGCAGCCGCCCTCGGATGCGGGGATGATCATGGTAAAGTCAGGGTTGACGGAGTTGATGAAGACCAGGGTATAGCGGGCGCTGAGCCAGGCCAGGACCGAGGTCATGGAGGGGTAGTAGATGGTGGTCATGAACCAGCCCATGTAGTAGCCGTACTTGGGGCCCACCAGGGCTTCTGCGTAGTCCACGACGCCGTTGACCTTCTCATACTTCTGTGCCATGTTGGCAAAGGCCAGGATGCAGACGATCATGATGAGGCCGCCGATGGCCCAGGCAGCGATGCCCAGGGGCATATCGCCGTTGGTCTTCTGCAGGATTGTCTGTGCCTTGAAGAACACGCCGGAACCAATGACGATGCCGACGACCAGGCATATGGCGGTAAATAAGCCATATTTCTTTTCCAGTTTGTTATCCATTTTTTCTCTCCCTAAACGATTTTAAGCATTTGCGCTTTTCACTGTAAAAGCGCGCGCTAGAATAAGATGTCACTCTCGCTTTCCCGCATCGAGAGTGACAAGTACGCTGTATAGTGTACCACACTTTTACAAAAGTTTCAATGCCTATAGAAACATTCCTTGTCAAAATTCATAATTTCTTCCGTTTAGAGAGTAGAATACAGGTCAATTTGTCTGCTCGTCCCCTCTTTTTACCTACTCTTCCAGTAATCTCTCATGCTCACGCCCTGCTCGTAAGTAGTCTCCTTCCCCAGGCAGTCCAGGGGTGTCCAGGCCAGGGCGTCCGCCTCGGATTCGAACTCCACCTCGGCGTAAGAGAACACCCCGCCGTCCACAATAGAGCACTCCAGCAGGTGTCCGTCGCTGAGACGATAGGCGTGGAATTCCTTGTGGATGAGGGGCTTGTCCAGCATGCTTTCCAGCTCTTCAAACTGCTCCCGGCTCAGCTCGGTCTCCACCTCGTGGCGGGACAATTTTCCGATGCTCTTGACGCAGAGCTGGTACATCATCTCGCCGCCTGCCTCTACCCGTTTGCGGATGCGCAGCTCCACCGGCTCGGTGCACAGGTAGCCCTGATACACGTCGCTCCGACGCTCCTCCGGCAGGTCCGGGAGGGTGTCGATCCAAAATTTCCGTTCGATCTCCATGGGAATCATTTCCTCCTTTGTTTTTCTCTCCTCTATTGTAAAATACCCGCCTATCCCCCGTCAACTCTTGAAAATTCCCCCTCGAAACACTGGTTTCAAATCCGTCACTTTTCCCCCGGATTCTTGTTACTATTTGTTACGATTGTCGCTAAGTTTCGGAAATACTTCATCTTTTTTTCCGCTGCAATTTTCACAAATTTGGGCCTGTCCGCCCCGTTCTTTCTCGTTTTATTTGAAATACTTGACTTTTGGGCAAAGTTGCGGTATAATTCAGGTACAATAAGCGTTGCGGTTACAAAAATAACAATCGGTTACTACCGATTTTTTTATGCCTGCCGCCGATTGATTTTAGGAGGAATTTGATGAGTCATTTTCGAACCACAGCCCAGAACCGACCGCTGAAGATCATGCTCCGCGTAGGCTTGGCAATGGTGTTGATCGTGGGTCTTGTCTTACTGTTTGCGCGTATGGAAAAGGCCAAGACCGTCTATGAGATCACTCTGGACGACAACACCTACACTGTGGAGAGCGATTCCGATCAGATGGAAGATGTGTTCAACCAGGCTGGCTTGGAGCTGTCCGCCAGCGACTGCGTGGACGCAAAGGAAGATAAACAGACGGACACCGTGCAGATCTCCGTCACCCACAAGCAGTATGTCACCGTCACCTGTGACGGCGCCTCCGTCTCCATCCTCACCGACGAAGGCGAGACCGTCGGTCAGGTGCTCGACCGCCTGAACATCCAGTTGGGCAAGCACGACCTGATCTCCAAGAAGACCGGCGCCGCCGTGAAGAGCGGGGACTCCATCGTCATCAACCGGGTGAAGATCACCTACAAGAAGAAGACCGAGTCCATCCCCTACTCCAAGACCCGTCAGGCCAACCCCAACATGGCAAAGGGCACCGAAGCGGTGACCACCGCCGGTAAGAACGGCTCCACCGTCTACACCTACAAGCTCACGTCCATCGACGGCGCAAAGCCCACGTCTAAGCTGGTCAAGACCAAGACCACCCAGCCGGTCACCCAGGTCACCTCTTACGGCACCCGCGTCCCCGCCCCTGCCTTGAGCGGCCTGAGCCAGTCTCGTGACTATATCACCAACATCGACGACGAGAAGGGCACCATCACCACCGTCTCCGGCAGCACCTATTCTGTCCGCAGAAAGCTCACCTGCTCCGCCACCGCGTACACCGCCCACGCCGGTGCTCGTACTGCCACCGGTCGGAAGGCAGCAGTTGGCGTCATCGCCGTTGACCCCCGGGTCATCCCCTATGGCAGCCGGATGTACATCCAGACCACCAACGGTTCCATGCTCTATGGCATCGCTGTGGCTGGCGACTGCGGCGGCGGTATCAAGGGCAATTCCATTGACCTGTATTTCAACACCCTGTCTCAGTGCTACTCCTTTGGACGCCGGATGTGTACCGTCTACGTCCTCGGATAAGGACTTCGCTAAAATGCAAGCATTTTAGCGAGGTTGCAGCCGGGTGCATGCACTCACTGCGCCGGGAGGTTCGCCACCTGTAAAACAGGTGGCGCCTACGCTACAAAATGTGCCCCCGGCACATTTTGCTTAACGCTGCGGCACTTACCCGTCTGAGAAGAGAAAAAACTGACGTACACGCCGCCAGTTTTTTCAGATTTCAATTTATTCCGTCATCCAAGATGACGGAACTCTGTGAGACTAAAAAACGCTCTGGCTTTTGTCAGAGCGTTTTTCGATTGACTTTCTTCCTGACTTCCCCTAGAATGGAAGTGAGGAAACCAACACAGACAGAAAGGAGCCTAGGATGATCTCCCTCTTGAACCGACGAGAAGTGACCGTCGCCCATGACATGAACCGGTTAAACCAGCTCAGAGAAAAGCTGGACGGAGCCGGTATCGAACACATCGTCCGCAACAAACGCAACCGGACCTTTACCGCCGGACGGAGCCACGGTGTGCCCAACGTGGATGCGGACTACGCCTACGAATATGGCATCTACGTCCACCGCGACGACTATGAAAAGGCGCAGGCTCTGCTCTTTTAACTGACAACGCCCCTGGTCATTGACCAGGGGCGTTTTTTGTATGCGTTTACTTCCCGTGTGCCACTGCTGCGTGGAGGGTGTTCTCCATCAGAATGGCGCGGGTCATGGGGCCGCAGCCGCCGGGGACGGGGGTGATGTAGGAGGCGATCTTCTCCACCTCAGCGAAATCCACGTCGCCGCAGAGCTTGCCCTGTTCGTTGCGGTTCATGGCCACGTCGATGACCACAGCGCCCTCCTTCACCATGTCAGCGGTGATGGTGTTACGCTTGCCTACGGCGGAGACCAAGATGTCCGCCTGACGGGTCACAGCGGCCAGGTCGGGGGTGTGGCTGTGGCAGATGGTGACGGTGCCGTTCCGGTGGAGGAGGAGCATAGCCATGGGCTTGCCCACGATGTTGCTCCGACCTACCACCACGCAGTGCTTGCCGTCCACGTCGATGTGATACTCGTCCAGCATCTTCATGACCCCCGCCGGGGTGCAGGGCAGAAAGCTGGGGTCGCCGATCATGATCTTCCCCACGTTGTAGGGGTGGAAGGCGTCCACGTCCTTGCTGGGGTCGATGGCCAGCAGGACGGCCTCCTCGTCGTAGCCGTAGCCCTCCGGCAGGGGCAGCTGGCACAGGATGCCGTCGATGTCCTCCCGCTGGTTCAGCTCGGCGATGAGGGTCAGCAGGGCGGGCTGGCCGTAGTCGGCGGGCAGGACGAACTCCTCGCTGTGGATGCCGCACTCCTGGCAGTCCTTCTGCTTGTTCCTTACGTACACCTGAGAGGCGGGATTCTCTCCCACCAAAATGACCGCCAGGCCAGGCTTGCGCGCCATAGCGTCCACTGCCGTCCGCACTTCTTCCTTGCACTTGGCCGCCAGGGCCTTTCCGTCAATGATGATTGCCATATGATTTCTCCTCTATTTGGCTTGATTGTTTTCTGTTACGCGATGTACCCACATCTTCTGGGGGTCCGGCTTCACGAACACCAGCATCCGCACCAGCAGCACCACCGCCACCAACACCGACACCAGCGCCACCAGCTGGGACACTCGGATGCCCGTGCCGAACAGGTACAAGCTGTCCGTCCGCAGCCCCTCGATCCAGAACCGTCCCAGGCCGTACCAGCCCAGGTAGCACAGGAACATCTCCCCGTCGAACCGACGCACCCGCCGTACCACAAACACCAGCAGGCACAGTCCGATGAGATTCCACAGGGATTCGTACAGGAAGGTGGGGTGGACAGTGATGAGCTGACCGTCTACGATGAGCCCCATCCGCCAGGGCAGGTCGCAGGCGCCGCCGTAGGCTTCCTGATTGACGAAGTTGCCCCAGCGACCCATGATCTGGCCGATGAACAAGCCCATGACAGACAGGTCGGCCATGGCCAGGAAGGGCAGCTTTTTGCACTTGCACACCACCAGACAGGTCAGGATACCGCCGATGACGCCGCCATAGATGGCCAGACCGCCGTCCCAGATGGCAACGGCCTCGCCCCACTGGAAGTTCCCCTGAGCATCCCGGTAGAGGGACAGGTAGAAGATGACATAATAAATACGGGCACAGAGGATGCCGATGGGCAGCCCCCACAGGAGCATATCCAGGAAGTCGTCTTTTTTGATGCCGAAATCCCGTGCCCGCCAACTGCAAAAGGCAGCGGCCAGCAGGAAGCCGGCGGCGATGATGATGCCGTACCAGTAGATGTCCTTGCCGAAAATCTGAAAGGCCACCCGCTGGATGTGGAAGGTCAGCCCCAGGCCGGGGAAGGTGATGGGATTCATGTCGTCCCCTCCTTCGGCTTCACCACGGACATCGCGGCGTAGGGCTCCTGAACGCAACGGGTCAGGAAGGTCTGCACGTCCTCCAAGGTGATGGTGTCATACAGGTCGGCAAACCGATAGTAGTGACACCCTTCCAGCGCCCAGGCCGCCAGCATCCGACCGGCGTGATCCATGGAGTTGAGGGAGCGCACCCGGCTGCCGTAGGCAGCCTTTTTGCTGCGGCGGAAGAAGGCCGGGTCGATGCCCTCCCGGCTCAGCCGTTCCCCTTCCTCCAGCACCGCCTGACGCACGGCCCAGGGGTCCTTGCTCTCGCTGCCCATGGCCAGGAAGGCCGCTTTGGGGCTGTTGTCGTAGCTGACGAAGAAGCCTTTGTCGATGAGACCCTGATGGTAGAGCTTGGCGTACAGGGGGCTGGACTCGCCGATGAGCAGGTCGCCCGCCAGGTCGCCCAGCAGCTCCAGACGCAGGTTCTCCTCGCCGTCCGGGTGGGGCGGGCACTTGAAGCCCAGCATGAAGTTGGTGGACGAGACCGCCATCTCCTCCATGCACTCCGTCTCCGCCGGAGTCTCCGGTTCCGCCTCGCCCCAGTCCTTTTCCGCTACCTCCTGCCGTTCCTCCGGCAGCAGCAGACGGGCGATCTGCGCCACCCGCTCCGGTTCCACGTCGCCGATGACGCACAGAGCCATGTTGCTGGGCTGGTAAAAGGCGTTGTGGCACTGGTAGAGGGTTTTGGCAGTGATGTGGGAGATGGACTCCCGGCTCCCCGCCAGGGGGATGCGCAGGGGGTGGTTCTGGTACAACGCCCGCTGGAGGTTTTGATACATCCGCCAGGTGGGGTCGTCCTCTATCATCTGGATCTCCTGCCCGATGATGCCCTGTTCCTTGTCCACGCTCTCCTGGGTGAAATAGCCCTGGGAGACGAAGGAGAGCAGGGTACGCAGGTTCTCCTCGAACCGCTCGGTGCAGTCGAAATAATAGGCCGTCATGGCCGCTGCCGTGAAGGCGTTGGCAGAGGCGCCGTTGGCGGTGAGCTTTTGCAGGGCGTTGCCCTCCTTGGTGTCGAACATCTTGTGTTCCAAAAAATGCGCCACCCCAGACGGGGTCTCCTGCCACACGCCGTCCTTGCGGAAGCGGACGTTCATGCCGCCGTAGCTGGTGGCGAAGAAGGCGTAGGATTTCAGGTAGCCTGGGCGGGGGACAACCTGAATCTTCAGGCCGTTGTCCAGGACGGTCTCATAGCAGACCTCGCCCAATCTGGGGAACTGTACTCGTTTCACTGGGCATCCTCCTCTCCGCCTTCCGGCCCCATCAGGTAATAGCTGGTGTCCAGCTGGATACGCTGGGCGGCGTCCACCACCTGCTGAGCGTCGATGACCCGGATGATTTCCGCCAACTCATCCGGCCCGAAGGTCAAGCCCGCCAGGTTCTGGCCGAACTGGAAGTCCTCCAGCTGGCTGGGCACGTCCAAAATGGAGCAATAGGTGGCGATGAGCGACCGCTTGGCCGCCTCCAGCTCCTCCTGGGTGAACTCGCCCGCCTGAACCAGCTCCAACTGATGGAGCACCTCGGTCTTCACCCGCTCCAGATGGTCAAATTCCGCCCCGGCTTGGACGATCATGAGCCCTTTCCACTTGTCCAGGCTGGAGTTGACATAATAGCACAGGGACAGCTCCTCTCGCACGTGGAGGAAGAGCTTGGACGTGGCCGTGCCGCCGAAGATGGCGTTGGCCACCATCAGCGCCGGGTAATCCACGCTGGTGGCGGTGATGCCGGTGCGGAAGCCCAGAACCAGCTTGCCCTGGGTCACGTCCAGGTGGTCGGTCACCTGCTTCTCCCCTTCCGGCATCCGGATGATGGTCTCGGGCAGCTCCAATATCTCATGCCGCGGCAGGTCCATCAGCGCCTCCCGCCAGGCCAATTCCACCTGCTGGGGGTCGGCGGAACCGCAATAATACACTTCCATCCGCGCCGTGGCCAGCACCTCCCGGTAGTACCGGTTGAGCTTGGTCACGTTGAGCTTTTCCGCCTGTTCCAAACCGCCCAGGCGGTTGATGTGGAAAGGCTCGTCGGCACACATCTCCTCAATGAGCCGGTTGTTGGCATAGCTGCGCTTATCGTTGAGCAGGCTCTTGATCTCCGCCACCAGGTTGTCCCGCTCGCCGTCCACGTACTCGCTCTTCAAGCGTCCGTTCCGGGTGGCCGGCTGCAGGAGCAGTTCCCCCAGCAGCTGCGCCGCCTGGTCTAACAGGGGCGTCTCGTCGGGCACCAGGCCGTCGTCCAGGAAGCTGGCCACAAAGCCGAACACGTGGCACTCGCCCCGCCGGCTCACCAGCGGTTCGATGGCGCCGCCGTACATCTCATCCAACGCCGCCGCCAGCTGTTCCTGATCCGGGCAGCTGGCTGTGCCACGCCGGAGGACACGGGGGAGGACGGCGTTCATGGCGGCCGTCTCCTGGGTCAAAGGGGTCAGCAGGCGGAGCGACCAATAGCTGCTCTTGAATTTCCGGCTCTGTATGGCCGTCAGCCACACACCGGGCATGATCTCGATCCGATAGGGTCTGTCCATACCGGTCACCTCCTGTTCAAACTGGTCGTTTTGTCCCTATTATACCGTGCTGACCCCCATAAAACAAGGTTCATCTTTCCTAATGCGTACCTTCTGCCAGCACCACACGGATGTGATGCTTCCCCTCCAGCTGCCGGCAGTCGATGGTGTCGTTGGCCGGGACGTCATCCAGGAATATCCCCGTCCACACGCCACGCACCAGCTCGATGTCCAACTCTACGTTTAGCACCCGCCAGATCACGCGGCACTGGTTCCAGCTGGGCGGCAAATGGGGATGGATGGTCAGGATGCCCTCCTGCAGGGACAACCCCAACAGTTCCTCCTGCACCACCCGATAGTACCAGCCTGCCGCGCCGGTGTACCAGCTCCAGCCCCCTCGGCCCTCCTGCTGATAGGCCGTGCAGACGTCCCCGGCCAGCACGTAAGGCTCTGCCAGGTAGCGGGTGGGGTCGTGGCGTTCGGGGAGCAGGTCCAGGAGCAGTTGATGGCCTTCCGCGTCCTGTCCCGTCCGGTAGCAGGCAGCGGCCAGCCAGATGGCGCCGTGGGTGTACTGCCCACCGTTCTCCCGGACGCCTGGGGGGTAGTTGCGGATATAACCTGGGTCGGTGAGGCCGTGGAAGGGCGGGGTGAGCAGGGCTGCGGTCTGGGCTTGTCTGTCCCAGAGCTGTTCCAGGGCAGAGGCCACCGCCTGCCGGGCACGGTCGGGGTCGCTGTCCGGGGCGAAGGCGGCGAAGCTCTGTGCCACGGAGTCCAGGGCACACTCGGCATTGCCATCGCTGCCGAAGGGCTTCCCCTCATCGTCATAGCCCCGCAGGTACCACTTGCCGTCCCAAGCGCCCTGCGCCTGCTGGACGAAGTGTTTGGATAGCCGCTGATACCGCTCCGCCGCTTCCCGGTCACCGCAGCGCTGTGCCACCGCGCTCCAACGCTCCAGCACCAGCCCGAAGAACCAGGTCAGCCACACGCTCTCCCCCCAGCCCTTTGCGCCGATGTGGTTCATGCCGTCGTTCCAGTCGCCGGTGCCCATCCGACACAGGCCGTGCTCCCCTACCCCACGGGCTAGGACGCACTCGATGGCACGGGTGCAGTGCTGGTAGACGGTCTCCGACCGCTCCGAACGCGCTGGCCGTTCGTAGCGTTCCAGCTCTTCTTTCGCCAGGACAGGCGAACGCAGGTAGGACACCGGTTCCTCCAACAACCCATCCAGCCCCCAGACCTCCGTCCAGCGGCTCACCGTATAGGGCAGCCACAGCAGGTCGTCGGTGATGCGGGTGCGCACCCCGCGTTCCGGTTGTCCCGTCCCCTCCGGGTGCCACCAGTGCTGTACGTCCCCTTCCTCAAACTGATGGGCGCAGCAGCGCAGGATCTGCTCCCGTGCCAGCGCCGGCGAGGTGGGGATGAGGGCCCCCACGTCCTGGAGCTGATCCCGGAAGCCGTAGCCACCGCCGCACTGGTACAGCCCCGCCCGGGCGAAGAGGCGACAGGCGATGGTCTGGTACAGGGCCCAGCGGTTGATATAGTGGTTCAGCGCCGGTTCCGGGGTCTGGAGCTCCATGGGGGACGTCTGGGTGTGCCACCACTGTTTGGCCTCGTTCAGCGCCCGTTCCGCCGCGTCCGGCTGCAACAGGTGTTC
Organism: uncultured Oscillospiraceae bacterium; assembly: GCA_934597165.1. Taxonomy (GTDB): domain Bacteria; phylum Bacillota; class Clostridia; order Oscillospirales; family Oscillospiraceae; genus Onthomonas. The sequence continues at coordinate 48,860 of CAKTQP010000005.1, forward strand.
CAGCTTCTCCCGCTCCGCCTCCGTCTGGTACACGCCAGCCACCAGCACCAAAGTTTCCGGCAGGTCGCACTCCAGCTGATAGGGGTTGTCGCCGGAGACCTTACAGGGTTGGGAGAGAGCGAAGAGGGCGGTCTGATTGGGGTAGCTGGTGTTGACTGGGTTGCGCAGGTGCATGCCGTTGGGGCCCGCCTGGCACTGGACGAACCGGTTGTGCTCCTGTCGGTCGGACAGGCGGGCGGTGACCTGCCAGCGCAGCTTCAGATTTTTGCCCCCGGACACCTTCAACAGGAACACCCGTGCCGGGATGTCCACCGGCACGAAGGCGGTCAAGATGGTGTGGACGGAGCTGAGCTGTTTTTCCCAGACGGCGTATCCACCGCCGTAGGTGATGTTCGTCTCCAAGCCGTCTCGGGCGGCAAAGAGGCTATTTTCCTCCTGTTTCCGCACCAAAAGCAGCCGTTCCGCCCCCTGGTCGGCCAGCGGGTCGTTCTGCCACGGGGTGATGCGGTTCTCGTGGGCGTTGCCGTACCACAGGTGGCCGGTGCCCGCCTCGTCCGCCAGCCAGCCAAATTGTGCATTGGCCAGCACGTGACTCCACCGCAAGGGCAGCAGGCCGCCGTGCATTTCCAGGTGGAACCCGTCCTCTGACCAATGCCACTCCGGCGCTTCCTTGCTCTGTGGGATGGTCTGCCCGACGCAGCCCGTTCCCTCCTGCGGCTTCGGCCAGCTCCACTGCTCCGTGCCGTCCAAGACCAGGTCGGCGTAGGCCAAGATGTCCGCCACGTTGGGTCGCTCCCGGTCGATGAGATGCAGGCCGCCCCGGGCGTCCTCGGCTGTCGGAATGTTCCGCTTTTCCAGCAGCTCCCGCAATGCCTGAGCGGTGTCCGGCGTGGTCACGCACACCAGGTCATAGCGGAACCCCAACCGGGTCAGCACCTGGTGCTGTGCCGCCAGCCAGACGCCCCACTCCAACTGGTTTTTATCCAGCTGCGCCGCCAAGATGGGGTCGTCGCCGGAGATGCCAAAGGGCCACAGGGATTCCTGCCCCTTGGCGTGGGCGCAGTCCGGTCGGTGGTCGGGCAGGAGCAGGCGGGATAAGGTGTGGGACAGGCTCATCTGCCGCTGTGTCTGCTGGGACGCCTGGCGGAGCAGGTCGCCGGTGAAGTCGGACGCGCCGCTGACGCCGCTGGTGAGGACGTTGGCGGTAGCCTGCTTGCTCTTCTGCACCGGCTCATAGGTCATGGCCAGCTGGAAACGCAAGGTGGTCTGCTCCACCGGCACGTGAAGGCACAGGCAGGGCTGAAGGACGATGCCCGCTCTGGGGCCGCCGTAGCGGGTCTCGTTGAGGGCGTGGATGCGGTTGGTCGTCCACTGGGTGCGTTTGGCGTTCCAGCGCACCGCGAGCACCCGATCTTCCGTGTCGCCGTTGAGCTTGCGCAAAAGCACGCTGTTCTCCTGACCGGCGGTGACGATGGACAGGTTGGAGAAGGCCGGGTGAGCCAGGTAGCTGCGCTGGTCGGTGAGGACGGGCTGGAAATAGAGGATGAGTTCGGTGTCCTCCCCCGGTTCCTCTAGCTGCACCTGGAACTGACGCAGCTCCCCATCGTGGGCACCGCTGACGCAGACTGTCTCCTTTACGTTAAAGAACGCCCCCTGGACGGTGAAGCTGGCCCGGTCGTCCTGGAAACGCCACTGAATCCCGTCACTGTCCCCGGCGGGGAAAATAGGGTACAAGGTATCCTTTCGCCGCAGCAGCACCGCCACCCCGTCCAGCTCGTGGGTCAAGCGGGTGCTCCCCCACTGAGACCAGCCTCCGCCGCCGCTGGTGACCAGGACGGAATAGCGCCCGTTGGAGAGCAGGTGGCAGGCTGGCCGAGCGGCGCAGGTGCCGGTGCCGGTTTCTTCCCATTGCTTGTTTGTCATCATCCTCCGCCTTTCCTGTTTGTTCCATGTCCGTTCCAATACCGGTGCCGCCACCGGGATCTTTTCCTCCAACAGCTCCCGATACGCGCCCATGGCCGGTTCCGACATAAAATCTCGGATGAGCTTTTGGTCGGTGAGGGCGTTGCAGATGGCGATGAGGCTCATCCCCAAGTGATGAGCCATCCAGCTCTGCACCGGCGTCCCCTGTCTGGGGGTCGGGCAGCGCTCTGGGGTGAAATCCACCGCTTCGAACAGACCGTAGCGTCCGGCAGCACCCAGATTGCGCAGCTGTTTCAGGTCGCGCACCACCGCTCGGGGCACCAGGGACAGAGTGAGCCAGGCGGCGTAGGGGGCGATGACCCGGTCGGTCTGCACTTCCCGCTTCATGGCCAACGCCGGGATGCCGTGTGCTTTGTACCGGTAGTGATCGCCCCCATCCAGAACAGCGTAAGCGGACTCGGACACTCCCCACGGGATGCCCCGTGCCGCACCCCAATCCATCTGGGCGCAGACGGCGAAACAGAGTGTCTCGTAGAGCAGCGACCCCACCGGGGCGGGCAGGAGGAGCTGGGGCATGAAGTATTCAAACATGGTGCCCGTCCAGGACACCATCCCGCAGTACTGCCGCCGCCCCACTAGGCTCCGGTTCAGGCTCGCCCAGTGCTCCACCGGCACGTCCCCCCTGGCCACCGCCACGTAGCTGGCCAAACGGGCTTCGCTGGCCATCAGGTCGTAGCGTCCTGGCGTAAATTCTTGATTTTCGCAGTCGTAGCCGATATAGAACAGCTTCCGTTGGTCATCGTACAGGGGACGAAACTCCATGGCGTCGGCCAGCGCTTGGGCTTGTTCCGCCAACTCTGGATAACCCTTCTCCCGCAGCCCCTGGGACAGGGCGATGAGGCAGGCGCACAGGTTGCCGCTGTCCACGGTGGAGACGAAGATGGGGGCTAAGGGCTGGGCGGTCTTGATGTGATACCAATTATAAAGATGCCCCCGCCACTTGGGCAATTTTTCGATACTGTCCAGCATATGCCCCAGCAGCGGCGTCACCTGTTCTTCCTCTGCCAATCCCAACTCCCAGGCCGCCAGGCAGCTGAGCAGTGCCATGCCGATGTTGGTTGGCGAGGTTCGGTCAGCCACTTCGTAGGTGGGGAACTGCTGGATGTTGTCCGGCGGGAGGTAGTGGTGCTCCGCTGTCAGCTGTTCCGCAAAGTAGCGCCAGATGTGCTCCGCCTCGTGGAGCAAAAATCCTTGGTCACGCGCCCGGACGGTGGGACGCTGGGGCACAGGACGGTCTAACCAGGCGATGAGCAGGGGCGAGAACAGCCACAGCAGCCCCAAAAAGCTCCCCAGCCGGATGGTCTGCCAGCCGATGGTGATGACGCCAGCCACCGCACCGGGCAGGATGAGCCGCCAGGGCACCGTTTGGACACTCCGCTCACTCTGTGCCGCCGTCACCCACTCCAGCAGCTTTTCCTTGCTCACCAGCATCCGCCACAGCGCCGTGCAAGCCGCCGACAGGCACACCCACGCCTGTACCGGCAGCAGCAAGAACTCCACCGCCGTCCGCACCACCGTCCCGGCGAACCCCGCCACCAGCACCGAGTGGAACCGCCGGCGGATGATGCCGCGCCCGCACAGGGCTTCCACGCCGCCTAAGAGCACCGAGGACAGGATGGCCACCAGGGCGACGATGCCGCCTGCCAGGCACATGGCACTGGAACAGCAGACCCCCACTAGCAATGCCGCCGTGAGGAACACCGGCACCAGAGAGCGCCGGAGGTTATCGAATAATTTCCAACGGTCCAGCATGGGCAGCGGGTTGGCTTCCGTCTCCCCGGTGGCAGTCTTGACCGTGTGGAACAGCCACGGCGACGCCTGCCAATCCCCCCGCACCCACCGGTGGAGCCGTTTGTAATAGCTGCTGCACCGGGTGGGGAAGCCGTCGGTCAGCTCTACGTCGCTGAGGAACCCGGCGTGGAGGTAGGCGCCCTCCAACAGGTCGTGGGAGAGCACCCGATTGTCCGGGAACCGCTTTTCCAGGCAGGTATGGAAGGCTTCCACGTCCAAGATCCCCTTGCCCGTAAAGCTGCCCCGGTCGAACAGGTCGTGATAGACCGCGCTGGACAGACAGCCGTAAGGGTCAGTGCCTCCCTGCCCTGCCAGCACCCGGGCGAAACGGGTCTTGCCGCTCTCCATCAGGTTCACCGCTGTCCGGGGCTGCAAAATGCCGTACCCCTGGGTGACGACCTTCCGCTTTGGGTCGATCTTGGGGCGGTTCATGGGGTGGAGCATGGTGCCGATCATACGTTTGGCGGCGTTGATATTTAAGGTGGTGTCGCTGTCCAGAGTCAGGATGAACTTGGTGCCCCGCAGGGCGTCCCGGTCGCCTGCCAGCAGCTGCAATCCGCTGGGGACGGAACGCAAGAACCGTGCCAGCTCCAGCAGTGCCCCCCGTTTCCGCTCCCAGCCCATGTAGCGGCCGTCGGAAGCCAAGTAGGTGGGCGAGCGGAAAAAGAGGAAGAAGCCGCCGTCGTATCGTTCGTTCAACGCTTTGATGGCCGCCTGGGCGTTGGCCACCCACTGCCGCTGTTCCGCTCCCACGGGCTTGCCGCTGTCCGGCAGGTCGGCCAGCAGGCCGAAGCGGAGGTTTTCCCCCGCCTGTCGGTTGGCGAGGCGGTAGCGCTCCAGCTTTTGTGCCAGCTCCTGGCCGGACTCGGCACCGGTGAGCAGGGACGCGATGACGCAGAGCGTCTTGCCCTCCTCCGGCACGCCCTCTTTTAGCTCCATGCGGAAGAGGTAGCGCGGGGGCACCACCTTGGTCACCACAAAGTCGATGGCGTTTTTCAAAATCTCCGTCAGCGGCAAAAAGAGCAGCACCCCACCCCACCAGCTGTCCAGCCAAAAGCTGATCCACAGGGAGACCAGCAGCGCCGGGAACAGGATGGACGCCACGTACCAGCCACCCCCTGCCGGGCGCGTCTGACGGAAGAGCACCGACCCCAAATCTTTCTGCTCCGCCTGAGCGGTGTCGATGGCCTGTTGGGCGGTGTCCTCCCGGGTCTGGCTGCGCTTTTTCGCCAGGACGTAGACCCGCTGCCGGTAGCGAAAGCGAGAGGCGCTGTCCATGCGCGGATAGATGGCGTCCTGCCGGAGCACCTGGTCGGTGGCGCACTGGCGCTCCAGCTCCTCCCCCAAATCCAGGCTCTCCAGCTGATGGAGCCTTCCGATGGCGTCGATGAGCGCCTCGCTGGCCTCCTGGGACACGCTCCCCTGTTCCAGCCCTTCCGCCAGAGCACGACTCCCCTCTGCAACCTGCTTCAGCAGCGCCAGTTGGAGGGCGGGGAGCAATAGGTTCAGTTCTTCTTCCCGCAGAATGCAGACCGCTTGGAGCCCCGTGAGATAGGCCAGCACCGTCGACGCTTCCAGGGCATCCACATCCCGCAACACACCTTCCGCCAACCGCTGCACCCGCAAGCACTGCTTGGGCGCGCACAGCGCCGGAAGTGACTTTTGGGTGCGAAAAGCCAGCGTGACCCCCTGCTGTACCTGACGCAGCAGATAGAGGTTGTCCAGCAGCCAGTCCGCCCCCTTGGGACAGGCCACGCCGGTCTGTAACCGTTCCTCCACCCGCCGAGCCATGGTCTCCAGCACATCCAGCGCGACCTTGCCCTGGGTCACCGCCTCCCGGCCAGGCCGCTCCCGATCCATCACCCAGCGCTCCGCTTCCTGTCTCCCTAACGCCTGATATTTGTCCTCTCTCATGCCACTGTTCCTCCGTCTCGGCCTATTCAGGCCGGAAAATATACCCTTTTCCCGCCTAGTTTTCCAGGTTGAGGGGTGGAATATACGTTCTGTTCCCGGAGGTCAAGCGCATGATGAAGGGAGAACCCCGCAGCGTTAAGAAAACCTGCCGGGGGCAGGTTTTTAGCGGATGCCCCGCCTGTCAACAGGCGGGGGGACGGTTCGGGTAGGAGTACAAGGAAGAGCAACTATGCTATCCTACCCTGGGGGTTCTCCCTCCCTATCCGCACTATCTCCCATACTAAACACCCACTTCCCAAAACCTTTCCCCAAAAACGCCCCCTTCTGTGCCATTTGTCCCTTGACAAACCATGTCAAATTGTAGTATAGTATCCATTGTTGTAAAGCTCTCACCCTTTACAATCCGGATGGAAAGGAGACAAGCCCATGGATCAAAAGGCTTTTCATATGACCCTGCTCTTTGATTTTTATGGCGACTTGCTCACAGACCGGCAGAAGGAATTCTATGACCTCTACCACAACGAGGATCTCTCCCTAGCCGAGATCGCCGAGAACGCCGGCATCACCCGCCAAGGTGTGCGGGATGTGCTGGTGCGGGCGGAGAACACGCTGGAGGAGCTGGAGGAGAAGACAGGCATCGTCCGCCGGTTTTTGGTGGTGCGTTCCGGTCTGAACACCATTGAAGAGGCCGCCAAGCGCATCGAGACCCTCAATCAGGGGGCGCTCAACAGCAGCGAGCTGGCCGGGCTGGTCAAGACCATTCAGGAGACTGTAGACACATTAAAGGAGTAATCCATGGCATTTGAAGGCTTAACGGAAAAACTGACATCGGTATTCAACAAGCTCCGCGGCAAGGGCCATCTGTCCGAGGCGGACGTCAAGGAGGCCATGCGGGAGATCCGCTTGGCTCTGTTGGAGGCGGACGTCAGTTATAAGGTAGTCAAGGACTTCATCAAGACCGTCACCGATCGTGCCATCGGCGAGGACATCTTAGCTTCGCTGACTCCGGCGCAGATGGTCATCAAGATCGTCAACGAGGAGATGACCGCTCTCATGGGCGGCGAGGCAGCGCAGCTGAACTACGCCGACACCCCGCCTACGGTGGTCATGATGGTGGGTCTCCAGGGCGCTGGTAAGACCACCAATGCTGCCAAGCTGGCCAATTTCCTCCGGGGCAAGAAGAGCCGCAGACCGTTGCTGGTGGCCTGCGACGTGTACCGTCCTGCTGCCATCAAGCAGTTGGAAGTGGTGGGCGCACAGCTGGACATCCCGGTGTTCCAGAGGGGGCAGATCGACCCGGTGACCATCGCCAAGGAAGCGGTGGCACACGCCCAGAAGCATGGCAACGACCTGGTATTCCTGGACACTGCCGGCCGGCTCCATGTGGATGAGGAGCTGATGGACGAGCTGCGCAACATCAAGGCAGCGGTCAACCCCAACGAAATTTTGCTGGTCGTGGACGCCATGATCGGTCAGGACGCAGTGAACGCCGCCAGCGCCTTTGATGAAGCGCTGGACATCACCGGTGTGATGCTGACCAAGCTGGACGGCGACGCCCGTGGTGGTGCCGCTCTCTCCATCAAGGCCATCACCGGCAAGCCCATCAAGTTCATCGGCGTGGGCGAAAAGCTGGACGCCATCGAGATCTTCCACCCCGACCGGATGGCCAGCCGTATCCTGGGCATGGGCGACGTGCTCTCCCTGATTGAAAAGGCACAGGCCACCATCGACGAGGAAAAGGCCAAGGAGCTGGAGCAGAAGATCCGCAAGAACCGGTTCACCCTCCAGGATTTCTACGATCAGATCCAGGCCACCAAGAAGATGGGGTCGATGGGTGATATTTTAGGCAAGCTCCCTGGGCTGAGCGGCAAGATTGACGAGTCTCAGCTGGATGACAATATGTTCGCCAAGACCGAGGCCATCATCCTCTCCATGACCAAAAAGGAGCGAGAGGACGCATCCATCATCAACGCCAGCCGCCGGCGCCGCATCGCCATGGGCAGCGGCACCACAGTGGCAGACGTGAACGCCCTCTTGAAGCAGTTCGGCATGATGCAGACGCTGACCAAGCAGATGTCCCGCGGCAAGATGCCCCGCGGCCTGAAGGGTCTGCTGGGCGGCGGAGGCGGCTTCGACATGAACGCCCTGGGTGATATGGGGCGCGGCGGCTTCGGCATGGGCGCTCACAGCGCCGGGCGTCAGCGCAAGAGCAATAAGCGCAAGAAGAAAAAACGTTGATTCGCGTTGGAAAACGCTGGTCATATATTGAACTTTTATTTGGAGGTGACAGAAATGGTAAAGATTAGACTGCGTCGCATGGGTGCTAAGAAGTCCCCCTTCTATCGCATCGTCGTGGCCGATTCCCGCTATCCCCGTGATGGCCGTTTCATCGAACAGCTGGGTACCTACAATCCCCTGGTCGAACCGGCAGAAGTCAAGGTTGACGCGGAACGCGCTCAGGCTTGGATCAAGACTGGTGCTCAGCCTACTGATACCGTAAAGCGTCTGCTGAAACAGGCCGGTGTCCTGTAATCGCTGAGAGGAGACTCACACATGAAAGAGCTGTTGACCTACATTGCAAGAAATCTGGTGGAAAAGCCGGATGAAGTTTCTGTCAACGAAATTGATTGTGATGGCGAGATCGTTCTGGAACTCCGGGTCGCCCCGGAGGATATGGGCAAGGTCATTGGCCGCCAGGGTCGGATCGCGAAAGAGATCCGCACCGTAGTCCGTTCCCTCGCCCAGCGGAAGAACACCAGGGTCTCCGTGGAGATTCTGGACTGAGAGCACTGCCGTATCAGGAATATCCGGTAACTTCGTGTCCGCCGGATTCTTGTGCGGCAGTGCTTTCTATTCTATGGAAAACAGATGATGATAGATGCAGGAGTAAAGTAAGATGACACAAGCGAATTACCTGGAAGTGGGCAAGATCTTGAACACCCACGGCGTCCGTGGGGAGCTGAAGGTCCAGCCCTGGCTGGACACCCCCCAACTGTTTCAGGCACTCCCCCAGCTCTTCGTCAACGGCAAACCCTACACCGTCCAGTCCGTCCGGATGCAGGGGTCCAACGTGCTGGTGATGCTGGAGGGCATCACCTCCATCGACGACGCGCTGCCCCTGAAAGGCCGGGTGGCTTCCGCCAAGCGGGAGGACATCCCCTTGGAAGAAGGGCGGCACTTTGTGGCCGACCTGATCGGGTTACAGGCCAAGAATGTGGAGACCGGCGAACTGTTCGGCAAGGTCACGGAGATTTCCGAATATCCCGCCCACGACGTCTACGTGGTGGAGGGAGAGAAGACCTACCTCATCCCCGACGTGCCCGCCTTCGTGAAGGAGCTGAACGTGGCGGAAGGGTACATCGCCTTCAAGGTGTTGGAGGGGATGGCTCAATGAGGATCGACATTATGACCCTGTTCCCGGAGACGGTGGGTGATATGATGAATGAGTCCATTTTGGGGCGTGCCCAGGAGCGGGATTATATCAAGATCGAGTGCCATCAGATCCGGGACTACACCACCAACAAGCAGAACCAGGTGGACGACTACCCCTACGGCGGCGGGCACGGCGCTGTGCTCCAGGCAGACCCTCTGTTCCGCTGCTGGGAGCACATCTGCCAGGAGGTGGGACAGGAGCACGTCCACACCATCTATATGTCCCCCTGCGGCACCACCTTCTGCCAGGCGGAAGCCAAGCGGTTGGCACGGGAGTTTGACAACCTGATCTTGGTGTGCGGCCACTACGAGGGCATCGACGAGCGCTTCATCGAAGAGTGCGTGGACGAGGAGATGAGCCTTGGGGATTTCGTCCTCACCGGCGGCGAATACGCCGCTATGGCCATCGCCGACGCCGTGTGTCGGCTCTGCCCTGGGGTGCTGTCCACGCCGGAGTGCTACGAGAATGAGAGCCACTGGGATGGGCTGTTGGAGTATCCGCAATATTCCCGTCCCTACGAGTGGCATGGCCGGAAAGTGCCCGATATTCTGCTGTCCGGGCATCACGCCAACATCGCCAAGTGGCGGAGAAAGATGTCCCTCCGCCGAACGCGAGAACGGCGGCCGGATATGTATGCCAAGCTGGATCTGTCCTCCAAAGCCGACCAGAAGCTGCTGGCCGAGATGGAGGCGGAAGACCGTGCGGCACAGGCGGAGCAGAAGTGATTTGACCTCAAAGAACGGTGTGCCCTGCACAGGCGCACCGTTCTCTGCGTATTTTTGCCGTTGTTACGGAGCGTAACAGCCTTGTCATGGCTAGTCGATTGCATTTTTGACCCTTTTACGCTACATTGAGTGCAGTAAGACACAGAAGGAGGTCCTCTCGATGACATTAGGCGAAAAATTAAAGGACGCGAGAAAACAGGCCAGCCTCTCCCAGGAACAGCTGGCGGAGAAGCTGGGGGTGTCCGCTCTGCGGTGGCAAAGTGGGAGACTGATAATGGGATGCCCGATGTGGGGAACCTGAAGGTCATCACCCAGCTGCTGGACGTGAGCATCGACTACCTGCTGGACGACAGCGAAGGGGTGGATGTGCAGGTGCTGCGAGAGCCGTATGACCTATCAGCATACGGGAAGGGCAGCAAGTTCACCAAGAAGAACCGGGTGGTGCTGGATAAGTTCCCGGATGGGAAGATTTACGCCCTCCTGGCGGAGCAGAAGCTGACCCGTGGCGAAAAGGTCGTGGATAACCTCCTGGGCATCTTGACCGACGCGCCCTTTAGCATCCCCAGCCTTATTAACTCCATCAAGAACACGGACAAACAGTTCTATCTGGTGGAGCAGGACGGCAAGCAACTTTTTGTGACTGTCACGGACCAATCCATCGAAAGCCGCCAGCTGGCGAAGCGCTTGGAGGGGAAAAAGTTCGAACTGGACGACTGGAACTTTGTGAAGTGTGAAAAGCCTTTAGAATGACAAAAACCCGTCTGACTTCCGATTTGGAAATCAGACGGGCTTTTTACGTCATATTTATGCGGTCTTCACCGTCAGCGGCAGTTTCAGCTGGAAGTACTGGCACAGCTCCTCCATGGCGCTGGCCACATCCCCACTGGCATTGTCGGCGTAGATGGAGTACTCATACACCACGGCGTACTGGCTGCCCTCCACCTGGGTGATGACGCTGAGCCAGGTCACCTGGCAGTTCCGATCCGGGTCCTGGTAGGCAAAACCGGCGGCGCAGGCAGTCCCCTTCTCGTTGGACACCACCTGGGTGGCCTTTTGGAGGATCTTGTACTCCCACTCGTTCTGGTAGGTGTCCACATAAGTGTCCACGCTCTCCTTTAAGATCTCCGACAGCTCCCGGCCGGCCAGCTCGATGTCATACACGTTGCCTTCCCAGCCACTGGCGCTCTGGTAGACGCTGTAGGGCAGGTCGTCCGTCCCCTTGTCCGCCTCTGCGTACTCTGCGCCGGGCACCATGGGCAGGGTGACCTTCTTGTCGTCCTCGGTGGCCATGTCCATGGCCTTCAGGTGGGTGTACCCCTTCAGCTCAGACAGCTTCAAGTCAGAGCCGTAGTCTCTGGTGTCGTCCCCTTCCTCCTGGTAGCGCTTATCCCAGTCGAACTCCTCCGGGATCTCTTCCTCGGTCTGGGTGGTGTTGTTGGCGTTGGCGATGGCCTGGTCGCTCAGATACACGTTCGCCAGCTCTTCCGCCACGTCCGACTGCTTCTGCCACTGCTCCGGTGCCGTCCACTTCTCCGGCGCCTGCTTTAGCGGCGTCACCGTGGCCTTCACGTAACGGGGGCTGTCCCCCTTCTCCACGGCAGTCAGGCTATAGACGCCCTCCTTGCTCTTGGTCACCGTGGCTTCCAACGCAGTGTCCTTGGCCACACCGCTGTCCTGGAGCGCGGTCAGGTCGTCCTGATATTCCGCCCACTGGTTCTCTAAATAGTCCTTGCTGCTCCAACCGGCCATAGCCAGGGTATCCTCTACCCCGTTCAGTAACAGGGTCAGCAGGTCACAATAGGCCTCCTCGTTCTCGGTCAGCTGGGTGAGCCAGTTGGTCTGGAAGGCGCCCAGGGCGTCCTCCTTCAGAGAGAGGGTGTACGTCCCATCCTGCTCGGTCACCGCGTCCTTCAGCTCCTTGCCCAGGCCGTTGTACCACTTGTTGAACGCCTCGCCGGCCTTGGAACTCTCCTCCCACAGAGAGAAGGTGTCCGCCTCCAGGGTGACCTTCACGTACTTGCCGTTCAGGGTCTTCCGCGCCTTGTCCAGGGTCTTGATGTCGTCGCTGTAGTCCTCGGTGTCGGTGGTCATGGCCTGGTACTGCTGTTCCAGGTAGGCGATCCAGTCATCCAGCTGCAAGTAGATGTCCTTCCCGTCCACCATGATGTGCATGGAACCCAGGGTCTTGTCCCCCTTCTCGAAGGTGGTCAGGGTCAAGTCTGCCTGGCCGTTGCTCTTGGAGACGGTGCCGGTGAGCTTTTTCCCGGCCTCCCCTTTCTCATCCTCAGCGGAGACCAGTTCCAGCTGGTAGTCCTTCTGGTTTTTGGCCTCCTTTACGGTGTTCAACAGATCGTCCGCCGCGCCATTGCCGCCGCAGCCGGTGAGCAGGGTCAGCGGCAGGCAGAGGGCCAACAGGATCGCGCACAGTTTCTTCTTCATGGATTTGGCTCCTTTCCGTTTCTCTCACCGATGACCGTCCCAGGGCTTCACGATGGTCCCGCCGCCTAACACCACGTCGCCGTCGTAGAGCACCACCGCCTGTCCCGGCGTCACCGCCCGCACCGGCGTGTCAAAGCGCACCAGCAGTTCGTCCTCGCCGGTCTGTTCCACCGTGCAGGGAGTTTCCAGCTGGGTGTGCCGGGTCTTAGCCGTGCAGCGGAGGGGCTGGTCGATGCGGTCGCAGGCGATCAGGTTCAGGTCGGTGGCCACCAGGCCGTCGGAGAACAGCTCGTCGTTGTCCCCCAGGGTGACCGTGTTGGCGTTCACGTCCTTGTCCACCACGTAGGCGCGTTTGCCCAGGGCGATGTTCAGGTTCTTCCGCTGACCAAGGGTGTACCGGATGTGCCCCTTGTGGGTGCCCAGCACATTGCCCTCCCGGTCGATGTAATTGCCGCAGGGGACGGTGGTGCCGGTGAAGTGCTCGATGAACCCACCGTAGTCGCCGTTGGGCACGAAGCAGATGTCCTGGCTGTCCCGTTTCCGGGCGTTCAGGAAGCCGTGCTGAGCGGCGATCTCCCGCACCTCCACCTTGGTCAGGCCGCCCAGAGGCAGCAGGAAGTGTGCCATCTGCTCCTGAGTCAGGTTGTAGAGGAAATAGGTCTGGTCTTTTTTGGTGTCCACGCTCTTTTTCAGCAGCCAGCGGCCGTTCTCCTGGACGATCTGGCCGTAGTGACCGGTGGCCACGTAGTCCATCTCGATCTCCCGAGCACGCGCCACCAGCTTGCCGAACTTCATATACCGGTTGCAGTTGATGCAGGGGTTGGGGGTTAGCCCATGCAGGTAGCTGTCCGCAAAGGGCTGCATGACGGTGCGGCGGAAGTCCTCTGCGAAGTTGAACACATAGTGCTGCAAGCCCAGCCGGTAGCAGACGGATTTGGCGTCGTCCACGTCCCGGAGGGAGCAGCAGGAGGACTCCATCCCCGCCCCAATATCTTCGTTGTCGAACAGGCGCATGGTGCAGCCCACCACGTCATATCCCTGCTCCTTCAGCAGGCAGGCGGACACGGAGCTGTCTACCCCGCCGCTCATGCCGCACAATACTTTTCCCTTCACGTTATGCTTCCCTCTTTCGCTTCCAGTCCTCTGGAAGTTTTTTCTTCTTGTAGCAGAAAGCCTCTGCACGAGCCGGTGCTGCCACCGGCTCGATACAGAGGTGTTGTGGTTATTCCAGAACGATCTTGTCCTGCGTGGCCGTGGCATGGATGGCCTTGATGGGCTCCATGTAGCTGTCGATCAGGCGCAGGGCGATGGCGTCCTCCAGCTCCCGCTGGATGAGGCGGCGCAGGTTCCGGGCGCCGTAGGTCAGGGAGTAGGACTTCTTGGTCAGGTATTCCTCCAAGCTGTCGTCCCAGGTAAAGGCGATGTCCTTTTCCGCCATGGCGTCCCGCAGCTCGCCCAGCATGATGCGGGTGATGCCCCGGAAATTGTCCTCGGTGAGGCGGTTGAAGTGGATGATCTCATCCACACGGTTGATGAATTCCGGACGGAGGAAGGACTGGAGGGCCTTCATAGTCTTCTCCTCGTCCTGCTGGCTGACGGTACGGCCGAAGCCCACCGAGCTGCTCTGACCGGAGCTGCCGGCGTTGGAGGTCATGACGATGATGGTGTTCTCAAAGTTGACCTTTCTGCCGTGGGCGTCGGTGACCACACCGTCGTCCAGAATCTGGAGCAGGACGTTGAGCACGTCCGGGTGTGCCTTTTCGATCTCGTCGAAGAGGATGACGCTGTAGGGCTTCCGGCGGATCTTTTCCGTCAGCTGGCCGGCCTCGTCATAGCCCACGTAGCCGGGAGGAGACCCGATGAGTCGGGAGACAGCGTGCTTTTCCATATACTCGGACATATCCAGACGGATGAGGGCGTCCGGGGTGTGGAACAGGTCGTTGGCCAGCTGCTTGACCAGCTCGGTCTTGCCGACACCGGTGGCGCCGACGAAGATAAAGGACACCGGCTTATGCTTGGGCGAGATGCCCACCCGGTTGCGGCGGATGGCGGCGGTGACCGCATCGACCGCCTGATCCTGGCCGATGATGTGCGTTTTGAGCCGTTCGTCCAGCTTGGACAGCCGTTCAAACTCGCTCTCCTCGATGCGGCTGGCGGGGATACCCGTCCACTGCTCCACCACGTTGGCCAGGTTTTCCACAGTCAATTCAGGCTTGGGCAGCCGCTTGAGGCTCTGGATGGATTCCTCAGCCTGGATGATCTTGCTGCGCAGCATGGCCACCTGGGCGTACTGCTGATAATCCTGGGAGCGCAGCTCCTGAATCTGCTTGGTCAGGTCGTCCAAACGCTGATTTGCGTCATCGATCTTCTCCTGATTCTGCTTCAGGCAGATGTCCCGCTGAATCTGCTCATAATACTCATTGGGGATGCGCAGGCGCTCCTGGTTCAGCTCGGTGATCTCCTGGCGGACGCGCGCCTGCTCCTTTTCCTTTTCGTTGATGTCCAGGCCACGGCGTGCCTCTGCCTCGGAGCTCTGCTGCTGGATCATATCCTGTTCCAGCTCCAGGTCGGCCTTTTCCTTTTTCTTCTGAGCCAGCTCCATCAGGTTCTTGTTGTGCAGGTTCACGTCGGAGCAGGCTTCGTCCAACAGGTCGATGGCCTTGTCAGGCAGGAACCGGTCGGTGATATAGCGCTCGGACATGAGCACGGCTTGACGAGCCACGGCGTCGGGGATGACCACCTCGTGGAAGTCCTCGTAGTAGTGGGCGATGCCGCGGATGATCTTCACAGTGTCATCGATGGAGGGCTCCGCCACGGTGACGGGCTGGAAACGACGTTCCAGGGCGGCGTCCTTTTCGATATACTTCCGGTATTCATTGAAGGTCGTGGCGCCCACCACCTGAATCTCACCGCGGGAGAGGGCGGGCTTCAGGATGTTGGCGGCGTTCATAGAACCTTCCGCGTCCCCGGCACCCACCATGTTGTGCACCTCGTCGATGACCAGGATGATATTTCCAGCACGGGTGATCTCCTTGATGAGCCCCTTCATCCGGCTCTCAAACTGGCCGCGGAACTGGGTGCCTGCCACCAGGGCAGTCAGGTCCAGCAGGTAGACCTCCTTATCCTGGAGCTTATAGGGCACCTGACCCTTGACGATACGCTGAGCCAGTGCTTCGGCGATGGCGGTCTTGCCCACGCCAGGCTCGCCGATGAGGCAGGGGTTGTTCTTCTGTCTCCGGTTCAAGATCTGAACCACACGAGCCAGTTCTTCCTCTCTGCCGATGATCTCATCCAGCTGACCGGCACGGGCCTTGTTGGTCAGGGAGATGCAGTAGCTGTCCAGGTATTTGGACTTCTTGCCCCCCTTGGACTTTCCTTCGGAACGGCCTGCCGGCGGCTCCTTGGGCTCGCTCCCCTCCTCTTCCGAGTGGGAACGGCGGTTGAACAGCTTGCCCAGGAAGGGGAAGGTGGCGGTCTTGCCCTCTTCGTCCTCCTCGTCCTCGCTGTCCCCGTCACTCAGGTCCATGCCGCCGCCCATCAGCTCTTCCAGCCCTTCCGGACCGCCGAAGGCGCTCATCATCTCATTGGTCAGGTTTTCCATATCCTCTTCGGTGATGCCCATCCGATCCATCATCTCCTGCACCGGCTGGATGCCCAGCTCCTTGGCGCATTTCAGGCACAGGCCTTCGTTCACAGGGTCACCTTTATCCAATCTGGTAATGAAAACAACCGCCACATTTTTATGGCATCTAGAACACAGTTTCGGCTGCATAATGTGTACTCCTTACAAATGTGTTTGGACGATGTACATCCCATCGTCAACTTCCTAATTTGGGGTCACTATAACATACAAATGTGAATAAATCTTGTTTTTCGAGATGGAACTATCCTCTTGCCCAAGAAAAATTTGAAAAGAACTGCAAAAACACGCTCTCCTTGGTCTCCGCCGCCGTCACCAGGCCGAAGCGGAGGACGAGGACACAGACCAGTCCCACCACCAGGGCGCCCTTGAGCAGACCCACGCCGCCGCCCATGAGGCGGTTGGCCAGGTTGAGCACCGGCAGCTTCGCCACCAGATCCAGCAGCTTACTCACCAGCTCCCACACCAACAGGATGAGGCAGAAGGAGAGCCCATACACCGCCCACCAGGCCACTGGCTGCGCCAAGTCTTTGGCCACCGATTTGGCTGCGGTCTCCAAGCTGGGCTGCAAGCCGGACTGGATGGCCTCTTGCAGCTGCTGGCTGGCCTTTTGATAGGTGTCGCTGTTGCCGAAGATGGACAGGATGCCGCTGAGGCTGTCTTTGGCGGTCTCGCCGGCGTCCTTGACTGAATCACTCACGTTCTTCTCCAATCGTCCCTCCACCGTCGCGGTGATGCGCGGGGTGATGGCCTCGGCCACCATGGGGGACAAGCTGTCTGCCGCTACTTTCGCGCCGCCCAGGGCGACGACGATGGAGAGCAGGCCGCACACCGTGAGCACCAGGCCACGCCGGACGCCCAAAGCGGCGAAGAGGACAACGATCAGGAACAAGATCACATCAAATACTGCCATGGATTTCACCTCGTCAGGGCACGTACAGCCAGGTGCTGTCCGCGCCGATCATCATGGTCGCGCCATCGGAGTGGATGATGGCACGCTTACTGCCGTTGTTTTCGATCTGTGCGTATTCCTCCAGGTCATTGCTGGTATAAATGGTCAGCGCCTCCGCCGTCAGCACCGCAATATATCGTCCCGCTGCCGACACCGAGAGCACCTCGCCGGAAATGGCCTTGGAGCAGGCGGTGTCCCCCCGCTCGTCGATGAGGAGCACTTCCCCGCTGCCGCCGGCCTTGTACCAGCTGGCCACCTCTACGGCGTAGTTGTCACCGTTGAGGGAGTAGCCCTGCAAGTACTGGTTGGGCTCGCTCCAGGTGCCCAGGACGTTCAGCTCTTGATCCAGCACCGTGGCGCTGTCGTTGCCCTGGAGCCAGATGTTGTTGGACTCCCAATGCAGCTCCAGGATGAACTGGTCTTCCAGCACGGTGGACGCCAGCTGGTCGCCCTCCTTGCCGTCGTACAGGCTGACGATGCTGCTGAACTTGCCGGAGCGCTGGGCGATGGAGACCACGGCGAACTGGCTGTTGCTGGGAGAGATGACTGCGTCCACCACATACTCGCTGGACACGTTCTCTGCCAACACCAGCTGGAAAGCACTGTTGTAGATGCGCACGCTGGCTTTATAGCCGGACGCCTCCTCCACCACCGCCAGGCAACCGTTCTCGTTGACTCGGGCGGAGAGCAGGTCGCAGCCGGTCTTGCTGGTGTACTCAAAGACCACTTCCTTGTTGTGGATGACGTATAGGTTGTTGCCCCCCACGTCATAGACCACGGCGTAGGTGCCGCAGACGGAGATGACCGGGTCGTTCATCTTCACCTGTCTATCAATATACAGCACACCGCTGTTGGAATATAACTGCAAAGCGGTATCCGAGCACAGGACCAGGGAGCCGTTGAGGCTGGCAAAGGCGTTGGTGGCGTCCCGGGTGTAGGTGAACTCCGCCGTCTGCCCCTGGTCGTTCTTCTCCAGGCTGCGATAGGTCATGTGGCGTTTCAGGGCGTCCAGGTTGAACTGATCCCGATAGGCCACCATAGCCACCGCGCCGCAGAACACGAGCACGGTGAGGATGAGCGCTGTGATCCGCTTGGTGACGGGACTGAGGCGCTTCCCCACCTTGCGTCTGCCCTTCTGTTTTCGGTTGTTCTTTGACGGCTGATGTTCTGCCATAGCTCATTCCTCCGGGTCTGTTTCCAACCCCACCGGCTCCCGATACCACAATTTGGTCATGTACAGTCCATCCGGCGGCACCGTTGGCCCTGCCTCGGTGCGGTTGCCCCGCACCAGGATGTCGCTGATGCCCTCCGGCGTCAGCTTGCCCTCGGCGGCGTACAGGATGGTGCCCACCATGGCGCGCACCATATTATACAGGAAGCCGTTGGCGCACACCTTCATCTCGATCATGTCCCCCTTTCGAGCCACGTCGAAATAGTGGACGGTGCGGACGGTGGTCTTGGTGGGGGTGCCTACGTCCCGCACGGCTTTGAAGTCGTGGGTGCCCACGAAGCGGGCAGCGGCTTCCGCCATGACCTGCTCATCCAAAATCTTGGGGTAGAAGTAGGCCCGGTGGACGTAAAAGGCGTTGCGGATGCGGGAGTTGTACACCCGATAGGTGTACTCCTTCTTGATGCAGGAGCCGATGGCGTTGAAGTCGTCAGAAACCTCCTTGGCCGAGACCACCACGATGTCGTCCGGCAGCCGGGCGTTGAAGGCCAGGGGTATCCGGTCACAGGGGATGGCGCAGTCGGTGCGGAAGTTGGCGATGTACACCTCCGCATGGACACCGGCGTCAGTCCGGCCGGCGCCCACGCAGCGCACCGGGTGTTTGACCACCTTGGAGATGCCCAATTCCAGGGCTTCCTGGACGGTGATGGCGTTCTTTTGGATCTGCCAACCGTGGTAGGCGGTGCCCACATACATCAATTTCAGCGCGATATTTCTCATAAAACCCCCAAATTTTCACTTTTTCTCTTACATGCCAAAGCCCTTGGCCGCCACCACGACCCCGCTGAACAGGAGGATGCAGCAGAGCATGGCGATGGCATCCCGGCGGTGGTAGTGGAGCTGGTGGAGCTTGGTGCGGCCTTCGCCGCCGTGGTAGCAGCGGCACTCCATGGCCGTGGCCAGCTCGTCCGCCCGGCGGAAGGAGGAGACGAACAGGGGCACCAGCAGGGGCACCATGGCCTTGGCCCGCTGGAACAGGTTCCCGTCGTCAAAGTTGGCCCCTCTGGCCTTCTGGGCGGAGATGATCTTATCCGTCTCTTCAATGAGTGTGGGGATGAAGCGCAGGGCGATGCTCATCATCATGGCCAGCTCGTGGACGGGTACTTTCAGTTTTTTCAGCGGCCCCAACAGGCTCTCCAGGCCGTCCGTCAGCCGGATGGGCGACGTGGTGTAGGTCAGCAGGAAGGTGCCCGAGATGAGCAGTATGACCCGCAGGACCATGAAGAAGGCCGAGTGGAGGCCACCGGTGGTGATGTGCAAAAACTTCCACTGGAAGAGCATGGTGCCCTCGCTGGAATAGAACAGGTTCAAAACACCTGTAAAGATCAGGATGAAGATGATCGGTTTCATCCCCTTGAACAGCGCCTTCAGCCCCACCTTGGACACCACGACGCAATAGGCCAAAAAGAGCACCATGAGGCCGTAGCTGACGAAGGATTTGGACAGGAAGAGGGCGATGATGAAGAGCACCACCACCATCAGTTTGGTGCGGGGGTCCAGTCGGTGGATGAGGGAATCACCGGGGAAATACTGGCCTAGGGTGATCTCTTTCAGCATACCGTTCCCCCCTTCCCCGCCAGCTTCAGCAGCTCAGCCGTCGCTTCTTCCAGCGTGTAGATGCCATCCTTGATGGGCAGACCCATGTCCCGGAGCTTTTCGCAGACCTGGGTCACCTTAGGGACGCCCAGACCCATGGCGGTCAGCTCCTTCTCGTGGGAGAACACCTCCTGAGGGGTGCCCGTCAAGGGAATGGTGCCGTCGTTGATGACCACCACCCGGTCTACGGTCTGTGCGACCTCCTCCATGGAGTGAGAGACCAGGATGATGGTGGCGTTCTTGGCGTCGTGGTAGGCGCGGATGTTGGACAAGATCTCTTCTCTGCCCACCGGGTCCAGTCCGGCGGTAGGCTCGTCCAAGATGAGCACCTCCGGTTCCATGGCGATGACACCAGCAATGGCCACCCGGCGTTTCTGGCCGCCGGACAGCTCGAAGGGGGACAGCTCCAGCTGTTCGTCGGTCAGCCCCACGAACTGGGCGGACTGGCGCACCCGCTGGTCGATCTCCTCCTCGCTCAGCCCCATGTTCCGGGGGCCGAAGGAAATATCCTTGTAGACGGTCTCCTCGAAGAGCTGGTATTCCGGATACTGGAACACCAGACCCACGTGGAAACGCACCTGAGTAATTTTCTTTTTGTCCGCCCAAATGTCCTTCCCCCGCAGGCGCACCTCGCCGGAGGTGGGCTTCAGGAGGCCGTTGAGGTGCTGGATCAGGGTGGACTTGCCGGAACCAGTATGGCCGATGATGCCGATATACTCGCCCGGATAGGCGGTGAAATTCACCTGATCCAACGCTTTATGTTCAAAAGGGGTCCCGATGCTGTACACACAGCTCAGATCCACGGTTTCAATGATGGGTTCCACGGTGTTCCTTCCTTATTTCACAGTTGTATTGGGTCGGATGGCCTGGGCGATGGCCGCGGCGCATTCCTCCACTGACAGGGCGTCCAGGGGCACGTCCACCCCAGCTTGGCGCAGCTGGTAGAGCAGGGCGATGGTGTCCGGCACGGTCAGCCCCACCGCTTTCAGCTCTTCCACCTGCTGGAACACAGTCTTGGGATGGCCATCGGCGATGACGTTGCCGTCGTTCATGACGATGAGCCGGTCGGCCTGGGCTGCCTCGTCCATGTGGTGGGTGATGAGCACCACCGTCGTCCCCTGTTCCCGGTTCAGCTTGATGATGGTCTCCAGCACCTCCTGCCGGCCGATGGGGTCCAGCATGGCGGTGGGCTCGTCCAGGACGATGCACTTGGGTTCCATGGCGATGATGCCCGCAATGGCCACCCGCTGTTTCTGACCGCCGGAGAGCAGGTGAGGTGCGTGGGTGCTGTAGGCGCTCATGCCCACGATCTCCAGTGCCTTGTCCACCCGGCGGCGGATCTCATCGGACGGCACGCCCAGATTTTCCGGTGCGAAGGCCACATCCTCCTCCACCACGTTGGAGACAATCTGGTTGTCCGGGTTCTGGAACACCATGCCCACCGTGCGGCGCACCTCCATCCACTGCGCGTCGCTGCGGGTGTCGATGCCGCCCACGTAGACGGTGCCGCCGCTGGGCAGCAGGATGGCGTTCATGTGCTTGGCCAGGGTGGATTTGCCGCAGCCGTTGTGACCCAGGACGGCCACGAAAGAGCCTTCCTGGATGTCCAGGGAAATATCTTTGAGCACTTGGACGGGTGTGCCCTCTTCCTTATTATATTGGAAGGTGACGTGCTCTAATGTAATGATGTTGTCGGTCTTTTTCACATCTGTTGTGTTCATCCGTTTCGGTTCCTTTTCTTATTCCGCATCCGCCATCCAACGTCCCGTAGCGCCGCAGGGCAGTGCCAGGCCGGAGGCGGTCACCGGCAGACCCAGCTCCTGAGAGTCGGTGTGGCCGCCGTGGCGCTTGGTCACCAGGGTGTCCAGCAGGTAGGTCAGCACGGCGGGTGCCAGGCCGGTGGTATAGGAGTTGATGAGGACAAAGAGGGGCTGGTCGGACAACACCTGCACCACCAGTTCCAGGAAGGGGTACAGGTTTTCCTCCAGCTTCCAGATCTCACCGGAGGGGCCGCGGCCATAGGAGGGCGGGTCCATGATGAGGGCGTCGTAGCGACGACCACGGCGGATTTCTCGCTCCACAAATTTGGCGCAGTCGTCCACGATCCAGCGCACCGGCGCCTGCTCCAGGCCGGAGATCTTGGCGTTCTCCCGTGCCCAGGACACCATGCCTTTGGCGGCGTCCACGTGGCACACCTTGGCACCCGCTGCCGCACAGGCCACGGTGGCGCCGCCGGTGTAGGCGAACAGGTTCAGGACGTTGATGGGGCGACCAGCGTTACGGATGCGCTCCATGGCGAAGTCCCAGTTGGCGGCCTGCTCGGGGAACAGACCGGTGTGTTTGAAGTTCATGGGGCCAACCTGGAAGGTCAGCTCCTTGTACCGTACCTTCCACCGCTGGGGCAGTTTGCCCTTCTCCCAGTGGCCACCACCGGATTTGCTCCGCTGGTACCGGCCGTCCGGGTGCTTCCAGCCGGAGAGGGTGCGAGGGGTATTCCAGATGGCCTGGGGGTCCGGGCGCACCAGGAGCTTGTTGCCCCAGCGTTCCAGCTTCTCTCCTCTGCCGCAATCTAGCAATTCAAAATCTTTCCATCCATCTGCAATCCACATAACGATTCTACTCCAGGTTTCATGATATTAGTTAGCACTTTATTGTATCATCCCTCCATTCTCCCGTCAACCACAGCCCCCAGAAAGAAGGGCGGCTTCATCCACAAATTGGACGAAGCCGCCGTCGGTTCCCTTGTTTATTTTGTCATCTTCTGTCACCAGGTGTATACCACCCAGGCGTCCACCAAGGACGCATCGTGGAACAGCCGCAGGTCGGGGGGCATGATGGTGAAGGTGACCAGCAGGCCCACCAACAAAATGGTGGCGCAGACCAGCCATCCCGTCCACCCCTCCGGCACTTTGAGCCAGTCCGGCAGCAGGCACCCCAGGGCGATGAGCAGCACATAACACATGATGTCCACAAACCCCGGCGCGACCCCCAGCACGATGTGGCACACCCACCCGAAGACCAGCATCAGCCCACAGCAGAGGAGCACGGACAGCAGCACGCTACCCCACTTTCCCTTGTCGTAGAGCATGATCAGCCCCACCAGTAGTGGCCAAAACACAATCTTCACGTGCTCCCAGATGCTCTCGTTCACCGGTGCCACAAATTCTGTCAGAATGCTGGGCCACAGGTCGAACAAGCCGTGCAGCAGCGTGCCCGCGATGGTGATGCACACGAAGGTGCGCAGCAGGTTCCAGCTCTGCTCCTTTTCCAGTTTCATATCCACCCCGCTCCTTTTCCCGTTTTGTTCTACTGCCATAGCTATGCACAGGACGGGGAAATATGCGGGATGGGTTTAGATGAGCTGGAAGGTGGTCCACTTCTGGGTGCGGTAGCGCCAGTAGAACAGAGCCGCTCGGATGACCAGGTCGATGCTCATGCCCACGGTGACGCCGATGACGCCCCAGCCCAGCCACAGGCCGAAGACCACGGAGAAGAACAGTCGAGCCGCCACGGTGAGGGTCACGGAGACCACCATGGTGAAGGTCACATCCCCCGCCGCTCGCAGACCGCTGCCCACGGGGCCGGCCATGGGGTAGAAGAGGCCGTTGATGACGTTGTTGATGAGCACCATGAAAAAGACCAGCCGTTTTGCCTCCGGGGAGAGCTGGAAGAAGTGGAGCAGGAGCGGCGTCAGAGCCAGCACCAGGCCGTTCCAGCCCACGGAGAGGAGGAAGGTGATCTTGTTGAGCTTTTTGAAGTAGTGGTTGGCGGCGTCCACGTCCCGCGCTCCCATGCACTGACCGATGACGGTGGTGAACACAGGGGCCATGGCCAGACCCATGAGGGAGGCCAACGACCAAATGCTCTGTGCGACCCCGTTGGCGGCGATCTGATAGGTGCCGAACAGGGCGACCAGGCTGGACAGGGCCACCTTGACCAGCTGATGGACACCGTTCTCCACGCCGTTGGGCAGGGCGATGCCCATGATCTTTTTCAGCAGCTCCCCTTTCCAGGCGAAAATGTCTTTGGCGTGGTAGCGCACCGAACAGCCTTTCCCGAAGCAGTACACCGTCACCGCCACAGCGGAGAGGAGCCGGGAGAGCAGGGACGGGTAAGCCACACCGGCTACACCCTGGTGCAGGACAAAGACGCCCACGCAGTTGCCCACGATATTGACCACGTTGGCCACCAGGGAGATGTACATGGTCACCTGGGTCTTGCCCACGCTCCGGCACAGGGCGGCACCGGCGTTATAGACCGCCAGCGCCGGGAAGGAGTAGGCGGAGATACGCAGTAGGTCAGGCAGGCGTCCATCACGTCCGCCTCCACCTTGCCGAAGAGCAGGGTCAGCAAGCCCTGATCGAACAGGAGGATGAGGGCGGAAAGGACGGCGGAGAGCAGCGCTGAGATCATCAGGAGCTGACCGGCCGCCATGCTGGCGCGGGTTTGGTTCTGGCTGCCGATGTACTGGCTGATGATGACCGCACCGCCGGAAGCCAGGGCGGTGAAGAGAAAGATGAGCACGGTGTTGAAGGAGTTGACCAGGGAGACACCGGACACCGCCGCTTCTCCCACGTAGCTGACCACAAAGGTGTCCACCAGCCCCACCAGCATCAACAGAAATTGTTCCACAAACAGCGGCACGATCAGGTTCCGCAAGTCTCGATCCGTAAACACAACATCAAGTCCTCTCTATCCGTTCGCAGACAGACCCACCAGGTGGCCTGGTGGGTCGCATGAGGTGTTATTTCATCTGGATCAGTTCATAGTCCCGGCTGCCCAGGCCGATCTTTTCCCCGTGTTCCAGAGCGGCTTTCCACTCGGCGTTGGGGTTGGTGGCCAGGAAGTGGTCGTGGGGGTGGTCGCAGCCGTGTGCCAGGTTCTCGCTGAGGATGGAGTTGGGCAGCGGGTCGGCTTTCAGGCAGGCGTCAGCACAGGCCTGGTCGATGGCCACTGGGTCGAAGGAGGCGAACATGCCGATGTCGGGCAGGATGGGCGCGTCGTTGCTGCCGTAGCAGTCACAGACCGGGGACACGTCCTGGACCAGGCTGATGTGGAAGTTGGGACGGCCATAGCAGACCGCCTGAGTGTACTCGGCCATCTTCTGATCCAACAGCACCATGGAGCTGTCCTCCACGGCGTAGATGGCGTCAAAGTTGCAGGCGCCGATGCAGCGACCGCAGCCTACGCAGTTGTCGGTGTTGATCTGTGCCTTGCCGTCTGCGCCGTACTCGATGCCGTTGTTGGCACAGCTGTTCTGACACAGGTGGCAGCCACGACAGCGGCTCTGGCTGACGCGGGGCTTGCCCTGAGAGTGCTGCTCCATCTTCCCCGCACGGCTGCCGCAGCCCATGCCCAGGTTCTTGATGGCGCCGCCGAAGCCGGTGGCCTCATGGCCTTTGAAGTGGCTCAAGCTGATGATGATATCGGCGTCCATGACGGCGTGGCCGATCTTGGCGTTTTGGATCAGCTCGCCGTTGTGTACCGGCACCTCCACGTCGTCTGTGCCCCGCAGGCCGTCACCGATGATGATGGGACAGCCGCAGGAGATGTAGTTGAACCCGTTCTCTGCCGCTGCCAGCAGGTGTTCCAAGGCGTTCTTGCGGCGACCCGGATAGAGGGTGTTGCAGTCGGTGAGGAAGGGCTTGCCGCCCAGCTCCTTCACCACGTCCACCACCGCTCTGGCATAGTTGGGACGCAGGAAGGCCAGGTTGCCCGGCTCGCCAAAGTGCATTTTGATGGCGACGAATTTTCCCTCAAAGTCGATGGTGTCCATGCCTGCCTTACGGATGAGCTTCTGGAGCTTTTCGGTCAGGCTCTGTTCATGGTTGGTTCGAAAGTCTGTGAAGTAAACTTTGGATGCCATTTGAGTTCCTCCCGTTCGATTTCAATATTCCTCTTTATTCCACTGAAATGTTCTGCGATATTGAGGGGAAACCCCCGGCGAGGTTTTCCCCTCTTTCTGGCGTTGCCAGAAATTCACCCCTTCCTGCGCTTTGGAAGCACAGGGGAGTTTCGGCATCTGCGGATGCCGACCAAGGGCTTTGCCCCTGGACCCCACTTCCTTTTCTCACTCTGTGTAAGTTCGATTGTGCCAAATCGTAGATTTGGAATCTCACTTATCAGAGAAGCAAAAGGAAGCGAAAAGAAGCTAATGCGCCCTGCGGGGCTTGACCCCTGTTAAGCTTTACTTAATTCAAGAAATCCTTCAACTTCTTAGACCGGCTAGGATGCCGCAGCTTCCGCAGCGCTTTCGCTTCGATCTGGCGGATACGCTCTCTGGTCACGTGGAACTGCTTACCCACCTCTTCCAAGGTGCGGGTACGGCCGTCCTCGATGCCGAAGCGGAGCTTGAGCACCTGCTCCTCTCTGGGCGTCAGGGTGGACAGCACCTCCACCAGCTGTTCCTTCAGCAGGGTGAAGGAGGCGGCTTCAGAGGGCTCGGAGGCGTCCTCGTCCGGGATGAAGTCCCCCAGGTGGGAGTCTTCTTCCTCGCCGATGGGGGTCTCCAGGGAGACCGGTTCCTGAGCGATCTTCAAAATCTCACGCACCTTTTCCACGGACATATTCATCTCCGCTGCGATCTCCTCCGGCGTGGGGTCGTGACCCAGCTCCTGAAGCAGCTGGCGGGAGACGCGGATGACCTTATTGATGGTCTCCACCATATGCACCGGGATACGGATGGTGCGAGCCTGGTCGGCGATGGCGCGGGTGATGGACTGGCGGATCCACCAGGTGGCGTAGGTGGAGAACTTGTAGCCCTTGGTGTAGTCGAACTTTTCCACGGCCTTGATAAGACCCAGGTTCCCCTCCTGGATCAGATCCAGGAAGAGCATCCCACGCCCTACGTAGCGCTTGGCGATGGAGACCACCAGACGGAGGTTGGCCTCTGCCAGCCGCTGCTTGCAATCCTGACCGTAGCGCACCTTCCGTTTCAGCGCCTTGATGTCGTCAGGCGTCAGGCTGCGCACCTTTTCCAGGTCGGGTTCATCGCCGTTTTCCTCTTCGTCCAGGTCGTCTTCCGGCTCCTCTTCCTCATAGGCGTCCGGATTTTGCAGACGCTCCCAGGCGTCCAGCATCTTCTGTGCCTCGCTGCCATCGGACATGCCCTTAGCCAGCTTCAGCTCTTCCTCCTGGGTCAGCAGGGAGACCTTACCGATCTCCTTCAGGTACATCCGCACCGGGTCGTCGATGCCGAAGCTCTCCGCCATGGCGTTGGGGTCTACGTCCTCCGCCTTCAGCTCCTCGATCTCCCCTTTCAGGTTGTCGATCTCCTCGGTAGCGTGCTCGTCATCTGCCTCAGGCAGCTCGTATTCGGTGACCAGGGCGATGCCCAGGTTTTCCAGGATGTCATAGAACCGATCCAGCGTGGAGCTGTCCAGCTCTACCCCGTCCAGCTCCATCATCTCATTGGTGGTCAGCTTGCCGTTTTTCTTCCCTCGCTCAATCAGCTCATTCAGTTTTTCCGCGCCGGAGATATGCTCCGGGATGCGATTCTTCTGTTCCTTTTCCTCTGCGGACTTGGGTGCTGTTGTTTTTTTCTTTTCACTCATTGGGGTTCCTCCCGTTTTTTTCTATTGCGAAGGAGAGAATATCTCTATCCTTTGTCATCTCACGTTTCCATTTCTGCGTTCGTATCTGCCGACTGTAGTCAGCAATGGCCTGCCTGGCCTCCCCTAACATCTGAGGCTTCTGCATGAGGCTGGCCAACAGGTTCATCTCCGCCCCACTCAGCCCCTGCGCCATGGCACTGAGGGTGACGCTGCCTGTGGTCTCCCACAAACTCTTGGCCTGACGATACAGGTTGCCCAGAGCAGGCGCGGAAAAATCCTCCGGCTGCAAGCCGTCAATGTCCCGGAACAGGGTGGGGTCGGCCATGACCAGGCCGATGAGCCCCTCTTCCGCCTTGGCCGAACGGACGTCCTGATAGCGGAGCTGCCGCTCCTTGGGCTGCACCTCCATGGCAGGCTGAAGGGCTTTGCGCTGCTGCTGTTTCTTCTGCTTCCAACGCCCCTTGCGGCGCTGGTTGGAGATCTCGGCCAGCATGGTGTCCCGCTCGATGCCAGCGGTCTCTGCCGCGCGGCCACCGTAGATTTCTCGCTCCACCGGACTGTCCAGTTTCGCGATCATAGCCGCCGCCTCTTGCAGGTAGGACACCCGGTCTGCCGGGTCCTCTAAGTGGAACTTGCTCCGCAGCTGCGCCAGCCGGTACTCCATCTGGTTCTCCGACCCGTCCAGCAGCCGCTGGAACGCCTCTCGCCCGAATTTCCGGATGAACTCATCTGGATCCTTCGCCCCCCGCATCTGCAAGACCCGGACTTGCAGGCCGGTCTTGTCCAAAATGGGGATGGCACGCTGGGCAGCATTGACGCCGGCGGCGTCCCCGTCGTAGGCCAAAATGACCTCCTTGGTGTAGCGGGAGATGAGGCGGGCGTGATCCTCGGTCAAAGAGGTACCGAGAGAGGCTACGGCACAGTCAAAGCCCGCTTGGTGCAAGGCGATGGTGTCCATATACCCCTCCGTCAGAATCAATCTGCCCGCCTTGGAGCGCTTGGCCAGGTTCAAGGCGAACAGGTTTTTGCTTTTGTTGTAAATGGGCGTATCTGGCGAGTTCAGATACTTGGGTGTGGAGTCGTCCAACACCCGTCCGCCGAAGCCGATGACATTCCCCCGCACATCGATGATGGGGAACATGACCCTGCCCCGGAAGCGGTCGTAGATGGAGCCTTTCTGGCTCTCCACCGCCAGGCCGGCGTCTAAAATCTCCCGTTTGGAGTACCCTTTCTCGGTCATAGCTCGGATGAGGGCATCCCAGGAGTTCAAGGCGTAGCCCATGCCGAAGTTGGTGACCGTCCGGCGGGACAGGCCCCGGCGCTGGAGATAGGCAGTGGCCTGCTGGGCGTCCGGGTGGGACAGGTTGCTGTAGAAGTACCGGGCAGCCTCCTTGTTCAGCTGGAACAGGCGCTCCCGGCGCTTCCGGCTGTCGGCATTTTCATTGGTGTTGGGCACCTCCATCCCCGCCCGCTGGGCCAGGATGGTCACGGCGTCCACGAACCCCACGTCCTCCATCTCCATGATGAAGTTGATGGCTCCGCCGCCCTTGTGGCAGCCGAAGCAATAGCACATCTGCTTATCCGGTGAGACGGAGAAGGAAGGGGTCTTCTCACTATGGAAGGGGCACAAGCCCCAATATCGGTTTCCTTTCTTGGTCAAGGTCACGTAGCTGGACACCACATCCACGATGTCCGTCCGCGCCTGTAGGTCATCTAAAAACGCCTGTGGAATTGCCACAATGTTCCTCCCTTCCACATCGTTTTTGTCTTTGGTATCACTTCACTGTCCACGCCCGTGGGATGAACAGCTCTTCAAACTTCTCCACGGCGTAGGAATCGGTCATACCGGCGATATAGTCGCACACCGCCCGATCTACCCCGTCTCTGGCGCGGATGTCCTGGAAATCGCTGGGCAGGTCATCCGGATTCCGCTGGTAGTAGGCGAACAGGCTGCGGATCATCTCCTGTGCCTTCCCCTCCTCCCCTTTGGCCATGGGGTTGTGGTAGACCGACTGGAACAAAAAGTCCCGCAGGTCGTTCATGTATTCGCCGATCTCCTCGCTCTGCTGGATGCGGTCTTGGTCGGTGCTGTTCTCGATCACGTCGGTGACCAGGGTGTTGATGCGCTGGGACTTGGTGTAGCCCAACGCCTGCTGTAAGTAGAGGGGGATGTCTGTGGGGTAGATGATGCCGCCCCGCATGGCGTCCTCGATGTCGTGGTTGATGTAGGCGATCCGGTCGGCGAACCACAGGATCTGCCCCTCCAGGGTCTTAGCTTTCACATTGCCCGTGTGGCAGACGATGCCCTCCCGCACTTCGTGGGTCAGGTTCAGCCCGTCCCCTTCTAGCTCCAGCACATCCACCACCCGCAAGGACTGGACGTTGTGCTGAAAGCCCTCCGGCATGATCTCGTTGAGCACCCGTTCTCCGGCGTGGCCGAAGGGGGTGTGTCCCAGGTCGTGACCCAATCCGATGGCTTCCGTCAAGTCCTCGTTCAGGTTCAGCGCTCGGGCAATGGTCCGGGCGATGCGGGTCACTTCCAAGGTGTGGGTCATCCGGGTGCGGTAATGGTCGCCCTCCGGCTCCAGGAAGACCTGAGTCTTGTGCTTGAGGCGACGGAAGGCTTTGGAATAGACGATGCGATCTACGTCCCGCTGGAAGCAGGTGCGCAGGGCGCAAGGCTCCTCCTGCCGTCGGCGTCCTTGACTGCTGTCGGCCAAGCAGGCACGGGACGAGAGGCATTGTCGTTCCCTGGCTTCCGTGCGTTCTCGTCCTGTCATGGCAAGCATCCCCCCTTTTCAGCTGCTCTATATTTATTTATACGGAATTGGCGCGGAAAACCCTCTAAATTCCCGCAACTTTTTTCAAAATGTTTGTTTCACTAAACTTTCTCTGTCATTCTGCCCGCCTTTTCGGCAAAAATACACAGCGCCCAGGTAGGATTGCCCCCTTCCCGCTGAGGCGAGAAAAAACTGACGTATCCTCCGTCAGTTTTTTCGCACAGTTCTTATTTATGCCTCGTACCCACGCGCCTTGATGAGGGCAATGATCTCGTCCACGATGCGCTCGCAGGTCTCGGTGCTTTCCGCTTCCACCATGACCCGCACCAGCGGTTCCGTGCC
>CAKTQP010000006.1 GCA_934597165.1 uncultured Oscillospiraceae bacterium
GAAGGAGTGATCGGATAGATGCCAGCCACTTCGGTAAATGCGTAGGAGACCCACGCAGCGGCGTTGTTGGCGTCCATAGACTTCTTCTTTCTCACTACCATTGTAGTAACCTCCTTAGTATTATTCCTCATAAATCAATATCGTCAGGATGAAAGGGTAGATATTTGAAGCACCATTATCATACCAGTAGTTTGACCATTTGTAAATACAGAAAATGCGTATCTTTGAAAAATGCTAGAATGTGAAAATAGGAAAAAACTTGAGAAAGATATAGAAAATCTATGAGAAAAAAGAGGTTTCACAAAGAATAAATACGAATTTCTTTTGACAAACTGTTTGGTAAATGTGTTGCATTAAGTGCCGGAGGGTTGACGTAAAATAAAACATTTTTTTCACAATGTCAATCCCCTATGCAAGCCCCCTCCGGCGATTTTCGCAGGAGAAGGAGAAAAGTCTACAAAAAAAGAATCGCCCGCTCCTGGAAAGTGGTTCATTTCCACGGAGAATCCCCTGCCGCCGGAAAAATCTCCCCGCAGAACGGGAGCGCTCCGCTGCAAAAGGGACAACCCGGAGCCGAAGTGGGTTTTTCCTGGAAACCTTGACAATCCGTCTGGTTTTTGTTGCAGGATAACAGAATGCAGTACAAAACACCGGGGGCGCGAAAAAACGGGGGTGGTGCCGAAAAAAGTTCCGGGAAAGATTTGCAGTTTTTGCAGCGGTGTATTGCATTCAAAAGGAGAAAACAGTAAAATGAGGGAGAGAAAAAAAGACAGGAAAGAGAAAAGGAGGGAATCGCCGTGGTGTCTGTAGTGCGTTCGCTGGGACTAACTGGCGTAGCAGGATATGAGGTGAAAGTGGAGTGCGACCTGTCCGATGGCCTGCCCATCTTTGACGTGGTGGGTCTGCCGGATACGGCGGTGAAAGAGGCTCGGAACCGGGTGCGCTCAGCGGTCAAAAATGCCGGCTACACCTTCCCCCTAGCCCGCATCACCGTCAACCTAGCCCCCGCCGACCGGCGCAAAGAGGGCACGGTCTACGACCTGCCCATGCTGGTGGGGCTGCTCCGAGGGAGCGGTCAGATCTTCGGCGACCTGTCCCGTTGGGGCTTTGTGGGCGAGGTGGCGCTGTCGGGCGAGCTGCGTCCCGTCCGTGGGATGCTGCCCATGGCGTTGGCCGCCCAGCGAGCTGGGATGGAAGGTTTGTTCGTCCCGGCGGAGAACGCGGCGGAGGCCGCTTTTGCGGATGGACTGCATATTTACCCGGTGAAAAATCTGAACCAGCTGGTCAGCCACCTGAACGGCCGCCAGGAGATCCAGCCGGCGGAACCGGCTCAGTGGGACATGACCCCAGGCGACCTGCCCGACTTTGCCGACGTGAAGGGTCAGGAGCAGGCCAAACGCGCCCTGGAGATCGCCGCCGCCGGCGGACACCACGTCCTTATGGTAGGCCCTCCCGGCGCAGGTAAGAGTATGCTGGCCAAACGCCTGCCCTCCATCCTCCCCGACCTGACCCGACAGGAGGCGTTGGAGGCCACCGAGCTGTGGTCGGTCTGCGGCCTCACCGACAGCGCACACCCTCTGGTCACCAGACGCCCCTTCCGAGCGCCCCATCACACCATCTCCGCCCGCGCCCTGGCCGGCGGCGGCAGCTTCCCGCGACCCGGTGAGATTTCCTTGGCACACCACGGCGTTCTCTTTTTAGATGAGTTACCGGAGTTCCAAAAGAGTACCCTAGAAGTCCTCCGCCAGCCCTTGGAGGACGGCCAAGTGCAGATTTCGAGAGTCTCCGGCACCATGACCTTCCCCAGCCGGTTCATGCTGGTCTGCGCCATGAACCCCTGCAAATGCGGCTGGTACGGCCACCCCGGCGGACGCTGCCAGTGCGGCATCAAGCAGGTGCAGCGCTACCGCAGCCGCATCTCCGGCCCCTTGCTGGATCGCATCGACATGAAGGTGGAGGTGGCCGCTCTGGACTTTGAGGAGCTGACCCGCCGGAAGCCCGGCGAACCCTCCGCCGCCATTCGGGAGCGGGTGAACAAGGCCCGTGCCATCCAGAACCAGCGCTATGCCGCCTCCGGCCTGGTGTGCAATGCCCAGATGGGGCAGGAGGAGCTGCGCACCTACTGCGTCCTGGACGAGGCTGGTACGGCCCTCATGCGCCAGGCCTATGACAAGATGGAGCTGACCGCCCGGAGCTACGACCGCATCCTCCGCTTAGCGCGCACCATCGCCGACCTGGCAGGCTCGGAGCACATCGCCCCCAACCATTTGGCGGAGGCGTTGCAGTACCGGACGACCGGGTATTTGGACGAGTGAAACGGGCAGACCGGAGGAGACAAATTCCCCCTTGACTTTTGCCGAAAAGATTGGGACAATAAAAACAGAGTTGGAATACTTCGGACAAAATCAAAACAAATCGTGAAGGCGATGTAAATAATTCGTGAATTTCGGAGGCGTCGTATTGACAGAGCACTTTCCCCTTGATTATCCTGACTTTATTAGGACTAAAATATCCTAGACTCCACACCAAGGAAGGAGATCGGCAGAACAATGCAGACAGCCAAGCAAATTTTACACGGATATTTACGCCTCTACCGCAGCATTTCCGAGGAATATCGCGGTCAGTTCGGGACGGTGACCCTGACCTTCCCACAGACCTTAGTCCTATCCCTCCTCAGCGCAGAGGGCCCTATGCCCATCAGCGAGCTGGCCAAGGCCACCGGCAGTGCCAACAGCACCATCTCCGGCGTGTTGGATCGGCTGGAGCAGATGGAACTCATCCAGCGCATCCGTTCGGAAAAGGATCGCCGGGTGGTCTACGTGGCGCTGGCGCCGCACTATGAAGACGTGCGGGAGGAGATCGAGTCTTCCGTGCTGCGCAAATTCCCGGATCTGATCGGTCGCATGAGTCCGGAGGAGATCGAGCAGATCCAGACCGGACTGGCAGTGCTGGAAAAGGCGCTGAACCGGCCGGGATAACCAGCGGGCGGCAGCGCCCTGAACAAAGGCGTGTGAACAATGAGAATGAGAAGAAGAGATCGGTACGGCTACCACACCTATTATGGCGGCGGCGGGCCATCGCCGATCGTAAAAGTGATCGTCATCGTCTTGGCGGTCATCGTATTGAGCCTGGTGCTGGCCATCGTGGGCCTGCAGCGGTATATGGTCTACACAGACGAGGGCGGAAAGCTGGTGCTTCCCTGGGCACAGCAGACGTCGGATTCCAGTGAACCGGACAGCAGCGACGGAGCGGCCTCCTCTGCCGAACCGGACGTCAGCAAAGTGGTCACGGAGCCCAAGCAGGACGACCAGACCAAGGAGCCGGACACCACCGTCCCCGTCACCGGTGACAGCGTGAAGGCAGTCCAGCTGGATCAGAGCGAGCTGCTCCAGGGGGATGCCAAGACCATCCTGGAGGGCAAGAAGGCGGATGCGGTGGTGCTGGAGATGAAGGCAGCCGACGGCACCCTGCGCTATGTGTCCAACCAGGATCTGGCCAAGCAGCTGGGACGTTCCGCCGTCAAGAAGGTGGACACCGCCACCGGTCAGCAGGTGGATCAGGCGGCACAGATCGTGCAGCAGCTGAAGGCGCAGAACATCTACACCATCGCCTACGTGGACTGCTTCGAAGACCGCGCCATGGGCGGCCAGCAGGACTTGGCCTTTATGACCGAGTACGGCTTCAACTGGATGGGGCCCAACAACAACTACGGTTGGGGCAACCCCACCAACCAGAAGGTGCGGGACTACTTAGTGGGCATCGTGGACGAACTGTCCCAGCTGGGCTTTGATGAGATCCTGCTCTACAACGCCGGCTTCCCCACCGAGGGCAAGATCGACACCATCAAGCAGGATGAGAACTACGACGCCACCAAGTTCGCCCAGATCATCGGCGACTTCTACGACCAGGCTGCCCAGGCGGCAGAGCAGGGGGGCGCGAAGCTCTCCGTGGTCACCACAGCGGACACCATCCAGACCGGCAGCGATGCCAAGAGCGGCCAGACCATGGAGAACCTGAGCAAGCTCAGCCGTGTCTGGCTTACCGACGCTGGGAATAACGACCTGAACGCCCTGGAACAGAAGCTGGCGGAGGCTGGCATGAAGGAACGTCCTCTGGGCGTGTTCACCAACAATCTGGACGCCGGACAGACCGTCTGTCAGGCCGTTCTGAAATAAGAACCATAGGAAAGACCACTGATGGATGAAAATCAGTGGTTTTTTCTATTGCCACCGGGGAAAAAACTCCGTATAATATGGAAAAAACAACGAGAGGTGGGTGCCGGAATGGAACCGAAACGAGTGGATAAGGTCAATTACTATCTGAACATCGCCGACGCAGTGCTGGAACGCTCCACCTGCCTGCGGAGACACTACGGAGCCATCATCGTCCGCAACGACGAGATCGTTTCCACCGGCTACAACGGCGCGCCCCGCGGGCGGAAGAACTGCGTGGACTTGGGCCGCTGCACCCGAGAGGAATTGCAGGTGCCCAGCGGACAGCGCTATGAGCTGTGCCGCAGCGTCCACGCCGAAGCCAACGCCATCATTTCCGCCGCCCGCAGCGACACCTTGGGCGCCACCCTCTACCTGTCCGGTCGGGATGCCAAGACCGGACAGCTGTTGGGTGACACCACCTCCTGTTCCATGTGCCGCCGCCTCATCATCAACGCCGGCATCGACCGGGTCATCATCCGCAACAGCAAGACCGTCTACAGCGTGGTACACGTGGAGGATTGGATCCGGGAGGATGACACCATGCCCGTCGATTGCGGCTGCAACGGCGGCAAAGCAACGGAATAAAGCCAAATCAGGCCGTCCATACTAGAGGAAACTCTGGTGGACGGCCGTTTGTTTTTTGTGGCCGTCCGCACCGAAATGATTTTGGGGAAAGGATGGCCTTTTGAGATGAAAGCGGTCATTTTAGCAGGCGGAGCCGGCACCCGGCTCCAGCCCTTGACGACAGAATTGCCCAAACCCATGGTCTCCCTGCTGGGCAGACCGGTGCTGGAGCATATTTTATTGCTGCTGCGCCGCCACCAGGTCACCGAGGCAGCCGTGACCCTCCACTACCACCCGGAGGCCATCACCGGCTACTTCGGCGACGGCAGCGCCTGGGGGATGCACCTGCACTACTTCTATGAGGACACCCCCTTGGGCACCGCAGGCGGGGTGAAAGCCTGCCGGGACTTTCTGGGGCAGGAGGACTTTTTGGTCATCAGCGGCGATTGCGTCTCCGACTTCGACCTGACCGACTGCTACCGCCTCCACCGTCAGCGCCAGGCAGAGGCGACCCTGCTGCTCCACCGGGTGGCGGAACCGCTGGAATACGGCCTGGTGCGCACCGACCAGGAAGGACGTGTGCTGGCTTTTGTGGAAAAACCGGGCTGGGGTCAGGTGTTCACCGACCAGGTGAACACTGGCATCTACCTGCTCGCCCCCTCCGTCCTAGACCTGGTGCCGGAGGGGGAACCCTTCGACTTCAGCAAGAATCTGTTCCCGGAACTTTTGCGGCAGAAACGCGCCCTTTACGGCCAGGTTCCCGCCGGATATTGGCGGGATATGGGCGAGTGCGGCAGTTACCTCCAGACGGTGGAGGACGCACTGGAAGGACGGGTGAAGCTGGACATGACCCTGCCCCAGCAATCCACAGGGGTGTGGAGTGCGGAGCCGGTTCCCGACTCGGTGGAGGTGTTGGCACCCTGCTGGATCGGCGCCGATGTAACCCTCGCCCCATGGAGCAACATCGGCCCCCACACCGTCCTGGAACCTGGCTCCACCGTGGGACGCGGCTGCCGCCTGCGGCGTACGGTGGTCATGGGCGCGTCTATAGGGGCGGAGAGCCAGGTGGAGGGCGCGATCTTGTGTCCCCACGCCAAGATTGGGGAAGGCTGCTTCCTGTACCCTGGCTCCGTGGTGGGTGCAGACGCCTGGCTGGGCGACCACGCTACCCTTCGGCCACAGGTACGCCTCTGGCCTGGCCTGCACATCCAGCCGGGCAGCCGAGTCACCAGCACCCAGGTGCACGGCCCCGGCCCCGGCAGCCTGCACTTTGACAACTACGGTGTCATCCATGGGGTCATCGGCGGTGACGTAGACACGGAACAGGTCATGGACTTAGGCAGCGCCCTGGCCGGTATGGGACAGGTAGCCTTAGGACACTGCGGCGGCGCAGGCGCGGAAGCACTGGCGCTGGCCGCAGCGGCAGGGGTCACCGCCGCCGGTGGTTGGGTCATCCGTCACGACGGCACCACCCCGGCGGCAGCCAACTGGCTGTGCGACTATTATGGCCTGTCCGGCGGCCTGTTTTTAGAGCAGAACGGGGAACGGCTGACCCTGTACCCGGTGGCCGCAGGCGGTCAGCCCTTGGAGCGAGAAGCCCAGCGCAAGCTGGAGAATGACCTCCTCCGCCGAAATTTCCACCGTCCGCCTGCTGCGGAGATGGGTGGCGAGACCCAGCTCACCAGCATCATGGAGAGCTACCTGGCTGCCGCCGTCCAGAGCGCCGGTGTGGCGGGCAGCTATCCTTGCACCCTGGCAGTGGAACCGGGACAGACCCTCTTGAAACAGGGCTTGCGTTGGCTGGGCTGCCAGCTGGCAGAACGGGACGTGGTAGGCGTGCCCGCCATGGCCTTGGCATCTGGGGGGCGGGAGCTGCTCATCTGGACGGAGGACGGCGAACAGCGCTCCCGAGAGGAAGTGCTGCTGCTGACCTGTGCCGCGCTGCTGGACAGCGGACAGCACAACCTGTACCTGCCGCCGGAAGCACCTGCGGCCATCGAACGGCTAGCCCGTGACCGAGGCGGGACGGTGCAGCGGATGGAGTCCGGCGCGCCTACCGGCTGCCAACGCAGCCTGCGGGACGGCCTGTTTGCCGCCTGCCAGATCGTGCGCTATGTCCAGCGCACCGGCGAGACCCTGTCCCAGCTGTTCCGGCGCCTGCCCGGCTGTCAGGTACAGCGAAGAGTGGTGCCTTTGCGCACCAGCCGCAGCGCCGTCATGGGTGCTATCTCCCGGCAGTACCCGGACGCCCAGCGGATGAAACAGGGGATGCGGCTGGATCTGAAGGACGGTTCCGTGTGGATTGCGCCTGCCAATGACCGGGAAGCCCTGCGGGTGGTCACCGAGGGCGCACGGGCGGAAACTGCGCTGGAATTGTGCGATTTCATCACAAATGAGGCGGGAAAATGGGACGCCTTATGAAATTGTCTGGTATACTCTGGAACTGAAATGTGATATAATACCCATACTAATGTCTCGGACATGGGCGGTGTCCAGACAAAGCAAACACCCATAGATCAGAGGAGGGACGCCGCTGGCGGACGCATGGGAAAGGATGCGCCCGTCAGATGGGACACCGGAAGGGGTCTGCGCCCAGGCAAGAGGAGCAGGGCTTGCCTGCCGCAGACCGGAAGCTCCGGTTCCGTTGTGTCTCCTCCCGCTACATAACGTACGGAACGACGCAAAGGAGTGAAAGAAACTGATATGGCAGAAAAACTGAAGATTATCGCCCTGGGCGGTTTGGATGAGATCGGGAAAAACATGACCGTGTTCGAGTACGGCAACGACCTGATCGTAGTGGACTGCGGCATGGGCTTCCCGGACGACGATATGTATGGCATCGACGTGGTCATCCCGGACATCAGCTACCTGATGAAGAACCGGGAAAAAATCCGAGGTATTTTCCTCACCCACGGCCACGAAGACCACATCGGCGCATTGCCCTATGTCCTCCGGGACATCCAGGCGCCCATCTACGCCACCCGCATGACCGCCGGTCTGGTGGAGCTGAAGTTGGAGGAGCACGGCCTGCTGAAGCAGACCAAGATCCACACCTGTGCCGCCGGCGACAAGATCAAAGCGGGTCCCTTCACTGTGGAGTTCATCCACATCAACCATTCCATCGCCGACGCCGTGGCCTTCGCCATCCACACCCCCGTGGGGGTCTGCGTCCACACTGGCGACTTTAAGATCGACCCCACCCCCATCTCTGGCGGCATGGCCGACCTGGCACGGCTGGGACAGCTGGGCAAGGAGGGCGTCCTGTTGATGCTCTGCGACTCCACCAACGTGGAGCGCTCCGGCTTCACCAAGAGCGAGCGCAGCGTCGGGGACAGCTTCGACGCCCTCTTCAACGGCTGCGACCAGCGCATCATCGTCACCACCTTCTCCTCCAACGTGGATCGCATCCAGCAGGTGGTGAACGTGGCGGCACGGTATGGCCGGAAGGTGGCCGTCTGCGGCCGCAGCATGGAAAATGCGCTGAAAGTGTCCACCAAGTTGGGGTACATGAAGGTGCCGGAAGGCACCCTGGCAGACTTGAATCAGATCAAGAGCCTGCCCAGCAATAAGGTCTGCATCGTCACCACCGGCAGCCAGGGTGAGACCATGTCTGCCCTGACCCGCATCGCCTTCTCCACCCACCGGCAGATCGAGATCCAGCCCGGCGACCGCATCATCCTCTCTGCCTCCGCCATCCCCGGCAATGAGCACGCCATCGGCATGGTCATCAACGAGCTGTACCGGAAGGGCGCAGAAGTGGTCAACGAGCGCCTGGGTGCGCTCCACGTCTCCGGCCACGCTTGTCAGCAGGAGCTGATGATGATGCACGCCCTGGTGAAGCCCAAGTTCTTCATGCCCGTCCACGGCGAACAGCGTCACCTGAAGGTACACGCTCAGCTGGCACAGCGGATGGGGATGAACCCGAAAAATATCGTCATCAGCGAGACCGGCCGGGTGGTGGAAGTCACCCGTGACCGCATCAAGCTGGCGGGCAGCGTCCCCTCTGGTCGCGTGCTGGTGGATGGCTACGGCGTGGGCGACGTGGGCAGCGTGGTGCTTCGGGACCGGAAGCGTCTGGCCGAGGACGGCGTCATCGTGGTGGTGCTCACCCTGTCCGGCGAGGACGGCAGCCTGGTCACCGGCCCGGACATCGTCACCCGCGGCTTTGTCTACGTAAAAGAGTCGGAAGAGCTGATGGAAGCCCTGAAAGAGCTGGCTACCGACGTCATCAACGACTGCGAAGCCCGGCACATCACCGACTGGGCAGCCATCAAGGGCGCGGTCAAAGGGGAGATCTCCAGCTTCCTGTATAAGAAGACCAAGCGCAGCCCCATGATCCTGCCGGTCATCATGGAAGTGTAAACGGAATATTGATTTACAAAAGGCTCCAGGGTTGCTGGAGCCTTTTTGCGTTGGAAATCGGTCGAAAGGAAATGCATCGGCTTTGTTCATAATTTCCTCGCACTTTTTTCAGCTCCCTTTTAGGAAACTGGGGCACAATAGCCACATCAACCAGAAAGGAGCAATTTCCATGAAACGCATGATCTCCCTTTGCTGCGCAGGTCTGATGGCTTTCTCCCTGGCCGCCTGCGGCAGTCAAAACGCAACATCCAGTTCCAGCACCTCCACCCCCCAGGTGACCAGCTCCGTGGTGGGCAAGATCACCGCCCTGGACGGCACCACCGCCACCCTCCAGCTGGGGGAACTGACGGAAAACCAGCCCGGTGACCCGCCCAGTCAGGACGGCACGCAGCCCAGCGGCGACAACGCCAATGGCGACAGCAGCACCAGCGGCCAGACCCAGACCCCGCCGGAAAAGCCGGAGGGGGAAAACAGCAGCGACAGCAACACCCAGACCCCGCCGGCAAAACCGGAAGGACAGGACAACAACCAGTCCACCGGTGACAGCCAGAACAGCACCGACAGCCAGGACAATGCCTCCGGCCAGAACGCCCCGCCCTCTGACGGCCAAGGCCCCGCACCCGGCAGTACCTTCACCGCAGGGGAAGAGACCACCACAGTAGACCTGTCCGCCGCCACCGTCACCAAGGAGAGCCAGGACGGCACCACCGACGCCAGCCTGTCCGACCTGGCGGTAGGCGACGTGATCGAAGTGACCATGGGCGATGACAACACCGCCACGGCCGTGGTCATCAAGTCCATCGGCGGCGCTCCCGGCGGTGCACCGGGCGGCTCTGACTCCGGCGAAGTGGATCAGGGCACCAGTGCCAACACCATCGACAAGGACACCGAGGCGTCCAGCACCACTTACACCTCGGACGGCGACGACGAGAACGCCCTGCGGGTCACCGGTGCCACGGCAACGCTCAACGGTGTCACCGTCAACAAGTCCGGCGGTGCGTCCTCCAATCCCGGCAACGGGGACTTCTACGGCACCAACGCAGCCCTCCTGGCCACCGACGGCGCCACCGTCACCATCAAGGACGCCACCATCACATCCAACGCCCAGGGCGGCAACGGCGTGTTCAGCTACGGCAAGGGCACGACCGTGAACATCTCTGACTCCACCATCACCACCCAGAAGGACAATTCCGGCGGCATCCAGACCACCGGCGGCGGCACCACCAACGCCACCAACCTGACCGTGGAGACCAACGGCAACTCCTCCGCTGCCATCCGCTCCGACCGGGGCGGCGGCACCGTCAACGTGGAAAAAGGCACCTACACCAGCAAGGGCTATAACTCCCCCGCGGTCTACTCCACTGCGGACATCACCGTAAAGAACGCCACCCTGACTGCGGAAAACTCCGAAGCCCTGGTGGTGGAAGGCAAGAACAGCATCACCCTGGAAAAATGTGCCGTCAGCGGCAACATGAGCGACAGCAAGGGCACCAGCTCTTCGGAAAATGTCCACAACGTCATGATCTACCAGTCCATGTCCGGCGACGCAGAGACCGGCACCGCCAACTTCTCCATGACCGGCGGTACCCTCACCGGCAACAACGGCGACCAGTTCTACGTGACCAACACCGACTGCAACATCACCCTCTCCGGCGTCACCCTGGTCAACAAGGATTCCGACGGCAAGCTCCTCCGGGTCACCGGCAACTCCGCCGCCCGTGGCTGGGGCACCGCAGGCAAGAACGGCGCACAGGTGACCTTCACGGCGGACGCACAGACCATGGACGGGGACATTGAAGTGGACTCCATCTCCACGCTGGATCTGACCCTGAAGAACAACAGCACCTTCACCGGCACCATCAACATCGTGGACAACGCCGACGGCGGCACTGCGGTGGAGAACAATGCCGTGGTCACCATCGAAAAGGGCAGCAAGTGGGTCCTGACCGGTGACTGCACTATCACCAGCCTCACCAACAACGGCACCATCGACTTCAACGGTCACACCATCACCCTGGCAGACGGCACCGTGCTGAAGGGCTGATTCAATAGCAAAATAGCGCAGCAGTGTTTGACATAGAAAAAACCGACTCCCTAGGGAGTCGGTTTTTGTCAGTCGTCGGTGTCCAGATCGAACTGGATCTTTTCCACCTTGGGGTCTTCCTCCGGGTCAGCCGTCAGATTCAGGCGGGAGCACAGCCGCTCCAGCACGCAGACGAAGGCGCAGAGGCTGGCGAAAAAGGCGGCCATCGCCAGCAGGAATTTGATGAAACGTTTCATAAGATTACCTCCCAAAATCGGTTGGTGTGGTGCGGGTCACAGCCAGACCTTTTCCCGGTCGCGATGCTTGAGCATTTCCGGCACGAAGTCGGGCACCAGCGGCAGACCCACCACCGTCTGATAACGGACATACAGTTCTTGCGCAAACCGCTCCCGGCGGGCGGAGCTTTCCCGGCGCAGGAACTTCACATCCAGGTCGCAGATGCGCACCCGATCCAGCCCATCGGCGTCCTTGAGCAGCTGGGCGATGTTCTTCGCCCGCACCATATCCGCCGGATGGTACTTGTCCAGCACGCTCTGCAGCTCCTTCTCCTTCCGGGAATGGGCTTCCACGGCGCCTTGCAGAATGAGCAAGTCCTCGCCGGTGCGACCAGTGACCAGACCGATGAACCGAGCGGCTACGCTGCCGTGCTCAAAATCCAGGCTGTCCCGGCTGCGGCCGATGTCGTGATAGGAACAGGCGTCCAGCAGCAAATAGGTGTCCGCCTCGTTCAGCTGCTCGTCCATGGCGCACATCCCACCGTGACAGAGGGTGCGCTCGATGTGCCCCAGACCGTGGATCTTGCTCTCATAGAGCACGTCCA
This sequence comes from uncultured Oscillospiraceae bacterium, assembly GCA_934597165.1. Lineage (GTDB taxonomy): Bacteria > Bacillota > Clostridia > Oscillospirales > Oscillospiraceae > Onthomonas. The sequence goes on from CAKTQP010000006.1 coordinate 12,005, forward strand.
ACTCCAGGCGCTCCACAGCGTGGACAAAGCGGGGGTAAAGGGACCAGTCTTGAAACCGATCTACCAGAGGCTGGAGATCGTCCCAGTCCCGTTGGTTCAACAGGTTCAGTAAAACGCTTTCCCGTGCCATAGGCATCTGCCTCCTTTCGTGAAAAGCCGTTTGGGTTTATTGTAGCACGATCCCCGGTCGGAACCAGGGGAATCGTCGTCAATCTGCTTCGGTTCCGTCGCCCAAAAGGACAACAGCCGTCTCGCCCGACTCGTCCAGGCGACAGTGGAGGAGAAAGCTGCGGTCGATGGCGAAGCGCACCTCGTCCAACGTCTTGTCGTAGGACAGGTTCAGCTGTTCGGACAGGGCTTGGACGGGGATGGAATCGGTTTGAGCTGCGTCAAAGATTGCGGCCATCTGCCGGGGCAGCTTGATCTGTTTCTCATTGAACACCCCCAGATAGAACACCGAGGCGAACATAGCCACCATGACGATGTAGGTGGGCAGGCTCTTGCGCAGCTCTGCACCGCCGACGAGGCAGAGGATGATGTTGTACAGGCCGACCAGAGTAAAGAGGCCGCCGACGATCAAGAGGGGGATGGCGGAGTAACGTTTTTTCTTGACGGTTTCTTGGGATAAATACATGGGTAGACCTCACATTCCGGCGTGGTTGATGCAATTATACTATAAAGTGAGGGGAAAAACCACTGTAAAAAGTGAAAAAGATGTGCCGGAGTGGGGAACTCCGGCACGGGGATATAGTCTGTTTACTTTACTTGCAATACGGCACCCTTGTCCGCACTGGTGACCATAGCAGCATACCGCGCCAGGTAACCGGTCTTGACTTTGGGCTCCGGACACACCCAAGCGGCCTTCCGGGCGGCCAGGACGTCTTCGGGCACATCCAGGGAGATGGTGTGGTTGGGGATGTCGATGGAGATGGTGTCGCCCTCCTCTACCAGGCCGATGAGACCACCGGCAGCGGCTTCAGGGGACACGTGGCCGATAGAAGCGCCCCGGGTCGCGCCGGAGAACCGGCCGTCGGTGATGAGCGCCACGCTCTCGCCCAGACCCATGCCGCAGATGGCGGAGGTGGGGTTGAGCATTTCCCGCATACCTGGGCCGCCCTTGGGGCCTTCGTAGCGGATGACCACCACGTCACCGGGCTTGATCTTCCCGGCGTAGATGACGGCGATGGCCTCTTCCTCGCTGTCGAACACCCGAGCGGGACCGGAGTGAACCATCATCTCCGGCGCCACAGCGGCCTGCTTGACCACACAGCCGTCGGGTGCCAGGTTGCCGAACAGGACGGCGATGCCGCCGGTGGCCATGTAGGGGTTGTCCATGGGGCGGATGATCTCCGGGTTCAGGTTGTCCGCATGGGCGATGTTCTCACCCATGGTCTTGCCGGTGCAGGTCATCACGTCGGTGTTCAGCAGCCCGGCGTCTGCCAGCTCCTTCATGACCGCGTAGACACCGCCAGCGCGATCCAAATCCTCCATATAGGTGAACCCAGCAGGCGCCAGATGGCACAGGTTGGGGGTCTTTGCGGCGATCTCGTTGGAGTGGTGGAGGTTCAGCTGTACGCCGCACTCGTGAGCGATGGCGGGCAGGTGGAGCATGGTGTTGGTGGAGCAGCCCAGAGCCATGTCCACGGTCTCAGCGTTGTGGAAGGCTTCCGGGGTCATGATGTCCCGGGGACGGATGTTCTGCTTGACCAGCTCCATCACCTGCATACCAGCCTTCTTGGCCAGACGCAGACGGGCGGAGTAGGGAGCGGGGATGGTGCCGTTGCCGGACAGACCCATGCCGATGGCCTCGGTCAGGCAGTTCATGGAGTTGGCGGTGTACATACCGGAGCAGCTGCCGCAGCTGGGACAGGCGTTCTCAATGTATTCCTCCACACCCGCTTCATCCAGGGTGCCAGCGTGATACGCGCCCACTGCCTCGAACATATGGCTCAGGCAGGTGCGGCGACCGTCCTTCAGGTGACCGGCCAACATGGGGCCGCCGGAGACGAAGATGGTGGGCACGTTGACCCGCGCGGCGGCCATGAGCAGACCGGGCACGTTCTTGTCGCAGTTGGGGATCATGACCAGGCCGTCGAACTGATGGGCGATGGCCATGCATTCGGTGGAGTCGGCAATGAGGTCACGGGTGACCAGAGAGTATTTCATACCGATGTGCCCCATGGCGATGCCGTCACAGACGGCGATAGCGGGGAACATGATGGGGGTGCCGCCTGCCATGCGGACGCCAGCCTTGACCGCCTCGGCGATCTTGTCCAGATTCATGTGGCCGGGGACGATCTCATTGTGGGAGCAGACGATACCGATCAGCGGCCGGTCGGTTTCTTCCTTGGTAAAGCCCAGCGCAGCGAACAGACTGCGGTTGGGGGCGCGATCCACCCCTTGGGTGACGTTAGCAGATTTCAGTGCCATATGGGTTCCTCCTTGGTGGGTTGATGTGGATTCATCGTATATGCAAAGGCCAGTGCCATCACTGCGATGAGATTCGCCGCTGGATATACGGGTGGAAAAGTGTGGGGAGGCAGAATCTGCCTCCCCACGTCATCGGTTGTATCAGTTGGAAGCCTTATCAGGATCGACGTCATCGCCCCACAGCATATTCTTACGCAGCTCTGCGCCCACGGTCTCCATGGGATGAGCGGCCAGGATCTTGCGCTTGGAGTTGAAGTAGCAGCGACCGTTGTTGTTCTCTGCGATCCACTTGCCGGCGAAGGTGCCGTCCTGGATGTCGGTCAGGACCTGCTTCATGCGTGCCTTGGTCTCCTCGTAGGGCAGGATACGGGGGCCGGAGACGTATTCGCCATATTCAGCAGTGTCGGAGATGGAGTAGTTCATCATAGCGACGCCGCCCTTGTTGATCAGGTCGATGATGAGCTTCATCTCGTGGATGCATTCAAAGTAAGCGTTTTCGGGTTCGTAGCCAGCTTCCACCAGGGTCTCAAAGCCCAGCTTCATCAGCTCGACCACGCCGCCGCACAGGACAGCCTGTTCACCGAACAGGTCGGTCTCGGTCTCGTCGGAGAAGGTGGTCTCCATGACGCCGCCGCGGGAACCGCCGATGCCGGCAGCATAGGCCAGGCCGATCTTGTAGGCGTTGCCGGTGGCGTTCTGTTCCACAGCGATCAGGCAGGGCACGCCCTTGCCGTTGACATACTGGGAGCGGACGGTGTGGCCGGGGCCCTTGGGGGCGATCATGAACACGTCCACGTCAGCGGGGGGAACGATCTGCTGGAAGCGGATGTTGAAGCCGTGAGCGAAAGCCAGCGCCTTGCCTGCGGACAGGTTGGGGGCGATGTCCTTCTTATACATGGCAGCCTGCTTTTCATCGTTGATGAGGATCATGATGATGTCAGCAGCCTTGGTAGCCTCAGCGGTGGTCATGACGGTGAAGCCGTCAGCCTCTGCCTTCTTGGCGCTCTTGGAGCCTTCGTACAGGCCGATGATGACGTCACAGCCGGAATCTCTCAGGTTCAGAGCGTGTGCATGACCCTGGGAGCCATAGCCGACGATCGCGATTTTTTTGCCGTCCAGATAAGAGAGGTCACAATCCTTCTCATAGTACATTTTTGCCATAATCAAATTCTCCTTTAACTTTAGTGTCTTCGTCCAGTGTATACTGACCACGTTCCAGGGCGACCATACCGGTGCGAGCCAATTCCAAGATACCGAATTCGGCCAGCAGCCCTTCGATGGCGGCGTCCTTGCTCTCGGAGCCGATGACGGCTACGGTGATCGAGGCGAGGGAGACGTCGATGATGGATGCCCGGAAAATGTTGGCGATCTGAATGACTTCGTTGCGGACTTCGCGGGTTTCCGCCCGCACTTTGATGAGCACCAGCTCTCTGCGGATGCTGTGCTCCGGCGCCAGCAGCTTGATGGAGTGAACCACGAACATCTTGCCCAGCTGGTTCATGATCTGAGTGATCTGCATATCGTCTGCCAGCACTTCGATGGTGATACGGGATACTTCGGGGTTGTCGGTTGCGCCCACCGCCAGGGATTCGATGTTGTAACCCTTCCGGGAGAACAGCCGGGACACCTGGCTCAAAACGCCGGAGGCGTTGTCTACCAGGACAGAGAGGGTATGACGGGTTGCATTTTCGTTGATCATAGTCTCAAAGCCTCCTTTCCGTTAGTCCAGCAGGAACTTGGTCACCGGGCTGCCGCCATTGACCATGGGATGGACCATCTCGTCAATGTCCAGCACGCAGTCGATGACCGCGGCGTGACCGGAGTCCAGCGCAGCCTGGAAGGCGGCGGCGAACTCTTCCTGATTGGTGGCACGGTAACCGGGGATGCCGTAGGCTTCCGCCAGCTTGACGAAATCGGGGCCACGGTTCAGGGTGGTCTGGGAGTGACGACCCTTACAGGTCAGGGTCTGCCACTGACGCACCATGCCCAGGGTGCCGTTGTTGAAGATGACGGTGATGACCGGGATGTCATAGTAGTTGACAGTGGCCATCTCGTGGCAGTTCATCCGGAAGCAGCCGTCGCCGGTGCAGTGGACGACCACCTGGTCGGGGTTGCCCAGCTTTGCGCCGAAAGCAGCGCCGTAGCCAAAGCCCATGGTGCCGAAACCGCCGGAGGTCAGCAGCTGACCGGGGCGCTTGAAGTGGAAGTACTGGCAAGACCACATCTGATGCTGACCAACGTCGGTGGCGATGATGGCTTCCCCACGGGTTAGGTCGGAGATGGTGTGCAGGATCTCATGGGGCAGCAGCTTTTCCGGGTTGTGGACCAGAGGCGGCTCCTTGATGGACAGCACCTCTTCCCGCCAAGCGGAGAAGTCGTAGTCCTTCAAATAGATGCGTTCGTTGAGCAGCTCCAGCACCCGGCGTGCGTCGCCGATGATGTGGTGGTCGGTGACGATGTTCTTGTCGATCTCCGCACGGTCAATGTCGATGTGAACCACCTTGGCGTTCTTGGCAAAGGTGCTGGTGTCACAGGTGACGCGGTCGGAGAACCGGCAGCCAACGGCGATGAGCAGGTCGCAGGCGTTGCTGGCGTAGTTGGAAGCGTGGGAACCGTGCATGCCGATCATGCCGGTGATGATGTCGGAATCACCGGGACAGGCGCCGCCGCCCATGACAGTAGTAGCAACTGGCGCGCCAACCTGCTTGATAAAGTCCCGGAATTCAGGCACCGCACCCTTGCTGCGGATGACGCCGCCGCCTACCAGGATGAGGGGCTTCTTGGCCTCGTCCAGCATGGAAACCAGCTTGTCCACATCGCCGTGGTCCGGTTCTGGGATCTTCATGTTCAGGCCATCGGAGTTCCGAGCCAGCAGAGCGGCCAGACGGCCGTGACGATGATGCTCGCTCAGGGGCAGGGGGGTGAAGTCCACCTCTTCGGAGGTGACATTCTTCAGAATATCGATCAGGACGGGGCCGGGGCGACCGCTGCGGGCGATGGCGAAGGCTTCGCGGATGATGTCCGCCAGCTTGGTGGCGTCCTTGACCAGATAGTTGCACTTGGTGATGGGCAGGGTGATACCGGTGATATCGACCTCCTGGAAGGTGTCCTTGCCGATGAGGCTCTCGCCCACGTTGACGGTAATGAACACGACGGGGGAAGAGTCCATGTAAGCTGTGGCGATGCCGGTGACCAGATTGGTGGCGCCAGGGCCGGAGGTGGCGAAGCACACGCCCACCTTGCCGGTGGAGCGGGCGTAGCCGTCTGCCGCGTGAGAGGCACCCTGTTCGTGAGCCGTCAGGATGTGACGGATCTTCTTGCCATAGCCGTGAAGCTCAAACTCATCGTAGATGTTCAAAATCGTGCCGCCGGGGTAACCGAAGACGGTGTCAACGCCCTGTTCCAACAGGCACTCCATCACGACTTGGGATGCGGATATTTTCATTGGGATGCAGCCTCCTTTGTTATGGTGAATTTGATCTTTCAAACCAAGGGTCCGGGCGGGACAGAGGACAAAAAAACAGCTCCGTCCCATACAATAGGACGAAGCTGGAAACTCCGTGGTACCACCTAATTTCGCAGCAGACGGCTCCGAACCGCCTCAAAATGCTGCGCACTCATTGCTCCAGGTAACGGTGGAGGGTACCGTTCTCCGCTACTGGTAATTTTGGAAACAAAATCCTTTCGCAGAGACCGCTCACGGGTGACAATTCTGGGAGTCCGTTTGGAGGCGCTTTCAGCAATAGTGCGCCCTCTCTGTACCATCGGAGGCGACCCGAACCAAATCCCGATCAACGCGTTTGGTGTGTTTGGCATTGGGTTGAAATTAACCCTAATGATAATCGCTTTTCCGCTCACTGTCAAGCACATTTTCGGGAATTTTTCACAGGGTTTTTCGTAAAAAACCGACGAAATACACAAAATGGGGAAATTTCGAGTCAGCCCGTTGACTCCGCCGGATAAAGTTGCTATAGTGAACTAGTATGAGTGTATCCCACTGAGAGGAGGAGACAAACTGTGACACATACCGCAGAAAATCGCAGCAAGGTCTATCGCTATTACCTGTCTGATAGCGACAATCTGTTGCGCTTTTGAAGCGGTCTGGTCGGACGGTTTGTTTCCAATTTTGTACATAGGAACTTCCCAAGCCACAGCGTCGAAAGCGCTGTGGCTTTTTCGTTTGTCCACCACAGACGGACAACACACCCATCAGGAAAGGAACGGGATTTTGTATGAAACAGCGTACCATCGTCATCGTCGGCTTAGGTCTCATCGGCGGCTCCTTGGCTGCCGCCCTGAAGGGGTTTGAGGACAGCTATCTGATCGGCGTCGTCCGTCGGCAGGAGACGGCGGACTACGCCCTGAACCACGGCTTCGTTCACGAGGCCACCCTGGACGCCTCCTCCGCCCTGGCACGGGCAGACGTGACCATCCTCTGCGCCACCCCCGACGCCCTCCTGGGCTTCCTCCGCCAGCACGCCCAGGAGTTCCGCCCCGGCAGCCTGGTCACCGACGTCTGCGGCATCAAGACCGCCGTCATGGAAGCGGCCAACGCCCTGCCCGAAGGGGTGGACTACATCGGCAGCCACCCCATGGCTGGCACTGAATTCGCTGGCATCGAGCACGCCCTGCCCAATATGTTCCACGGCAGCAACTGGATCATGGTGCCCCGTGCGGACAGCACCGAGGAGCACAAGGACTTCATCCGCCGCATGGCGCACCACGTGGGCTGCCAGGACGTGCGGGAGATCACCCCGGAGCGCCACGACGCCATCATCGCCTACACCAGCCAGCTCATGCATATTGTTGCCCTTTCCGTCTGTGATGACGCAGATCTGTTCCTTTGTAAGGGCTATGAGGGCAGCAGCTTCCGTGACGTGACCCGTGTGGCGGCATTGGACCCGGATATGTGGACCGACCTGATGGGCCTCAACGCCCCCGCCCTCAGCCAGGTCATCCGGCGGCTGGAGGAGAACCTCCATGCCTACCGCATCGCCCTAGACAACCGAGACCGGGAGCGTCTCCACGCCAAGCTCACCTATTCCTCTAACCGCAAGCGCCGCATCAACCTGCCCGGCTCCGGTCAGATCCCCCTGCCTGAAGACGGTTCAGCAAAGGGCTGAGTCCTGGGACGGGCTGACCACACAGAGCACCAGCGCATCCACCGGCAGATTGGCACCCAGCACCGCCTGCGCTCCAGAGGTGCTCACCACCACCCGGTCGCCAGGACGTACCCCCAGCAGGTCGGCTGCCACCAGCCGTTCGCCCTCCGGACTGCGCAGGGCGATCAGGGACAGTTCGTCCAGAGCGGATAATCGTTTCTCCGCCGCCACCACACCGGTCACTTCATAGCATTTCATAACCTTCGTCTCCTCCCCGTGGAACAATTCTCACGTTTGGGATTAGTATGGCGAGGGGGCGGAGAAAATATGAACGATTTTGGAAAAAAGCAAGAAAGTCCACCCAGCGGAAACAGCTGGGTGGACTTTTTTCTGTGGTAGTGGGAGGAAAAATTTTGAGGCTCGTTCTTTTTCGACAAAGCCAGGTTGTCATTCTGTGTCATAATGCAGAAGGTGACAGTCAGTTGCCGCTGTCCCCGTTTTCCTCCCAGTCGATGGCGAACAGGTCGTTGGGGGTACATTCCAGGAGCATACAGAGTGTCTCGATGTTGGACAGGCGGATGGACTTGGTCTGATTGGTCACCATGCGGTTGAAGTTCTGATAACTCATCCCCATCTGCTTGTACAGCCAGTATTTGGACTTCCCCTTCTGTTCCAAAAGAGAGAGTACGTTGAGTTGTATCATATCTCATGTCTCCATTAGCTAATCTTTTGGTTAGATAATAGGATGTCCCCTTTGAAAACCTATAGACTGTTACATTAGATAATGTAGACATTTGGAGACTTTTGCAATATTATAGTATAATAGAATCCATACCAATCGAAAGAAATCGTTAGGAGGCGCGAAACGATGAAGGAACGAGAAAGAACCTGCTGCTTCACCGGCCACCGGATCATACCGGCCAAGGTCATCCCGCAGCTCAAGGCCGAATTGGCGCAAACGGTCACACAGCTCATCGACCAAGGGGTGACCCAGTTCGTCACCGGCGGGGCGTTGGGGTTTGACACCCTGGCGGCGGAGGAAGTGCTGCGTCAGCGGAAGGCGCACCCGGACATCTGCCTGCACCTGATGATGCCCTGTAAGGGACAGGAGAAAAAGTGGCGGTTAGGCGACCGGATGCGCTACCAAAAGATTGCCCGGCAGGCGGATCAGGTGACCTGCTTGGCAGAGGAGTACTATGACGGCTGTATGCTCAAACGGAACCGAGCCATGATCGAAGCCAGCGCCTATTGCGTAGTCTACTGCACCAGAACCAAAGGTGGCACCGTCTACACCGCCAACCGAGCGGCGCGGGCAGGCTTACATATGACCTACCTGATGCAGGCATGACAGCCATGCGTCGGGAGAAACAAGAACGGCAGTGACGGGGGTCACTGCCGTAAATGATATTGAGCGGTCATTCCGCTGCCTTTGCAGGGGATTCATTTTCCAGGAGGGTCTCCGCCACCACACAGATCAAAATGATGACCGCGCCGATGACCCCCGCCACCGACAGCCGTTCATCCAGCACGAACCGGGAGAACACCGCCGTGAGCACCGGGCAGGCGCATTGCAGCAGAGCCGCCGTACGGGAGGACAGGGTGGTCAGGGCAGCGTTCTGGAGCAGATACCCGGCCAGGGTGCAGCCGATGGCCATGTAGGTGATGATGGCCCAGATGGTAGGGGTGGTCAGCTCCAGATGGAGACCGCCGTTGAAGATGGGAGCGCAGATGGCGGCCATGAGCACCGAGGCGGCGACCTGTAAAGTGGAGAGAGTGATGGGATCCACCCGTTCCAAAGCGTGTTCCCCAAACACCAACGACCCAGCCAGCAGCAGTGCCGACAGCAGGGACAGCACTTCGCCCAAACCAAACCCGGACAACCCCCCCAGGCCGCACAGCAGGTACAGCCCGACGACGACCAGACATTGAATGGGGATATGCTGCCAGCGATAGGTGCGCCGATAGACCACCAGCGCCAACAGCGGGGTCATCACCGTGGCCAGCGACCGCAGGAAGGCCACAGAGGTGGCGGCAGTCAAGTCCAGCGCGATGTTGTTCACCACATAAGCGCCTGACATGCACAGGGTGGGCAGGATCCAGTCCTTCACCGAGCATTGTTTCAGCCCCTTCCAAATGCGCTTGCCGAACAACAGCAGCAGCACCACCAGCGCCATGGAGTAGCGCAGGACCAGGAGGGAGTAGACGGGCATGACGTCAAAGGCGAACTTGGAGATGGGGTCGCCGAAGCCGTACAGCAGGCTCTGTAACAGGATGAGGAAGCAGGGGAACCACTTCGAGCGGGATTGGGCAGCCATGGGGACGCTCCTTTCTGGTGATGATTTAACGGATTACATCATTGTAGCACGAAAGCAGGGGAGAAGAAAACCGGAAAAGATGCCGGTTTTTGCCGATTTCTGAACGGATACATTAGAATAGTTGAATAGGCGAAAAAAGTTTCCCCGTTCCCGTTGACAAATGAAGGGGAATCTGCTATAGTTGTTGGGTAAAACAAAGCAGGATGGTATCCCCACCTCACCTTCCGTGCCCACGCGCGGTGGTCGATAGCTCTCTTTCCTCCCTTTTGTGACCAGAGGGGAGCAGTGACGTACGGGTACCATTCGGTGTCCGTTTTTTTTCATGTTTTGATTTTTTTCGTTGGAGGTGTTTCAGTATTAGCAACATGGCGCATCAGATCAATGAGGATATCCGGGACAAAGAGGTCCGCTTGATCTCCTCCGATGGTCAACAGCTCGGGATCATGTCCTCTCGCGACGCTCTGGCCGTTGCCGCAAAGGCAGGTCTTGACCTGGTCAAAATTTCCCCCAAAGCAACCCCTCCGGTCTGCAAGGTGATGGACTACGGCAAGTACCGCTTCGAACAGTCCAAGCGGGAAAAGGAAGCCAAGAAGAATCAGCACGTCGTCGAGATCAAAGAGATCCGTATGTCCCCCAGCATTGACGTAGGTGATTTGAACACAAAACTCCGCAACGCAAATAAGTTCCTCTCCGCCGGCAACCGGGTCAAGGTCACCGTCCGCTTCCGCGGCCGTGAGATGGCTCACACCAACATCGGTGAGGAACTGCTGAAGAAGTTCGCGGAAAGCTGCGCCGAGATCGCCTCTATGGATCGGAAGCCCAAGCTGGAGGGCCGTCATATGACCATCCTCCTCTCGCCCAAGGTTTCCAAGGAGCCGAAAAAGGATAAGTAACCGTTGACGGAAGGTTTGTCCGTCTGATGAAAGGAGTTTCCACTATGCCTAAGATGAAAACGCACAGCGGTGCGAAGAAGAGATTTAAGCTCAGCAAGACCGGCAAAGTCAAGCGCGCTCACGCTTATGCCAGCCATATCCTGACCAAGAAGACCACCAAGCGCAAGAGAGGTCTGCGTAAGGGCGTTTATGCGGATGTGACCAACGCACCCACCATTCGTAAGATGATCCCTTACAAATAATTTGGAATAGGAGGCTACTGAAATGGCAAGAGTCAAACGCGCAATGATGACGCGCAAGAGAAGAAATAAGATCCTGAAGATGGCCAAGGGCTACTGGGGTTCCAAGAGCAAGCATTATAAGATGGCCAACCAGGCTATGATGAAGTCCCTGACCTACGCTTACATCGGCCGCCGCCTGAAGAAGCGTGACTTCCGCCGCCTGTGGATCACCAGAATCAGCGCCGCCTGCAAGGCAAACGGCATGAACTACTCCACCTTCATGCACGGCCTGAAGCTGGCTGACATCCAGATCGACCGCAAGATGCTGTCCGAGCTGGCTGTCAACGACAAGGCTGCTTTCGCACAGCTGGTCGAACTGGCAAAGGGCAAGCTGGCATAATCAGACCAGACTTGTTTTCATACGAAACAAACCGCTGCAAACCGTTCGTTTGCGGCGGTTTTATTTTTCCAGCGCAGCCCGCACAAAAACTGACCAAAAGTCATGAAACAACGGAGAAACGCGACGTTTCCCGCATTTTTGGACACTTTCACAAGAGTTCCGCCGGGGAATCCGGGGCGAGGGATATTGATTTTCCCAGACAAAAAAGCTAAAATAAAAGGGATCGTATCGGCTGCACCATAGCAGCCAGTTAGCTATCCTTCTAAGAACGAGAAATGAGGCTAAGAAATCCATGAGCAAAGAAAAACGCAGAGCACCGGCGCCCAACCCCATCAAGGCCCTGCTCTTTCAAAACAAACACTACGCCCCCCCAGAATCCTTCCCCGTCTACCACACCATGCGGGAGATGCTGGAGCGGAACGCCGCCGTGCGTCCCGACGACGTGGCCTTCCAGTACCTGAAGGGGCGCAAGGAGATGGTCAGCCACACCTACGCCGAGTTCTATCAGACCGTGGTCTACCTGGGCACCTATATGCTCAAGCGCGGCATCCGCGGCCGGAAGATCGCCCTGGTGGGCGAGAACTCCTACGAGTGGCTCCTGTGCTACTTCGCCATCGTCACCACCGGCAACATCGCCGTCCTGGTAGCCAAAGACGCCACCCCGGCGGAAGCATCCACCCTCATCTTCCAGAGCGAAGCGGACGTGGTGGTCACCTCCCGCAAGTACCCCTATGAAAAGGAACTGCTGGCACAGAAGCTGGTCAAGAACAAGTACTGTTTCAGTATGCGGGAGTTCGACGAGTGGGAGGAAAAGGGCAAGCAGTTCTATGAAAAGGGCCGCAACCTGTACGACAAAGTGACCTTGGATCCGGAAGCCCTCAGCACCATCTTCTTCACCTCCGGCACTTCCGGCACCAGCAAAGGCGTCATGCTCTCCCAGCGGAATCTGCTCTCCAACGTCAACGACGCCCCCCAGGTCTTCCAGCCCGAAGGCCCCACCCTGGCAATCCTGCCCTTCACCCACGTCTTTGGCCTGAGCACCGCTGTGTTGATGATGTTCTACTACGGTTACCCCATCGTCATCAGCAATGGCCTGTCCTCCTTCATGCGGGAGCTGTCCATCGTCAAGCCCAACATCCTCTTCCTGGTGCCCCTCTTCGTGGAGACCTTCTCCAATACCATCTGGCGCACCGCCCAGAAGCAGGGGCAGACCCGCACCCTCCGCCTGGCCCTCACCGCCAGCAACACCATGCTCAAGTTCGGCCTGGATCGCCGGGAAAAATTCTTCTCCTCCATCCTGGAGAAGTTCGGCGGCAACCTGAAATATATCATCTGCGGCGGCGCCCCCCTGGACCCCCGCTATATCAAGGAGTTCCGTGCCATGGGCATCGACCTGATGTTGGGCTACGGCATCACCGAATGTTCCCCCATCGTCTCCGTCAACGCCGACATCACCGGCCGCCGTGCGGCAGATGAAACTGTGGGTTGGACCTTCCCCAGTGTGGAAGTGAAGATCGACCAGCCCGACTACACCGGCAGCGGGGAAGTGTTGGTTCGGGGCGATAACGTCATGATGGGCTATTACAACGACCCCTATTCCACCGCCGATGTATTCACCGACGGTTGGTTCCGCACCGGCGACCTGGGACACCTGAATAAGGACGGTTCCCTGACCATCACCGGCCGGAAGAAAAACCTGATTATTTTGTCCAACGGTGAAAACGTCTCTCCGGAAGAGATCGAGTACCAGTTGGCACGCATCCCCGAGATCAAGGAAGTGGTGGTGTACACCGAAGGCAACCTGATCGTGGCGGAGATCTTCCCGGAAGAGAACGAGATGACTGACGCCGACCTGAAGGCTGTCCTCCAGGAGCGCATTAACGACTACAACGCCCACCAGCCCAGCCATAAGCGGGTCAATAAGGTCAAGATCCGCAAGAGCGAGTTCGAAAAGACCACCACCCACAAGATCAAGCGCTATAAGGTGCTGGAAAAGAGCAAAAAAGAGCACGAAAAGGAATCCTAAACCACAAAAACGGGAACGCTAGATGGCGTTCCCGTTCTCTTTTTCCACAAGCCTGTTAAAAAACCAAGCGCATCTCGTACCAGACCGCTCCACCGTGGACGGACTCCGACCGGCCGTAATCTTCAAAGCCAAACTTGGCATAGTAATGCACCAGCTTGTCCTTGCAGGTCAGCACCAGCCCCTTCCGACCCTGTGTCTTGGCGTCTGCGATGACTCGCTCCAGCACCAGACCGGCACAGCCGCGCTTGCGGTAGTCCGGGATGGTGTTGACGCCGAAGATCATCTGCCATTCCCCCTTGGGGTCGTGGAGGGTGGGGTCTTCGTACATCTCGTCGGTGAGCACCGGCGTGGCGCTGACCATCCCATCCACAAAGCTCACCAGCTTGTCCCCGTCAAAGAGGAGCCAAAAGTGATCCGCATAGGAGGCCAGCCGTCCCTGAATGGTGGCCTTGTCTGCTGCCTCCGCTGCCGGGAAGCACTGGGCTTCCACCGCCGCCAGCGCGTCCAAATCCGCCATGGTACCTGTCCGAATCTTCACGATTCCTCATCTCCTTTGTCTTCTGTTGGCTGCCCTTCCAGCTGTGCCAACAGTGCCTCGCTGAGCTTCACTCGACCTCGATTTTCCCACAGCACGTTGTCCATACCGTAGGGGATGTGATCCAATTCGTCCGGCAGATAGTCCAGCAGCGACAGCAGGGGCGGTTCGCCCAGCTCGGTGGGCAGCTCCACCTTGGTGGCCACACAGCGATGGATTTTGACGCCTTCCGCCACAAACCGCGCCTCGTAGTCGGTCATGATGATGTCGGAATACTCCTTGTGCAGGTCATAGGTCACTTCGCTCAGGGCGTAGCCCGCCCGTTCAAATTGGGTCAGGGAGAAATCGAACAGGGGACGGTTGTCTGTCTTGAACTCGATCACCCCGCCATCCTTCAAAAAGTCCCGATACGAGCGCAGGAACCCTTCATAGGTCAGCCGCCGCTTGGCGTGCTTCTTGCTGGGCCAGGGGTCGCAGAAGTTGATGTACATCCGATCCACCTCGCCGGGGGCGAACATGTCACCCAGCTGAGCGGCGTCATCGCAGACGAACACTACATTGTGCAGCTCCCGCCGCATCCCCTTTTCCATGGCCAGCAGCAGACAATCCGCCACCCGTTCCACTGCCACAAAGAGCTGGTCAGGATGGGCGGCAGCGGTCTCCACCGTGAAGGTGCCCTTGCCGCAGCCGATCTCCAGACAGAGCTCACAGTCCGGCGTCAGCCACTCCCTCCAGCGACCACGCATCGCGTAGGGGTCTTTCTCCTGGACGGCGGCGCAGCGCTCCATACGGGGGATCAGGTTTTTCTTTTTACGCATTCTCATAGCAGAAACCTCAATTTCTTTTCCAAACATTCACCCCGCTATCATACCACAAACCACCGTTCCAGGGCAATGATTCCGGCGGAATTCTCGGAAACGGGAACGGGTGCAAAAAATGGTTGCACCTGACAAGGGATTGTGCTATACTATAATATGAAGGAATTTCCGGGTGTAGCGCAGTTGGTAGCGCGCCAGCTTTGGGAGCTGGATGTCGTGCGTTCGAGTCGCACCACTCGGACCAAAAACCCCCTCTGAAATGGAATGATTTCGGAGGGGGTTTGATTGCGTACCGAGTTGGAGCGGTGACCGGTTCGGTTTCATGCGATCCATTGTAAATCATCCTGAAATGTGCTATCTTCTTCACGAAAGTAACTGCACAGAATTTTCAATTTTCCACGGAAAAGGGCTTTTTATGAACACAATACGCTTCTGGTGCCGCGCCAACGCCATGCTGGTCATCTCGCTTCTGGCTGCGGCTGTGACATCTTTCTTTGTTCCTCCGGACAGAGATTATCTGGGTTATTATGACCTGAAAACACTTTCCTGCCTGTTCAGCGTCTTGGCAGTGGTGGGCGCTCTGCGGGATCTGAATGTCTTTTCTGCCCTTTCCCAGCGGATGGTGCACATCTTTTCCACTGTACGGGGAGTGTGTACGGCTCTGGTGGTCATCACCATGTTCGGCTCCATGCTCCTGACCAATGATACCGCCCTGCTGACCTTTCTCCCCCTTGGCTGGTTTGTACTTTCCTCTACCGGTCAGAAAAGGCACGTTGCATTGCTGTTCATTTTGCAGAACTGCGCTGCCAACCTCTGTGGCATGATAACGCCCTTTGGCAATCCGCAAAATCTCTATCTCTTCAGCTACTACAGCATTCCCACCGAGGAGTTTTTTTCAATCATGCTGCTGCCCTTTGTCCTATCCAGCGTCCTCATTCTCCTGTGCTGCCTGTTGTTTCCCAAGGATCGGCTCTCAGTGCCGGAGGCTCCGGTCATAGTTGACACTGGTCGAACTGCCATCTATGGCGGACTCTTCTGTCTCGCTGTTGCCATGGTGCTGCGTCTGGTACCCTATGTCGTGGGTCTGGTCATCATTGTCCTGTCTCTCTGGTTTCTAGACCGACACGCGCTGAAAAGCGTGGATTGGGGACTTTTAGCTACCTTCGTTGCCTTTTTCACCTTTTCTGGGAATCTTGCCCGGATGGAACCGGTCCATGCCCTGTTCGCCCGGCTTTTGTCCCATGGGACGATGCTGATCTCCGCACTCACCTGCCAAATCATCAGCAATGTCCCTGCAGCCATCCTCCTCAGCCGCTTCACGCAAGATGCCCGTGGTCTCTTGGTAGGCGTCAATGTGGGGGGAGCCGGGACGTTGGTAGCTTCTATGGCTAGTCTCATCACCTTCCGAGAATATACTCGCCGCTTCTCAGGCGACGGGAAGCGCTTCCTCCTGCTCTTTTCCGGAATCAGCTTTGCGTTTCTGGCGATTCTTCTGGCTGTCATGTCCCTTTTGAACTGAACAGACGGAGATACTGCTTGAGCGAAAGCAAAGAGGAAGATGTGCCGCGCATTGTTTCCATTTTCCTGCTGACCAGGAAAGAAAAAACCGTCGATTATCTCGACGGTTTTTTTGCTTCATCACGCGGCTCCCTCTGAAACCGCTCCCGCACCTCCTCCAAGTGCCGGCTAGTCTCCGGATACCGCTCCTTCAAGTAGTGGGCCAGCGCCTGTCGATGCTCGGCCAGCTGTTGGGACACCTCTGGGTACTCCTCACGCAGCTTGGCGGCAATCTCCTCACGCTCCTGTTCCAGCGCGGAGAATACTTCGCCCTCCGACCGTTCCAGCAGCTTGGCCAGCTCCGCCAGGTGCTCTTCCAGGTGGGCCAGCACGTCGTCCCGATCCATCACGCCCTGCCAGCGGCCGCTGTGCAGCAGGCGCACCAGGGCGTAGGCGCGCTCCTCCTTGTTGGTGTGAGCCAGGGTGTCGATGAGCTGACCGGTCAGGTGCTCCATCTCAGTCTCGGCGTCCTTACCATACGCCCACTCAATTTCCTGGCTGTACCGCAGCAGCTCCGGCACCGTCCGCCGCAACCCAGTGGGGATGAGCCGCAGCAGCCGTTCCTGTACGATACCGGCATCCAGAAGGGCAGCGTACATGGTGCGGTGTACCGCCCCTTCGTCCACCAGCTCACCGGCACCGAACCGGCGCAGCTCGTCGTTGACCTGGCCGATGTGCTCGGTGAGATAGAATCGGATGCCGCGGGCTTTCAGCTTGCGATACAGCATCACCAGCCGGTCGGCGGCAGACACATCCACACTGACGATGCCACTGGCGTCCACGATGACTGCTTTGGTGTCCGGTGTGATGGCGTCCTCCAAATCCTTCTGGAACAGCGCCACGTTGGCAAAGAACAGGCTCCCGCTGAACCGGTACAGCACCACGTGGGGCAGAGGCTGGGCGTCACCCATCCGGTCTAAGGGGTAGAAACCAGGGTGGTCGGGGATGACCCCCAAAAAGTCCCGGCGAGGCTGGGAACTGCGCAGGATGACGTCGGCAAAGGAGAGCACCACGCCGATGACCACGCCATAGATGGTGCCCAGCACCAGCACCCCGGCGAAAGCACCCATAAAAATGTAGAATTCCTTCCGGTTGGCCTGGAACAGTCGGTGCGCCAAGTCAAATTCCACTGCCCCCAGCAGGGCGGAGATAACGATGGCGGTCAAAATGGGCACAGGCAGATACTGAATGAACCCAGTGCAAAAGAGCAGCACTGCCCCCATGAGGACGGCCGCCACCAGAGAGACCAGCTGGGTGCGCCCACCGAACTGCTCGTTCATAGACGAGCGGGACACACTGCCGTTCACCGGACAGCACCCCACCAGGCAGGCGGCGAAATTGGCCAGGGAAAAGCTCAAGATCTCCCGGTTGTCGCTGAGCTGGTAGTCGTTGCGCAGGGCGAAGCTGTTTTCTGCCAGCAGCGTCTCCGCCATGATGACGATGGCCACCGACAAGCTCATACCCAGCCCCTTTACCGGCGTCAGCAGGGAGAAATCGGGCAAGTGCAGCCCCGGCAGCCCCGGTGCCACCGGAGACAGACAGGGGACACCGCGTCCCGCTAGGTCAAACCAGGCGGAAGCGGCGGCACCGGCCACCATGATGAGGATGGCCATGGGGAACTTGGGCAAAAAACGCTTCGCCAGCAGCAAGATCGCCAGCGCAGCCACCCCCAGCCCCAGGGACAGCCAGTGGATGGACTGCCCGGCGGTGAAGATGTGCTCCAATAGCTCCAGCAGCTCTCCCGTCCCGGCAGCGTGCCCCATGAGCTTGGGCACCTGCATGAGGATGATGGTGCAGCAAATCCCGCTGATGAAGCCGCCCATGACGGGTGCCGAGATGAAATTGAGCACTTTTCCCGCCTTTAATAGGGCGAACAGCAACAGCCACACCCCCGTATAAAAGGCCAGCAGCGGCACCATAGCAATGGCGTCCTCCGAGCCGAGCGGGATGCCCAATCCCGCCACCATACTGCCCACCATAGCCGCCGGCGCGGCATCCACGCCAAAGATGAACTGGGGAGAGGTGGAGAAGAGGGCGAACAAAAGGACCGGCAGCACCGACCCGTACAGGCCGTAGGCCGCTGGCAGACCGGCGATCTGGGCGTAGCCCATGGAGATGGGGATGGAGACCGCGGCGATGACCACGCCGGACAATAAGTCCTGCCGGAGATAGCGCCGCTGATAACCGGACAGAGTTTTGAGCAAAACGTTCATGGGGTAGAAACTCCTTTCGGAACAAAGAGAACGGGACGGCAGTACCGTCCCGTCGTTGGGAGACTGTTAGGGTTGGGAGACTGTTAGGGTTGGGAGGAGAGATAGGCGGCAAAGGGGGGCAATGCCTGCTCCAGCGCGTCTGCGGTGTAGGTGAGTCGGGCGTGGAACGCCTCCAGCCAGTGGGCGTTGTCCAGCACCAGGTGAGAACGGCAGCACAGCCGCCCATCCTCCGCCACGAAGAAGGTCACAAACTGGGCGTCCCGGTTGCACTGGTTGCACACCTTCAGCGCGTCCGCCATCTGCCAGGGGCGGATGTGCTCCGGAGTGGCGCAGCAGATGGAAACGTCCTGCGGGGAAAAGCGGAGCAAAACGTGCAGCCCGTCCAGCGAGAACGCCAGAGGCTCCTCTGCGCCGCAGCCATCCGGCGCAATGCCAAGAGATGCCATCACTTGCCCACGAAAGGTGGGGGCAGTCGTCGCGGTGTCCTCCGTCAGCCAATCGTAGAACACCTGAAAATCCCCCTCGCCACCAGCGGCAAAAGCCACCCGGAGCAGGTCGGCAAACGACTCCGCCCGTCGCTTTGCCACTGCAAAATGAAAGCAGCTGTCGCTGCGTCCCTCCACCAAGACCACGCCATAGGGGCAGTCCTGCACCATCAGATACTCAATGGCGTCCTCGCCCACCAGGTCACTTTCGTCAGACAGATGCGCTGGAATCTCCGGAAATCCCATCCGTTCCGCCACCCGGTTGAACCGACCGGCGATCACGGCCAGCGAGTCCGTCCAGTCGTGCCAGGCGCACCAGTGTCCTTCGTCCAGCGCGTGGAGCACCGCCCAGGCCAAGCAGTCATTCCAGACCTCGCCCATCTCGTGGGCACGGGCCGCCGCCCAAATCTGTGGGAAATCCGCCTCCGGGATACCGAGAAAAGCGAACGCATTTTCATACGCAGCCTGCACCTCCGCCGACAGCGGACGCAGAGAGACTCCTTCTGTGAATTCCATACAGCACCTCCCTTTTTTGGTCATCCATATGGTAACATATCCCCCCTCTAAATGCAATGAAATAGAGGGGGGACAAAAGGGAGAGAGGGTAGCAGATCAGACAAAGCAGCACTGCACCAAAACCATATGCAGCGCCGTGCCAGCAACCAAGCTCAGCACCATATTCCGTTTCCAAAGGTGTACCACCACCACGCAGGCCAGAGAGATCAGCTCCGGCAGGCCATAATAAGCGGTGAACAGGGCGTCCTTCAGGCAGTAGATGACCAAAAAGCCCATGACCGCCGCCGGCAGCACCCGACCCAGCCGAACGATGGCGTCCGGCAGCTTTTTCCCCTCGGGGAAGATGGCAAAGGGCAGGAACCGGGTGGTCACGGTGCCCAGTACCACCATGGCGATGGTGATGATGCGTTCTGTTACAGTCATACCGATTCCTCCTTTTCTTTGGGTTCCCGTCTGCCGTCCAGGCAGACGCAGAGGACGATAAGCGCCAGGGCGGGCAGGATGAAGTTCTTGCTGCCCAGCACCAGCAGGCACACCAGGGCGATGCCCAGCCCCATCCAGCCCGAGCGCTGTTTCTCCTTGCCCTCCAGCTGTCCCAGGAAGAGGACGGTGATGAGGGCGGTCAAGATGAAGTCCACACCAGTGGTGTTGATGGGCAGGGCGGAGCCTACCAGATAACCCAGGGCGCCGCTGGACACCCAGTAAATTTGATCGAGTAGGGTGATGAAAAAGTAGAACCAACCCCGATCCACCCCTTCCGGCGGGGTGATGGCACTGTTCAGGGCAAAGGTCTCATCGCACATCCCGAAGATGAGATACCCCTTCTTCCACCCCGTGTCCCGATACTTGCCCAGCATGGCTAGGCCGTAGAACAGGTGGCGGGCGTTGACCATGAGGGTCATGATGAAGGCGTTGAGGGGTTGGAAGGGGCCAACCAGCAGGTTCACCGTGACGAACTCCATGGAGCCGGCAAAGATGAAGATGCTCATGGCCAGGATGTAGAAGATGGGCAGCCCCATGCTCCGCATGAGCAGACCGTAGGATAGTCCTAAAAAGAGAAATTCTACCCAAATGGATAAGGTGTAGGGGAAGGCCGCCCGGAGGGCTTTTCGTTTCATCTCGTCTCAACTCCATTCTCCCTTGCCTTTCGGCCAGGGTTTTTGTATAATGATGGTATCGTATATCGAACACACAGATGGTTTATCGAACGGTGTTGCAATATATCTTACAACTGTTCGATATATTTGTCAACCGGAAAGGGAGCAAACAGATGGATTGGGATTTGGGACAGATCATCGCCATGAATTTGAAGCAGCTGCGGACGGAGCGCAACCTGACCTTAGGGCAGCTGGCCAAGGAGTCCGGGGTCAGCAAGGCCATCCTGTCCGACATGGAGAAGGGGGAGAGCAACCCCACCATCAACACCATCATCAAGGTGTCAAAAGGGCTGAACGTGCCCTATTCCCGTCTCATGGAGGGGGTGGAGCCGGAGTCCACCCTAGTGCGGCGGCAGGAGACGGTGATGCAGGCCAACGAGAACCATCACTATCGCATCTTCTGCTACTTCACCACCTCCCCCAAGCGCAACTTCGAGCTGTTCCGGGTGGAGCTGGATCCCAACTCCTCCAACGTCTCCATCGCCCATCCCCCCAAATCTCAGGAGTACCTGTACGTGCTGGAAGGGGAGTTGACCCTGGAGACCGAGACAGCATCCTACACCCTGCACCCGGGCGACTCCCTGGGCTTTGCTTCGTCAGTACCCCACACCTACCACAACCGGCAGACGGAGCAGGCCGTGTTCCTCTGCATCAATTACCACCCCAACTTTTAAGGAGAAAGGAGTCCCTTATGCTGAACCGATACGCCTGGTTAGATACATTCCTCCGCGCCCACCCCGGCGTGACCTATGACTGGAAGGAGGAGTGGCAGTGGCACCGCTACCTGTTGGACGGCAAGCTGTTCGCTGCCCTCTGCCAGCCCGGCCCAGAGCATAAGGGCTACGACTGCCGCCCCCTGCTCACCGTGAAATGCGAGCCGGAGTTGGCCGTCGCCCTGCGCGCGGAGTACCCGGAGGACATCCTGCCCGGGTTCTACATGAACAAGACCCACTGGAACACCATCTTCCTGGACGGCAGCCTGTCCCAAGACCAGCTGGAACAGTTCTGCGACCGCTCCTATCAGCTGATCTTCAGCAAGCTCACGAAAAAACGCCAGCGGGAGCTGACGGAAGGATAAGCATAGCAAAAGAGCACCCAGCCATCGGCTGGGTGCTTTGTCATCGTTGGGCGATCTGCGCCAAGTCAGGACACTCCCGCAGGTCGGTGAGAAAATGCTGCAACGCCGGGTTCTGGTTGTCCTTCAGCCAGGCGGCGATGATCTCCTCCTCCTCGCCGTCGCCAATCAGCGGCACGAACACCAGATTGTCCGCATGATAGAGCTTGTCCGTGCAGTAGTCCGGCAGAATGGAGATGCCCTCCTCTGCTGCCACCATCATCAGGATGCTCTCCGTGTCCGAGGAGCGGAACAAAATGTTGGGCTTGTACCCGGCGGACTTGTACAGCTGCATGAAAAAGGCGTCGCCGTAGGAGTCATCGGCGTCCGAGGGGGACATATATAAAATGTTCTCTCCCCGCAGCTCCTCCCGTCTTAACTGCCGCCGTTGAGCGAAAGGATGCCCGGCATAGAGCGCCACCACCAGTTTGGCCTTCTGCACCGTCAAAAAGTCGATGCCTTCCTGCTGTTTCAGGTTGGTGCTGTCCCAGGTGAAGATGATGTCGTACACATGATGGAGCAGCCCCGCCGCCAGCACGTCGGTGGAACACCGATAGAAGGTGATGAGCACATTGCTGTTCTGTTGGTGGAACCGCTGCATGAGCACCGACAGGTCGCTCCGCTCATACCCCCGCAGATACCCCACCCGCAGGCTGCCGCTGAGCCCCACCGCCGCGTCATGAACCCGCCGCGCGGCCTGGCTCATCCGCTCCAAAATGGCCTTGGCCTCCATCAGGAACATCTTTCCCGCCGGGGTCAGCGTCACCGGTCGGGTGCTCCGGTCGAACAGGGCGCAGCCCAGAGAGGCTTCCAGCTGACGGATCTGTTGGGTGATGGCGGTCTGGGAGATGTAGAATTGCTCCGCCGCCTTGGTGAAGCTGCGGGTCTCAGCGGCGGCGACGAAATATTTTAACTGGTTTTGGTTCATAAAGGGCCTCCTAGGCTGGGGAAAGCGCTGGAACGGGATTCTCTGTATGGTGTACCGTATCTTGGAAACTGTATCTGCACCAAAAACAATGCTCCAAACGTTGTTTCACAGAGAAATCGGGCGCTTTCCGCACACTATAACTTTCTCTTATGTTATCATACCTAAATCCCCCTTGTAAAGCCAATCTATCCACGGTAAAATAAGAACATCTTGTGAGAAAGAGGAGAGAAAACCATGAAACGAGAAAATTTCCGCTCCCGCCTTGGCTTCCTGCTGGTCAGTGCAGGCTGCGCCATCGGGATCGGCAACGTCTGGCGCTTCCCATACATTGCCGGTCAGTACGGCGGCGGCTACTTTGTCCTGTTCTACCTGATCTGCCTGCTCATCATGGGCGTCCCCGTCCTGACCATGGAGCTGGCCGTGGGCCGTGCCAGCCGCCGCAGCGCCGTCCTGGGCTATAAGGCCCTGGAAAAGCCCGGCCAGAAGTGGCACATCCACGGCTGGTTCTGCCTGCTGGGCTGTTACTTACTGATGATGTACTACACCACCGTCACCGGCTGGATGGTGAGCTACTTCTTTAAGTTCCTCACCGGCACCTTCTCTGACGGCATGGCCACCGAGGCGGTCAGCGCCGTCTTCGGAAACCTCCTGTCCTCCCCCGGTGAAATGGTCATCTGGACGGAAGTGGTGGTCCTGGCTGGCTTCATCGTGTGCAGCTTCGGCCTGCAGAACGGCCTGGAACGCATCACCAAGGGCATGATGCTGGCACTGCTGGTGCTCATCGTCGTCCTGGCCGTCCACAGCCTTACCCTCTCCGGCGCCGCCGAGGGCATGAAGTTCTACCTGCTCCCCTCCATGGACAGCATCAAGGAGAACGGCCTGGGCAACGTCATCACCGCCGCCATGAATCAGGCATTCTTCACCTTGAGCCTGGGCATCGCCGCGATGGAGATCTTTGGCAGCTACATGGGCGACGAACACCGCCTGACCGGCGAATCCGTCCGCATCTGCGCCCTGGATACCTTTGTGGCTCTCATGTCCGGCATGATCATCTTCCCCGCCTGCTTCTCCTTCAACGTGGAACCCAACCAGGGCCCGTCCCTCATCTTCGACACCCTGCCCAACGTCTTCGTCAACATGGCCGGCGGCCGTCTGTGGGGCACCCTGTTCTTCCTGTTCATGGTCTTTGCCAGCTTCTCCACCGTCCTGGCGGTGTTTGAGAACATCATGGCCATGTGCATCGACACCTTCGGCTGGAGCCGCAAAAAGGCCGCCATCGTCAACGGCATCGTCCTGGCCGTGGCCAGCCTGCCCTGCGTCCTGGGCTACAACCTGTGGAGCGACCTGACCCTCATCGGCGGCCGCGATGTGCTGGACAGCGAGGATTTCCTGGTCAGCAACCTGCTCCTGCCCATCGGCTCCCTTGTCTTCCTGCTCTTCTGCGTCAGCAAGTGGGGTTGGGGCTTTGACAAGTACCTGGCCGAGGCCAACAAGGGCGAGAACGGCCCCAAGCTGCCCCGGTGGCTCAAGCCCTATTTCCAGTGGGTTCTGCCCATCCTCATCCTGGTCATCCTGATTCAGGGCTTGCTCTGATTCACCTTATAAAAAATCACCTTGGAATCCTCCAAGGTGATTTTTTTCATGCCAAATCGGGTTTCCCAATAAATTCTCGAATCAACGAGTCCGCCGCCACCAGCGACGGGTCGATGGGCACGAACTGGGCAAACGCATCGATCATCCGTGCCATCTCCCGCTGCCGCACATTCTCTCTGGGCAGCGCCTGCCGCAGGATGGGCGCGTACTGACGGAACACACAGATCTCATAGGGAAGGGCAGTGTCCAAAATGAGGTTGGCGCGGTACTTGTATGGAGAGATGTACAGCTTCTCCCCCCGCCGCACGTTGGCCCACAGGGCGAAGGTGGTGGTCACGTCGCTGCCCCGGAAGTTCATGTCCCGAACGCTCCGGCGGGTGAGCCGGATCCAGGTGCCTTTGAACACCGTCTCCGACCCGTCCACAATGTTAGAGCGAGCGGACAGGTAGATTTTGAACGCCTCCGGATGCCGCCCACCCAGGTCGTCATTGAGGGCGTGTATGCCTTCAAACACCACCACTTCATCCTTCCCCAACCGGATAGCCTCGCAACGGCTGGTGTCCCGCAGGTTCCGGGCGAAATCGTAGTAGGGCACACAGATCTCCTCCCCCCGGTTCAGGGCGTCGAAGTGCTCGTTGAGCAAATCCATGTCCATGCAGAGTGGGGATTCCAGGTCATACAGCCCGTCGGACGTCCGTGGGGTGTACTCCGGAGAGATGGGGCGGAAATAGTTGTCCATAGAGATGGTGTGGGTGCGGATGCCCCGGCGGTTCAGCTCCTGATTGATCTTCAGTGCCGACGTGGTCTTCCCCGACCCAGAGGGGCCAGAGAGCAGGACGATGGGGCTTTGCCGCAGGTTGTTGGCGATCTTATCTGCCGCCGCGCAGATTTTCTCTTGAAACGCAGCGTCCGACTCCGCCAGAAATTCCTCCGGCGCACGGGCTGCCATGCGGTTGATGTCACTGAGTTGATATGCCATAGGCCGACCTTCCTTCCTCCGTCAGGTTGTCTCCTCCGCCCGCTGCCGCAAGGCCAGATGGAAGGGCACCAGCTCCGCCTTGTTCTGGCACACCTGCTCCACCCGTTCCAGATAGACGTGGGGATACTTGGGGTTGGTGATGCGGACGATCTTGCCCGTCGCCGGGTCGGTGAGCTTGGTGGAGCCGCCGCCGCCCAGAGCCAGGATGGTGTGCAGCTCCTCCATGATGCAGATGTTGTAGATGCCCTCGCACCCAGGCTTGCACCAGCCGATGTTCTCCAACGAGCCGGACATATACTTCTGCCGGTACAGATAGTAGGGCAGATACCCCGCCTCCCGCAGCCGCCGCCAGGCGTACTCCAGCATCCCCGCCGTCTCCGCTCCAGAGGGCAGCCCCTGCCGCTCCATGGCCAGCCGGGAGCCCTTTTTCAGCGCCAGCGTGTGTACCGTGATGTTCTCCGGCGCCAATTCCAACACCTGCTCCAACGTGCGCTGAAACCCCTCCAAGCTGTCCTTAGGCAGCCCGGCGATCAAGTCCATGTTCACCATGGGGATGCCCGACTGCCGGACGATGGCGTAGGCGTCCAAAATGTCCGCCGCCGTGTGGCTCCGCCCCATGGCTTCCAGCACCGTGTCCTCCATGGATTGGGGGTTCACGGACACCCGGTCCACTTTGTGCGCCATCAGCACCGCCATTTTGTCCGCCGTGATGGTGTCCGGCCGCCCGGCCTCCACGGTGTATTCCGTCAAGCGAGACAGGTCAAAGCACTGCTCCACCTGGGTCAGCAGCCGTTCCAGCTGAGGGGCAGTCAAGGTGGTGGGGGTGCCGCCGCCGATGTAGATGGTGCGGATGTAGAGACCCGCCTGCCGGAGATACTCCGCGCTGGCCGCCATCTCCTGACACAGCCCATCCAGATAAGGCTCCACCAGCTTCAGCGCCTTCTGCACGTCGGCGGAGACGAAGCTGCAATAGGCGCAACGGGTGGGGCAGAAGGGGATGCCGATGTAGAGGGAAATTTCATCCGGTTTCAGGCTCCGCTTCACCGCCAACCCCGCTTGAGCGGCATCCAGCGCCAGCTCCGTACGGGACTGGGAGACGAAATAGGTGTCCCAGAATAGGGTATGCACTTCCTCCAAACTCATGCCAGCTTCCAGCGCACGGGACGCCAGCTTCGCCGGCCGGATGCCAGTCAGCATCCCCCAGGGCAACAACTTCCCGGTCAGCTGGACGGAGGCCTTGTAGAAGGACTGCTTGATGAGCCGCTGCAGCACCCGGTCGTTCACCAGCCCGCCGGTCAGCTCGGTCACCGGACACCAGGAAAAGGCGGTGGACGTCCGTCCCTGGTACTGGATGCAGGCGGAGGCGGAGACATTCTCCTGCCCCTCTTGGGGCATCTGCAGCGTAGACCAGGCGGCGTCATCGTCAGCGCTGGGTTCCTCGTCCGGATACTCCGGACGCTGGTCAGGGAAGAGGGTGAGCAGGCTCTGTTCGACGGCGTAGCGGTAATCGTGGCCGAAAAGATAGAGTTTCATGGGCGTGGTTCTCCTGTGGATGAAATGAGAGAAACAGCCGCTGTACCCGGCGTGGGGGACAGCGACTGTCGGGTGTGATGTTTACTTCCGGCCGAACTTCTCCATGGCGTAGCGCATGAAGGGGTTGCTCTTGCGCTCGAAGTCCAGGGTGGTGCTCCGGTCGTGGCCGGGATAGACGTGGTAGTCGCCGTCGATGACCGCCAGGCAGCACAGGGACACCATCATATCCTTGGGGCTGCTGCCGGGGAAATCGGTACGGCCGCAGCTGCCGCAGAACAGGGTGTCGCCGGTGAACAGGTTGTCACCGATGGCCAGGGTGACGCTGCCGGGGGTGTGGCCGGGGGTGTGGAGGACGATGATGGTCTCCACGCCCATCTCCAACGTCTCGCCGTCCTTGTAGAAGCGGATCTGATCCTTGAAGGCGCTCAGGTCAGACTTGCCAAAGCCGGTGTCAGGGCCGGGATAGTCCAGCTGGTGGACGTAGATGGGGATATTCCGGTTCAGGTTGGGCACCAGGCCGTCCAGACCGCTGGTGTGATCCCAGTGGCCGTGGGTCAGCAAAATTTTCTCAAAGTCGTAGCCGCTCTCCTTGGCGAACTGCGCGATGCGCTCGCCCTGATCGCCGGGATCGATGATGACGCCCTTTTTGGTCGTCTCATCGGCCACCAGATAGCAGTTGGTCGCCACCGGGCCCACAGTAAAGGATTTGATAAACATAGGGTTTGGGTCCTCCATTCTTATCTTTGTTGACTGGTATCGGTTCCGCCATTGTCGGCGGGTATTTATAGGGTATCCGTGTCAAAGAGCAGGGTCACCGGCCCGTCGTTGACGGAGGCCACCTGCATATCCGCCCCAAACTCCCCGTGCTCCACCTGGAACCCACGGCTCCGGCAGGCGTCCAGAAATTCCTCGTACAGCGGGATGGCCACGTCCGGCTTGGCCGCCTTGGAGAAGCCGGGACGGCGGGACTTCAGGTCGGCGTAGAGGGTGAACTGGCTGATGACCAGCAGAGCTCCGCCCACCGCCTCCAGATTCAAGTTCATTTTCCCATTTTTATCGGAAAATACCCGCAGATTGCAAATTTTATCCGCCAGCCGAGTGACCTGAGCGGAGGTATCCTCCGGCCCGATGCCCAGCAGCACCAGATAACCGGTACCGATCTGACCATTGACCTTCCCATCGATGGTGACGGAGGCGGAGGAGACACGGGTGACAACAGCACGCATGAGGGGACACGTCCTTTCTCGTTAGGGGTTAGGTAGTTTCGTCGCCAGCCTCCGCCGGTTGGGGCGGCAGCTGCTTGATGTGGTTGCCGATGATCTCGCCCACGTCAGAGACGGTCACAAAGGCGGACTGGTCGGCGTTGCGGATGATGCGCCGCATAGCGGGCAGCTCCAGACGGGTGATGACGCAGTACAGCACCGCCTTGTCGCCGCTGATGAGGCCGGTGCCCTCCAAAATGGTGCAGGTGCGACCCAGCTGCTGGAAGATGGTGTCCGCCATGGCGGTGCCGTCCTGGGTGATAATCATCACCGACTTGGCCTCTTCCATGCCGTTTTCCACCATGTCGATGACCTTAAAGGTGATGAAGTAGGTCAGCAGGGAGTACAGGGCCCGATCCCAGCCAAAGAGCAGACCGGCGGCGGCGTAGATGACGATGTTGATGGAGAAGACGATCTGACCGACGGAGAAGTTGGTCTTGCGGCTGATGAGCAGCGCCACCGTCTCCGTCCCATCCAGACAGCCGCCCCCTCGGAGCACCAGCCCCACGCCAGCGCCCAACAGCACCCCGCCGAACACCACCGCCAGGAGCGGTTCCGAGGTGGCCGGTTTCAGCCCGGCGAAGACGGAGAGGAGGACGGAAAAGAGGGTCATGGAGTAGCCGGCGCTGACGAGGAAGCGCAGACCCATGTTCTTGGTGCCGATGATGAGGAAGGGGATGTTGAGCACAAAGGTGAGCACCCCCAGTGCGATGGGAGTCAGCTGGCTGACGATCATGCTGACGCCCACGATGCCCCCGTCCAAAATGGTGGCGGGGACCAAAAACTCTTCCAGCGCAAAGGCAGCCAACGCAGCACCTGCGGTCAGGAAGACAAAGCTGGCCAAAAACTGCCGGAAGGTGGAAAATTTTGTGTTGTTCATAGTGATATTCCTCTCGTATGGAAACTTGCTTGCGGGAGGGACAGGGAATCACCCCTTAGCGCGTTGGACGCCCAGTACATCGCGGATGGAGTAGAGCTTTTTCATCACCATATCCAGCTCCGCCCGATCCCGGACGCTGACCAGGACGGTGATGATGGCGAACCCGTCCGGGGTGCCCTTGGCGGTGATGGAATCCACTCGGATCTTGGCCGCCGACAGGGTGGCTGCCACGTCCAGGAACAGGTCGGGGCGATCCTTGGCGGACAGCTCCAACGTGGTCGGATAGGCGTCCAGATTGCCCGTGCTCCAGGAAACCGGCACCCAGCGCCCTTTGGCCGCCGCCCGTTTCTCCGGCGTGGCGTTGGGACAGTCCTGCCGGTGGACGGAGACGCCGTAGCCGCGGGTGATGAACCCGATCACAGGGTCGCCGGGGACAGGGGTGCAGCACTTGGCGAACTTGACCAGGCAGTTGTCCAGGCCGTCCACGATGATGCCGTTTTTGGA
This sequence comes from uncultured Oscillospiraceae bacterium, assembly GCA_934597165.1. Lineage (GTDB taxonomy): Bacteria > Bacillota > Clostridia > Oscillospirales > Oscillospiraceae > Onthomonas. The sequence continues at coordinate 41,466 of CAKTQP010000006.1, forward strand.
ACAGTGCTTCTTAGCAGGAGGCGGGTCGGGAGGCAGAGAGGTCTTGATGTGCATGGTCTGGGTCTGCTCTTCCGCAGCCATCAGCTCCTGCACCGCGTTCTGCTCCTTATGCTCCTTGTTGATCTGCAAAATTTCATTGCGGATGCGGTTGACTGCCTTCAAAGCCGTCATCCCGCCGTAGCCGATGGCGGCATACAGGTCTTCCAGCGTGCTGTACTGGAGCTTTTTCAGCATACGAGGCAGATTTTCCTCGCTGGAGATCATGGTCATAGAGAACCCCGACCGTTTCAGCTCACTCTCAAAAGCGGCACGACCGTGGATGATGTTGTCCGCCCGCCGTTCCTTCTTGAACCACTGGCGGATCTTGTTCCGCGCCTCGTTGCTCTTGCACAGCTTCATCCAGTCTCGGCTGGGCCCTTTGGCGGATTTGGAGGTCAAAATCTCCACAATGTCGCCGTTGGACAGCTTGGTCTCAAAGGGCACGATGCGCCCGTTGATCTTAGCCCCCGTCATGTGGTTGCCCACGGCGGAATGGACGGAGTAGGCGAAGTCGATGGGGGTGGAACCGGCGGGCAAGCCTTTGACCTCCCCCTGCGGGGTGAACACGAACACCTGGTCGGAGAACAGGTCCACTTTCAGGGAACCCACAAATTCCTCCGCGTCCGTATCCTCCTGGCTCTCCAGCAGACGGCGCACCCATTCAAAGGTGTTCTCACCGCTGACCTGGGAGTTGGCCAACCCTTCCTTGTACTTCCAGTGTGCCGCCACACCGTATTCCGCCGTCTCATGCATCTCCCACGTGCGAATCTGCACCTCAAAGGGGATGCCGGCGTTGCCGATGACAGTGGTGTGGAGGGACTGATACAGGTTGGGCTTGGGGGTGGAGATATAGTCCTTGAACCGGCCGGGCACCGGGTTATACATATCGTGGATGAGCCCCAGCACATTGTAGCACTCCGCCACGTCGTCCACGATGACCCGGAAGGCACACAGGTCGAAAATCTCTCCCAACGTCTTCTGCTGGGCGAACATCTTGCGGTAGATGGAATAAATGTGCTTGATGCGGCTGGTGATGGTGCAGTGGATGCCCTCCTCCTCCAGCCGATGCTGGATGTGCACCTTGGTGGCCACCATGAACTCCTTGTTCCGCTGTTCCTGCTTGGCCAGGGCGTCCTCAATCTCCTGATAGCCGATGGGGTCCAGATATTTCAGCGCCAGATCCTCCAGCTCCCACTTGATGCGCTGCATACCCAGCCGGTGAGCGATGGGGGCGTAGATCTCCAAGGTCTCACGAGACTTTTCCCGCTGTTTCTCCGGCGTCTGATACTGCATGGTGCGCATATTGTGCAGCCGGTCGCAGAGCTTGACCAGGATGACCCGGATGTCCTTGCTCATGGCCATGAGCATCTTGCGCAGATTCTCCATCTGCTTCTCTTCCATGGACACGTAGTTGATCCGGGTCAGCTTGGTGACCCCCTCCACCAGGTCGGCGATGGTGGGGGAAAACTCTCGGCTGATGTCCTCGTGGGTGCTCTTGGTGTCCTCGATACAGTCGTGGAGCAGGGCGGCACAGAGGGAGTCTGTGTCCAGCTTCAAGTCGGCCACGATGTTGGCTACCGCCAGGGGATGGGTGATGTAGGGGGAACCGTCCTTCCGGGTCTGCCCCTCATGCGCGCTGGCGGCGTAGCAGTACGCCTTGTACAGAAGCGTTTTGTTCAGGGCTGGATTGTAGGACAGCACGTGCCGTTCCAGTTCATTGTAGTAGTGCAGCATAGGGTCCATAAAAACGCCTCCTTCTTTGCTACGGTAAAAGTTGAAAATCGTGTTAAGAGTCCTCCAGCAGCTGACGCAGCTGTTGCAGGATGGTGGAGTCATTCAAGTCCACCTTCTGTTGTACCTGACGCAGACTGATGCGCAGCACCTCCGCCTCTGCCGCCAGGTCGATGAGCCCCCGCTCCTGTAACACATCCAGACAGATGAGCGTCCGGGAACAGCCACAGGGGAGGCCGAACGTGCGGGCGATGTGGTTGGACAGCGCCAAGGGCTGCTCGGTCAGCGTGCCGTCACCGGCGTAGTGGGCCAGATAACGCCACGTAGCCACAAAGTCCTGCCGCTGGGGCAGCAGCCGCAGCAGCTCCTGATTGCTCAGCACCTCACCAGCCCGGAAGCGCTGATAAATGCGCAGATCCACCATCGCCGGGGACAGCGCCCGCCGGATGTCCGTGATGAGCAGCTGTACCGAGCGGCAGCCGCGGAATTGATTCACCTGGGGATAGCAAGCCAAGTCCAGCCGCATCCCACTGCGCAGCCCGGCGGCACGGGGAGTGGTGGAGAAGAAGATGGCGTCCAAGATGACCCCATCGCAGTCCACCTGCATCCGGGTGTGCCGTCCGCCGCCCACACAGGAGTAGCTCAGCAGGGTGGCGTGCTCCACCAGGAAGGTGGGACGGGGGTTGCCGGTGCCAAACGGCTCCAACGCCTCCAGCGCCTCCACGTTCTCCAAGGTCAGCAGCTGATTGGGCAACACTGCGTCCAGCACCAGGTCGCTGCCGCCCTCCTTCAAAGGCGCGTAAGCGTCCGCCAGCTGGCACATTTTGCGCCGGAAGGCGGGAATCTGTTGGGCGGTGATGGTGAACCCCGCCGCCTGGGCGTGGCCGCCGAAGCCCTCCAGCAGGTCGCTGCACTGCTCCAACGCGGAGAACAGCGGGAACCCACCGCTGCTGCGGCAGGAGCCTTTCCCTCGGTCGCCCTCCAGGCAGATCATAAAGGTAGGCACTCCATACCGTTCCGCCAGCCGGGAGGCCACGATGCCCACCACACCCTGATGCCAGTTCTCCCCGGCCAAAACGATGGCGCTGCCCCGCAGAGCGGGACGCTGATCCAGCAGAGTGGTGCATTGGCTAAAGATGTCCTGCTCCACCAGCTGTCGTTCTCGGTTCAGCTGGCACAGCTTCTGTGCCAGCTCCGCTGCCAGCAGCGGGTCGTCGGTGAGCAGTAAGTCCACCGCCAAGAAGGGACAGCCCATCCGGCCGGCCGCGTTGATGCGGGGGGCGAGAGAAAAGCTGATGAAGGAGGCGGTGATGGGTTTCTCATTGATGCGGGATTCCTTCAGCAGCATGGCAAGCCCCACCCGCCGGGTGTTGGGGATGAGGTTCAGCCCCAAGGTCACGATAGAGCGGTTCTCGCCGGTGAGCTGCATCACGTCCGCCACCGTGCCGATGGCGGCCAGATCCGCATATTCCAGCAGCAGCGCGTCCTGTCGCTCTGCACCGCCCAGTGCCAGCACCAGCTTCAGCGCCACACCCACCCCAGCCAGCTCCTGGAAGGGGTAGGGACAGTCGGGCTGATGGGGGTTGACGATGGCGCAGGCGTCGGGCAAAATTTCCTTGCACTCGTGGTGGTCGGTGATGACCACATCCAGCCCCAACGAGCTGGCGTGCGCCACTTCCTCCAGGTTGGTGATGCCGCAGTCCACGGTGATGATGAGGGTCACCCCGCGCTGTGCCAGGGAGTCGATGGTCTCCGGGTTCAGGGAGTACCCCTCCCGGATGCGGTCGGGCACGTAGGGGATGACGGTGCCGCCTTGACTGCGCAGGTAATCGGTGAGCAGACAGGTGGCGGTGATCCCATCCACATCATAGTCGCCATAGACGCAGATGGTTTCCCCTGCTGCCAGCGCGTGTCGGATCCGCTCCACTGCCTCCGGCATCCCCTTCATGGTCATGGGGTCATGGAGGCGGGAGACGGCGCAGCTCAAAAATTCCTTGGCCTGCTCTCCCCGGTCAAAGCCGCGGGCGGCCAGGACGAGGGCGGAGAGAGGTGGGATGCCGGCGGATTCCAGTTCCGCGGCGGCGTTTGGGTTACAGGGGGTCAAAGTCCAGTTCTTAAATTTCATGTTTGTCGCTTCCTCAATGACGTCAATCCCCCAGCGGTTGACGCCCATCCAATCGAAAAGATGTAAAATAAGATTAACTTAAATTATATCAAATTCCTCCCATAAATACAATGGAGGGGAACATAAAAAGTGACCGCTTGTCCCGACGGTTTTGGTCTGGTATAATGGGAAAAAGCCCAAAAACGGGGGAGGGGATTTCCATGGGAAAAAAGCAGAAAAAAACCAACGTCATGCGCATCTTAGACCAGAAAAAGATTCCATATCTAGCCAAAGAATACCCCCACGAGGAGGGCGTGGCCGTAGACGGCGTGACCGTGGCCAAGAGCCTGGGACAGGAGCCGGGGAGCGTCTTCAAGACCCTGGTGACCCGCGGCGCCAGCGGGGAATATTACGTCTTCGACATTCCAGTGGCGGAGGAGCTAGACCTGAAAAAAGCCGCCAAAGCGGTGGGCGAGAAGAGCGTCGCCATGCTCCACGTGGCCGAGCTGCTCCCCCTTACCGGCTACGTCCGGGGCGGCTGCTCGCCGGTGGGCATGAAGAAGCCCTTTTTCACCACCTTCCACGAAAGCGCCACCCAGTACGATGCCATCGCCGTCTCCGCCGGCAAGATCGGCGAGCAGGTCATCCTGTCCCCCCAAGCCCTCTGTGACTTGATAGGCGGACAGTTCGCGGACGTCATCAAATAACAAAACAGCTACAACAAAACGCCCACACCGGTGAAAAACCAGTGTGGGCGTTGTTTTGTCGGTGGTGAGAAATCAAAGGTTTCTCATCGGTTGCTTACTTCTTTGCAGCGGGATCGGTGGGATCCATCTTGGTGCCGGGCTTGACCAGGCCGCCGCTGTTGGCCATAGTGACCTTGCCGTTGGGACCCTTGGTCTTGCTGTTGGAGAATTTGCACAGGACCTTACCCTGACCCTGGTAACCAACACAATCGTAGATCAGCTTGGCGTTGCCGCACTGCACGCGGATGCAGTAGTAGGAGCGATTGGCGCCCAGATTGTTGTAGGTCTTCCATGCCAGTGCCTTCACGCTCTTCGCGGTGTAGCGGGAGGAATGGATGAGCGCGCCATAGGTGCCAGCGACACGGGTGGCGTACTGATAGTAGCTGGTCTTCTTGTTTTTCGGGTTGGTGAAGGACCACCACTTGCGGCGATAAGTCAGCTTGTAAGAACCGGTCTTGAAGTGAGCGTTCTCTTCCGGAGTGGTAGTGACGAAGCTCTTGGCAGGGATGTCATACTTCTTAGTCTTGGAGTTGTAGAGCAGCATATCCACTGTGTGGTTGGGACGGTTGACGTTGACCACCATCTTCTTCTTCATGTAGCTCTTGCCGAAGTGAGCGAACAGATCCTTGACCTGAGCGCCGTTCTTGTCGAAGTAGTAATAGTAGGTGCTGCCGTTGCACTTCACATAGTGCCAACCCACCAGAGGTTTGCCCTTCTTGATGTAGTAGCGCTTGCTGCCAATGTTCTGCCAACCATCTTTCAGGGTCTTTTTTACGCCCTTTTCGAAGTAGTAACCCTTGTATTTCTTCAGGCTGGATTCGTCGCCATTGTAGATGCCGGTGAACAGGACGCTAGTGCCCTTGGAGTACTTGTACATCTTGCCATTCTCCATCCGATAACCGGTGAAGGGAGCGGCATAGGGAGAAGTCTTGTCTTTCTCCAGAGTCGTCTTAGTGGCTACGTACAGCTTCCCTTTCCAGACCTTACCGTCGCCCTGGAAATCGTCCATAGCGTCTCTGGACTTCTGACCGTCATAGATTTCCTTGCCATGCTTATCCACGGTCCGCTGATACAGGCCGTCCACATAGTAGTACAGGTTGGGGGTCTTCTGGGTGCCCAGACCGAAGCCGGTGTAAGGGACGCCCTTCTCGTAGCGGCGCTTCACGCCGTCCTTGGGGTTGGTCCAGCGGTCAGTGCAGGGAGCGGCATAAGGAGAGGTCTTTTTCTTGTTCAGGGTGTCGTCAGAAGCATAGTACAGCTTGCCCTCGAAGAGGTGATAACGGTTTTTGGTCTTGGTGTCGTACAGCTTGCCCTTGGATACGGAGGTCTGGAAGAAGCCATCGCTGTAGTAGTACAGGTTCTTATCCGTACCCAGACCAAAACCATTCCGGGGCAGGCCATCGTCATAGCGACGCTTGAGCTTCTTGTTCTTCTCTGCCTTGCAGACTTCGGTTCTGGCGCCGTTGTACAGCTCGCCCTTGCTCTCGCCGTCGGTCACGGTGAAGTTCATCATGCGCTTCTTGCTGTACTGGAGGTCTTCGCTCTTCTGCTTGGCAAGACCGCCCTCCACCAGGTCGATCTCAACGATGTTGAAGGAGACCTGAGAAGCCTTGTAATCCTTCTTCCAAACGCCTTCGGAGAAAGCGTAGAAGCCAGCGGTACGGGTGACGGTCTCATCGTCAACGATGCACTCCTGTTCGGGGATGTAGAGCACCTGGAGCTTGCCGGAGGGATACAGTTCCTTGTCACCGGCGGTGACCACGTTGCCTTCCAGATCGGTGTAGGTGAAGCTCCACTCGTCCTTGTCGATGACAGACCAGCCCTTGGCTGCGGTCATGGTGTCAGGAGAGGGATCGGTCGTGGGCTCGTTGGTGGTCGGTTCCGTGGGATCGGCCGGATCGGTGGGCGTGGTCGGATCGGCGGGGTCGGCGGGAACGGTGGGTTCTTCCGGGTCTTCCGGATCAGCCGGGTCGGTGGGTTCTTCTGGGTCGGTGGGATTGCTGGTGGCGGGTTCCGTGGGTTCGGTCGGTTCAACGACGGAACTGCTGGCGGAACCCGCTTCCGCATCTGCCAGGTTGGTGGCCATGGCCGCACTGCTGAGCAGCATGGTCAGCGCCAGGACCAGGGAGAGCACGGAAGTCAGTTTCTTTTTCAAGTTCATGATGTGGGGGCCTCCTGTTGATGTGTGCGTGGGTACTTGCGTGTCGGTAAGATGGAAGGGTCACAGGGTGGGAACGGCACCTCAGGGCAGGCGGAAAAAGGCTTTGCCATTTTCCGTGGTGATCCGCTCCACCTCCGCCTCGGTCAGCCCGCGCAGGGCGGCGATCTTAGCGGCGATACGGGGCAGCTTGCTGGAGTCGTTCCGCTTCTCCCCTTTGACCCGCGGGTAGGGGAGGAGGTAGGGGGAATCGGTCTCGATCATGAACCGATCCTCCGGCACCCAAGCGGCCACTTCCGGCAGCTTCTTGGCGTTCTTATAGGTGACGGAACCGGTGAAGGACAGGTTCCAGCCCAGGCGGATGAGGGTCTTGGCGTCTTCCAAACTGCCGGAGTAGCAGTGGAACACCCCTCGCACCTGGGGAAATTCCCGCACGATGGCCAGACTGTCCCCGTGTGCCTCCCGGTCGTGGAAGATCACCGGCAGATCCAGCTCCTGCGCCAGCGCCATTTGCAGCCGCAGCGCCTCCTTCTGCACCTCGTGCGCCGCCGGATCTTTTTCCCAGTAGTAGTCCAACCCAATCTCACCGATGGCCACTACTTTCGGCTCCTGTGCCAGCACGCGCAGCTGGTGGATGGAGTCGGCGGAGAAGTGTTCCAGATCGGAGGGGTGGAAGCCTACTGCGGCATAAACGTGGTCATACCGCTGAGCCAGCTCCACCGCCATCTGAGAAGAGGGCAGGTCACAGCCGGGATTGACGATCAAGCCGATGCCGAACTGGGGCAGAGCGGACAGGAGGGCGTCCCGATCGCTGTCGAACCAGCTGGCGTCGTAATGGGCATGGGTGTCGAAGAACATCGTGCATACCACCTATATCATGGAAATTTGTGAGAGAAAGTAGAAACCTTCCCCACGTATTTCCCCATTATACACAATTTCAGGGGAAAAAGCAATCCGGAGGGCTTAATGAATCGTAAGAAAAATTTAATAAAATCTTAAGAAGCTTATCGAAACGAAAGAAAACCGCCCTTCCCAAGGAGGGAAAGGCGGTAAAAAACCGGTGAGGTCTCCGTTATTTCTGTAAGTAAGACCCTAAGATGTAATAGTATTTGGTGTTGATCTTCACCATCTGCCAGGTCTCGTCACCGACCATCTTCTGCCCGCCGCCGATGACGGCAACCGGCGTCTTGGCAGCCAGAGAGGCGACGACGGCATAGTTGGTGCCCGCGCCGGAGCGGACGTTGACCTTCGCTTTGGTGGTGTACAGGGTCACGCTCTCCGCCTTCTTCAGGCTGGAGGAGGGGAGGTAATAGTAGCTGTTCTTGATGCGCAGCTTGTACCAGGTGTACCCGTTGGCTTTCTTGCTCCAACCCTTGACGATCTGCGCTGTACTGCCCTTGGCCAGGGTGCCCTTGGACGCATACTTGGTGCCTGCGCCGGAACGATAGGTGACCTTGGCGGTGGTGGTGTACTTCACGCGGGTCTCCTGGGTCAGATACTTGCCCATCATGTAGTAGTACTTGCCGCTGATCTTGACCTTGTACCACTTCTGTCCGCTCACCGTCTGAGACCAGCCGAACACCACTTCCACCGGCTTGCCCTTGGCCACCTTCCCCTTGGAAGCGTACTTGGTGCCTGCGCCGGAGCGGTAGTTGATCTTGGCGGTGGTCACATAGGAGGCGGTGAGGGCGGTGATCTGAAAGGTCTTGGACAGGGAACCGCTGTAACTGCCCTGACCGGTGACCTTCACCGTAGCGGTGCCCGGTTCCTTGTTGCTGGAGTAGGTCACGGCGTAGTCTGTCCCGTTGACTAGTGTCTTACCGTTGTAGGTCACGGTCACGGAGGGCTTGAGCGCCTTGCCGGTGTAGGGGGTGGAGGTGTATTTCAGCACCACCGTGGTGTTAGAAGTGGTCAGCGCTTTGGAGCTGGACGCCTTGGTGAGATAGCTGCCCAGGATGTAGTAGTACTTGGAACCGATCTTGACCTGTTCCCAACGCTCCCCGCTGACGGCGACGGCTTTCCCGTTCACCACCGTCACCGGCGTGCCGGTGTAGATGTAGGAGGCTTTTTTCTGATCTGTCCCCGCCTTGGTGCGCACGTTCACATTTTTCTTGGCAGCCGAAGCCACAAAGGTCTCCGCCGGGGTCAGATGCTCTGCGGCAGCGTAATAGTAGCTGCTGCCCACCTTCACCTTGTGCCACTGGGCGCCGTCGGCGGTCTGGGAGCCGCCCTGCACCACCTGCACCTTGGAACCGTTGGAGAAGGTGCCCTTGGCGGTGGCGGAGGTGGAGGCAGAGGCGTGATAGCTCAGGTCTTTGGCAGCGGTGTGGTTCTGCAAGACCTCCCGATCCACATAGTCTTCATGAATGTAGTAGGCGTGACCGTTGTAGTTGAACTTGTACCACTTCTCCCCGCTCACCGTCTTGTGGTAGCCATACACCAGGTCGATGACCGTCCCCTTGGACAGCGTCCCTGCCTTGGTGCCGCTGGTGCCGGGGGCCATGCGGTAGTTCACCGAAGAGGTGGTCACATAGGGGGTGGTCAGGGCGGTGGAGGCAGCCTCCGCCTTGGGGGTGGTATCGCCGGTGAAAGCGCCGTTCGCGGTAGTGGCGCCGGCAATCTTGGTGTTGGTGTACCAGAAATTGCAGTCCACATTGCCTTTGACGCCATTGACCTTACCGATGATAGCATGATCACCAGCGTACTGCCAGAAGTCATAAGAGCCAGTGTAGCTGGTCTTGGTGGTCCAGTGGGCGATCCAGTTGGTATAGCTTGAGAACTTGGAGGAATTGAAGAAGACGTTGATCCAACCAGGGTTGCTGTACAGACCGCTGGAATAGCCTGCTGCGATGGCAGCGTTGCAGAAGGTGGTCACATATTTATCCCGGGTGGCTTTGGAGGTCTTTTTGTAGTTGTTATAGATGCGGTCATCGCTGCGCTGGGTGGTCTCATAGTCGAACATCACCGGCAAGGTGATGCTGCTCTTGTAGGGCTTGAGCAGATTCAGCACATAGTTGGCCTCTTTTTTCGCCTCGGTAGCAGAGGTAGCGCCGGAGTAGTGGTAAATGCCCACCTTCAGTCCGGCAGCCAGAGCCCCGTTGAGGTTGGTTTTGAACTTGGGGTCGGTATACATGGTAAACTTGCTGATGGAGGTGTAGCTGGAACGGATGAACACGAAAGAGATACCGGCAGCCTTCACCTTGCTCCAGTCAACGGTGCCCTGCCACTGGGACACGTCGATGCCGTAGTAGATGTACTTGGTCTTAGCGTGGGTGTGGGTAAAGGTCTTCCCGGTGTAGGGATTGGAACCGGCGGCGAAGGTGGCGATGCCGTCGTCCTGAGCGGCCTCCTGCTGCCGGGCGTATTCCTTGAGATACTGGGGGTCATCAATGGTGGGGTCGAAGGTGTCCAGCGCCTCCTGCACCTCCGCGTCGGTAGTGGGGATGTTGCCTGCTACCGGCGTCCGTTCTGGGAGGGAGTCGATGAGGGTCTCCGCTGTGTCTGCGTCAGCGGCTTTGGTGTCCTCAGGAGTATCTTCCGCAGGGGCAGCTTCCTCAGAGGTCTCCGCAGTGACCGCAGGCGTCTCCTCCTCGTCCACCACCACTGGCGTGCTGGATGGGGACACGGAGGGAGCGGGTTCCTCCACTGCCAGCGCAGCGCCGGGCAGGCAGCTGACGGAGAGGGAAAGGGTGAGCAATAGGGCTAGGGTACGTTTGATAGGATGCATAGTGGGGGTCGTTCCTTTCTCTTCTGACGGGCGGCACCATAAGGGGGAGCCGGGGGAAATAAACCGATGTGTTTCCATAACAATTACAAAACAGTATACAAGAAGTAACGAAAAATGTCAACGCAAACCCCGGAAAAGGTTCTGAAAAGCCCTGGAACCGGAGAAAAAGGGGCAAAAACGTGGAAAAAGCTGTGAAAATGCGGAAAAGTGTACCCGGAAGGTTCGGGAGCGGAAAAAACGGGGCCGTATCCAGGGGGAGCACGTGTAACGGATTTGTAACCGGGAAGCAGTTGACAAGGGAGCGGGGATAGCGTATCCTAGGAGGAACTGTATGAAACGGTATAATACAGTTCATACGATCAACCGTCCCAAACCCGGAACGCGCCTCCGAAAGGAGTCCGGGGATGGGGACGCAAAGTGAGGTGACTGCATGATCACACTGGACTATCGGAGTCGGAAACCCCTCTACGATCAGCTGTGCGAGGCCATCGAGCGGATGGCCGCCTGCGGCGTCCTGGAGCCGGGCAGCCGACTGCCCTCCGTGCGGATGCTGGCGGAGGAATTGGCCATCAACCCCAACACGGTGCAGAAGGCCTATCGGATGCTGGAGCACAGCGGCGTCATCGAGACGGTGCCGGGCAAGGGCAGCTTCCTCTGTGACGGGGAACGGGCCAAGCAGCTGCAAAAAGAACGCAGCCGGCAAGCCCTCCTGGCTGGCATCCAAGCGGCACTGGACGCCGGCATGACCCCGCTGGAGATCCGGCAGGAAGGGGAAGCGTATTTGCAGGAAAAGGGGGCGAAACGACTATGATCGAACTGAAGGAATTCACCAAAAAATTCGGCGACGTCACCGCCGTGGATGCGGTCTCCTTCCAGGTGGAACCGGGGAGCATCTTCGGCCTGGTGGGCAGCAACGGCGCGGGCAAATCCACCCTCCTGCGCAGCATCTGCGGCGTCTACGAACCGGACGGCGGCCAGGTGCTCCTGGACGGGGAAGCGCCCTATGAGAACCCGGCCGTGAAGGGCAAGGTGTTCTTTGTCTCGGACTATCCCTATTTCATGAACCAGTTTGCCCTGAAGGACATGGCGGACTTTTTCCGGCGCATCTACCCCAACTGGAGCGATGAGGAATACGCCCGCCTGCAAAAGATCTTCCCCTTGGATCCCAAGATGAAGATCCACAATATGTCCAAGGGGATGCAGCGCCAGGCGGCGCTGACCTGTGCGCTGGCCACCATGCCGGAGTACCTGCTCATGGACGAGGTGTTCGATGGCCTGGACCCGGTCATGCGCCAGCTGTTGAAGCGGGTTATCTCCGAGCGGGCGGCCGAGCGGCAGATGACCGTGGTCATCGCCAGCCACAACCTGCGGGAGCTGGAGGATTTCTGCGACCACGTGGGTCTCATCCACAAGGGCGGCGTGCTCTTCGAGCAGGAGCTGGACGAACTGAAGCTGGGCATCCACAAGGTGCAGGCGGTCTATCGTCCCGCCCTGGACAGCGAGGCGCTGGATGAGCTGCGGGACGCCCTGGACATCATCAAATTGGAAATTCAAGGAAGTATGGTGCGCTTTGTGGCACGGGGGAGCGAGGAAGAGATCGACCGCGTGATGCAGCACCGCAATACCATCTTCTACGAGACCCTCCCCCTGTCTCTGGAAGAAGTGTTTATCAGTGAAATGGAGGCGGCAGGCTATGACCTTGACAGAATCCTCTCGTAAGGGCACCGCCCTTGCCCAGTTCCGGCAGATCTACCGCTGGCAGATGAAACGCAATCGCTTGGTCTCCCTCCTCTGCCTGGGGCTGACCTTGCTCTGCTTCACCGTGGTACACCTGTGCGAGAGCGCCCGGAGCTACCATGACTACTTCAACAGCCCCGACAATTGGTGGGAGAACGTCACCCAGGAATACCTGGCCAAACAGTTCAGCAGCGCGGTGGCCTACAACCTGAAATCGGAGATCGCCACCATCTTGATCCCCCTCCTGCTGGTGTTCCTTATCGTCAGCTCCATCCAAACCTTCCAGTATATGCACAAACGGCGCAGCGTAGACCTGTTCCACGCCCTGCCCGTCCGTCGCACCCCCCTGCTGTTGGGGAACATGGCGGCCATCGGCACCGTGCTGGCAGTCATCGCCATCCTGAACCTGGCCATCTGCGGTGTGGCGGATATGGCCATGGGCGCCACGGGGGACTACAGTGCCGGTTGGCTCCTGGGACTCATGGGCTATATGCTCCTCCTCCTGGCAGCCTCCCTCTGCGGCACCGTCTTTTTGCTGGTGTCCTGCGGCACCGTCAGCGGTGCGGTCATTGCCGGCATCTTGCTCACCGTAGGCTGGCCCCTCCTGGTCATCTGCGGCGCCAGCATCATTCAGGACAGCCTCCCCGGCTGCCAGCTGGTGGCCTCCGGCGCCGTCCTCACCGCCCTGACCCCCTATCTGGCCCTGTTCGTGCCCTATTCCAGCGGGGGAGAGATGCTCCTGTCCGTAGCCCTCATGGGCGATCAGACCTATGAGAGCGGCACTGCCCTGAGCAATGGAGCCATGTCCGTGTGGCTCATCCTCTGGTGGATCCTGGTCACCGCCGTCCTCCTGGCCGGCTGTATCCTGGTCTACCGGAAGCGCAAGAGCGAAGCGGCGGAGAACAACTTCTCCTATCCTGTCCTGCGCATCATCATCCGCTTCATCATCTCCGGCGCCATGGGCCTGGGCTGTGCCCTCTTCTTCGGCAGCCTGAGCAAGAGCAACGTGGTCTTCTACGTCACCGCCGTCCTGGCCTCCCTCGTGACCCATGGTATCACCCAGATCATCTGGGTTCGCGGCCTCCGGGAGCTGACCCGCAGCCTGATCTATTACGCCGGATTGGCCGTGGCCATGGCCGTGTTCTTCGTAGGGGTGGCCACCGGCGGCTTAGGATATGTCAACCGCATCCCGGCGGTGGAGAACGTGGATTATGTCCGGATCGAGCTGCCTGGTTTCCACTACGACGACTCCAAAGAGACCTACCTCTATAACCGTAGCAGCAACCTGTCGGTGGATCGCATCGACCCGGAGAGCGAGGAGGAAGAGCCGGTCTCCTTCTCCGTCAATCCCAAGCTCCGGAAGCTGGAGAGCATCCAGACCGTTCAGGCCTTGCACCAGGTGGTCATCGACCAGTATGAAACGCCCTACCTGCCCATCCAGGAGACTGGCGACTACCGCTGCACCCTGACCTATACCCTGAAGGACGGGGGCCAGCTGGTACGCGGCTACACCCTCCCCGGTCAGGATCAGGACTTGGGCAACACCGACGACTACACCGAGGAACCCCACGGCACGCCGGAGCTGCTGCAAGCCATGGCGGACGTGGTGCACCTGGATGAGGTGCAAACGTTCACGCTGATGGACTTCTATACCGCTGACCGCGTGGAGAACGTGCGGGTAGAGGAGGAAGACAGCGATGGCAACGTGACCCTCCACGGGGAACCGGCCGATGAGCTGACCGACAAGCAGAAGAAAGCAGTGTGGGACACCTTCCTGAAAGAGCTGAACAGCGACCACTTCGCTTGGACCTACAAGGAGACCACCAGCACCGTGGGCGAGACCTGCTACTACATCGACGTAGATGCCGAGTGGCCGGGGACGGAGTGGCCGGAGAAGCTGGAAACCCTGATTCGGGAGAACAGCGACCTGGACGACTTTGCCCCGGAGACCAAGTCCAAGCTCACCATGAACAGCCTCTACTATTTCAATGTCCCCAAGAGCTGTACCAAGACCCGTGCCCTCATCGACAAGATGATCGGCAAGAACATCCAAAAAGGCGACGTCATCACCGACGAGAAAGATACCTACTAAAATACGAAAAAACTGCCTCGGAACCTTCCGAGGCAGTTTTATTTTGCGCAGTGATTACTTGATGGCCATGGTATCCACTTCGTCCTTCAGCAGTGCAGCGAAGGCGTCCAGGCTCATGGCGCCCAGATCTTCGCCGGTGCGGTGACGGATGGAAACGGTGTTGTTCTCCATGTCCTTATCGCCCACGACCACCATGTAGGGGATCTTCATGGTCTGTGCTTCGCGGATCTTGTAGCCCAGCTTTTCGCTTCTGTGATCCACTTCCACCCGGAAGCCAGCGTCATCCAGTGCCTTTGCCACGCCGTCTGCGTATTCAGCCGCACGGTCGGTGACGGGCAGCACCTTGACCTGAACGGGAGTCAGCCATGCGGGGAAGGCACCGCCGAAATGCTCGGTGATGACGCCGATGAACCGTTCGATGGAGCCCAGCACCACGCGGTGGATCATGACGGGGCGATGCTTCTCGCCGTCCGCGCCGGTGTATTCCAGCTCGAACCGTTCGGGCATCTGCATATCCAGCTGGATGGTGCCGCACTGCCAGGTGCGTCCCAGGGAGTCGGCCAGATGGAAGTCCAGCTTGGGGCCGTAGAAGGCGCCGTCGCCCTCGTTGATGACAAATTCCTTGCCCATGTCGGTGATGGCCTTCTTGAGGGTCTCGGTGGCGAAATCCCAGGTCTTTTCATCGCCGATGTGGTCTTCCGGCATGGTGGACACTTCGATCTGATAGGTCAGGCCAAAGACGGAGTAAACTTCATCGAACAGACGCACGACGTTCTGGATCTCTTCCTCCATCTGATCCCAGGTCATAAAGATGTGGGCGTCGTCCTGGGTGAAGCAGCGGACACGGAACAGACCGTGGAGGGCGCCGGACAGCTCATGACGGTGCACCAGACCCAGTTCGGCCATGCGCAGAGGCAGGTCACGATAGGAGTGGGGCTCGGTCTTGTAGACCAGCATACCGCCCGGACAGTTCATGGGCTTGACGGCATAATCTTCGCCGTCGATGACGGTGGTGTACATATTTTCCTTGTAATGTTCCCAGTGACCGGAACGATGCCACAGCTCCTGGTTCAGGATGATGGGGGTGGAGATTTCCACATAGCCATACTTCTTATGCACCTTGCGCCAGTAGTCCAGCAGGGTGTTCCGCAGCACCATGCCCTTGGGCAGGAAGAAGGGGAAGCCGGGGCCCTCTTCCATCAGGGTGAACAGACCCAGTTCCTTACCCAGACGGCGATGGTCGCGCTTTTTCGCTTCTTCGATCTGCTTCAGATAAGCGTCCAGCTCGTCCTTCTTGGGGAAAGCGATGCCGTAGATTCTCTGCAAAACCTGACGGTTGGAGTCACCACGCCAGTAAGCGGAGTTGCAGGCGGTCAGCTTGATGGCGTTGCCCTTGACTCGGCCGGTGGAGTCCAGATGGGGGCCTGCGCACAGGTCGGTGAACTCACCCTGCTTGTAGAAGCTGATGATGGCGTCTTCGGGCAGGTCGTTGATGAGCTCCACCTTGTAAGGCTCGTCCTTCATCAGTTCCAGAGCCTCTGCACGGGGCAGCTCAAAGCGTTCCAGCTTCAGCTTTTCCTTGCAGATCTTGCGCATCTCAGCTTCGATCTGAGTCATGATCTCAGGGGTGAAGGCGGTGGGGGAGTCGATGTCATAGTAGAAGCCGTTGGCGATAGCGGGGCCGATGGCCAGCTTCACGTCGGGATACAGACGCTTGACCGCCTGGGCGAGGATGTGGGAACAGGTGTGCCAGTAAGTCTTGCGATACTGTTCGTTTTCAAAGGTGTACTGATTGTCAGCCATTTCAAATTCCTCCTAAGTCGCTTTTTGAAAAAAGCTCCGCAAAAACTTTACGGCGCTGCGCGGTGGTTCGACGAAAAGAACAGCCACGAGGCAGTTATTTGCGGAAATCAAACCCCGTAGGGTCATTTCGGTTTTGGGGTGAATCTATCTCAAAAAGTAAGAAAACCCACCCCCGGTCAAATACCAGGGGTGGGATAAAAAATCTTATCTCACGGTTCCACCCTGCTTGCGTTATGATCCCATAACGCCGCTTCGTTGGCTGTAACGTGCCTTTCCCGGAGCGTCTTACTCAGTTCGACGCCCAGCTCGGAGGTGGTTTTACGGGGGTCCGGTGGCAGGCTTCCAGCCGCTGGCCTGCGTTCTCTGTACCGCACGTTGCAATCCGCTTTTGTCCTCGTCGGTGCTGTTATCCCATACGTTAGCACTTCCGATGGGAAATGTCAAGCCTTGGTTTGGGAAAAGGGGCAGTTGGAAAGGTGAGGGCAGGGTGTGGCTGGATGGTTGTAGTCTCCGTTGGACGGCTCCCACTGGGGGCAGACGCTGGATTCTTCTCGTTTGCGGCTCCGCTGATTGAGGATGCAGTGACCATAGTGGAGGGGAGAGAAGCTGCCCAGATGGCAGTAGTAGTGGGCGCGAAAATGCTGGCAGTTGGCGCAGAATGGGCCTTGGTGTTTTTCTGATATGGGCAGCATGGCGATCCCTCCTGCTGGGAGTATACCAGAAAAACAGGATGAGTGTTGTTTTTAACCTGAAATAGATTAAAACAAGTTGTTTTATCTATTTTTCCGTTACAATGCTTTATGGTACAGTATGAAGCATAGGAGGGATATTTTGAAAAAAGAAGAACGACTGCGGTTATTGCGAGAATATCACAAGCTATCACAGCGAGAAATAGCAAAGGTGCTGAATATGTCACAAACCGGTTACTCCAAATACGAAACGGGAGAGAACGACATACCAACATCTATTTTGATTCACTTAGCGGAATACTATCATGTGAGCATAGATTACCTGCTGGGATGTACCGACCACTGGTGACCACCCGAACCGACACTGACCTTAAACCTAACCTTGAAACAAACCGTAATGCTGGACGTGACCGAGAGAGCGAGCCAAAACCCCAAAAAATCCTTTCTCCACACACCCGTCCCACGCAGCCTTCCGCCCTGCTCCCAACCTAGGACGCCAAAAGTAGAACGGGAACAAGCCTAGGCGACGCGCACCGATGGGTTTTTCACACAGTTTCCACAGAATTCTCCACAGGCGAATATTGACAAAATCCCCTCCTTGTGTGTATAATGCAAGGAAAAGGGATTTTTGTATTGATTAGAGTGGAGGGATGTTAATGAGTGAGGTAACCAGTAAAGGCAAAAAGGGCAGAAGATTCAGTCGCGTTGTAGCTCTCTCTGGTTGGCTGGTAGCGATTGCGATTGCTGTACTTGGATGGACATTAGAGGGGAAAATTTCTCCTGCCTACAAGAGTGTGTCACAGGAAAAGGTTGCGCTGGAAGAGACAAATGGTGAGCTTGAGAAAAAAATCAAAGACTTGGAAGACAAGGCTGATTCAGCAAGTTCCACTGATGATGCGCTTCAAAAGAAATATGATGATTTGAAAACAGAATATGATGCACTGAAAGAAGACTATGACGAGTTAGCCACGAGCAAAGCGGCGGAAGTAAAAGGAAAGACCTACTTGACTGATGTAAAAGTCACAGCCAAGGATTCCGGTATCGCTGTGGGTGAGACAGTAAAAGATACGTATGGAAAAGAGTATAAAAGAGCCATTACGTTTCCGGAATGTTATTATAGTGGAGGAAGTATAACATTATTGACAGCACAGAAGTATAACCACCTCCGTTTTTGGGTCGTACCGACAGAGGATATGGAAAAGGGTGAGAGCGCAACGATACGTGTTTATGATAATACTTCCGATGACGTCATAAAGGAAACGGATGAGATCGTACAAGAAACCCACGGTGATGAGCGATATTATGACCTGACGATCACTGAGGCAGACTCTATTACACTGAATGCTGGGGGTTCTGATGGTAATGTAGCCGTGTATGGATATTTTTACAATGACTAAATAAAGCAAACAAAAAAAGAGCACTACCAAAACGGTAGTGCTCTTTCGATATGCAATTCAAAAATTACTCGTTGATGTAGCCTTCACGAACCACCAGGTCATAGGGTTCAAAGACGACGTTGCGATAAGCGTCAACATCCATCACGGTGCCATCCCAGTCGGAATGGATCTCGCCGGTCTGCTTGACGATGATGTCGTACAGGATGCGGTAGGTCTGGCCGTTTTCGTCTGCTTCCTGAATGGTGGAGTAGGGCAGAGTCTTATGATAGGTCAGTTCCATGCCGTCATAATCGAAGTGATAACCGCAACGCATACGGCAGCCATCCATGCCAGTGTAGTGGAACAGGTCCTTCAGGTCGTGGAGGATCTTGTCGGACTCTTCCTCATACAGGTTTTCGGGGGTGGTGTCGGTGTAGTCGAAGCGGAACTGGACGGAGACGCCATAGGGCTTGAAGCGATCCAGGTAGGGCTTCAGGTTTTCCTTAGGATAATCCTTGTACAGCACGCAGTTGACGCGGACGGGCACAGCGATACGGCTGAAGATGTCGTCGCTGCATTCGGCGACGTACTTCACCACGTGTCTGGAGCAGTTGATGCAGGTGATCTTGTCCTTGTTCTTCTCGGTGAAGGCCACCAGGTCATCCTCGGTCGCACCCTGGAGGGTGGGCAGAGTGGTGTTGATGAACACGCGATGGGTGGTGGGGATCTGGTCGAGCATGGTCTGCAGGGCGTCCAGGTCAGCGAAGGGCTCGCCGCCGGTGAACACGAAGTCACACTTGGGGGTGATCTCATCCATGGTGCGGATGGATTCACAGATCTTCTCCAGGCTGAAGCCTACGGGGTTCTCGTATTCCTGCTTGTTGATGCAGAACGGGCAATGGTTGCCGCAGTCATAGGGGACGAAAACCGTGACGGTTGCGCCGCCTTCACGGGTCTTGTACGGATAATTGGTCATAGAGTGATGCCTACCTTTCACTGTCTTACTTCTTCTTTGCGTTCGATTCCCGTCCCGCCAGCCAACGGAGGGACGGCGCTTCGAACCGGAGCGATGCACAGGCCGACCTGACGGATGCTCCCCGGCGTCCCGGCGGCCTGACCGATGGGCGGGGGAGGAATGGGGTCCCCGGAACCATCGGAGGATGCGCAGAATAAAGTATCATGAGTTCAAATGCGGTGCTTGGTAATTTGACGGAAAGTCCTGGTCGAAACCCGCCGTAAATTGCACCGCTACCATTATAACATATCAAAAAGGAATTGGACACAGATTGGAGAATTTTTTTTGTGCAAAAATTTGTTTTGTCTTTCTGCACAATAGAATGGGGTAAAAACTGGACAGAATGCACATAAAATGACGAAAAAAACCGGCAAAATCGGAGGTCGAATGGGACGTGTTACCTGTCACATTCCTTCGGTTTGTAAGGAAGGGAGAGGGGAGAAAAGGGGGGAGGCGGGGTTTTCGGCAAAATGAACGAAGCGTCAGAAAAGTACCATCATAAAAGTCCAAAATCGGGCAAAACGGAGAAAGCGATTCGGAGGGGGCTCTGTCAGATTGACATTTCAAAAATCTATGATACTATTACAAAATATGTATCACAAATTTTACACTCATCCATCTCTGCCCGCAGGAGGCAGAGGGAACAGGAAGGGAAGAGGGGATTCGGATGACCTATGAGGAAGCCTTTGAATTTTTGGATCGAACAGCCAAGGGTATCGCCCAGATGTTCGGCTCCAGCTGCGAGACGCTGGTACACGATATGAGCGTCCCCGATCATCCCATCCTCTCCATCTACAACGGCCACGTTTCCGGCCGTGAGGTAGGTTCCACCATGGATATTATGGGTGTGGGACAGGACTTGGATGAAGAGGCACGAAAGACCGATTTCGTCAACCTCTACGCCACCACCCCCGCCGGTCAGCAAATTAAAAGCTCCACCTTTCACATGATGTCCGACGAATACAATCTCGCCCTGGGCATCAACTTTGACTACTCCTCCCTGGTCTTCGCCAACCGCATTTTGGTCGATCTGATGCGGGCAGAGGAAGACCTCAAGAGTGCCATCTGGCGCAACGGGGAGAATCGTCTGGGTGAGATCTTGGACGAATGTCTGGCCATCGTGGGCAAACCGGTGGGGGCGCTGAACAAGGCGGACCGCATCAAGGTCATCGCCCTGCTCAACCAGCGGGAAGCCTTCTCCTTCCGGAAGGCGGTGCCCTTTATCTCTCAGCGGTTGGGGGTCTCCCGTTATACCGTCTATAAATACCTGTCCGAGATAGCAGAACAAAAGGAGGAACTCCATGAATCAATGGAAGCGCGCGATTGAAACCTGGTTTACCGGCAAAGAAGAGCAGATGGTGCGCCAAATCGCAGACCTGGTGGCAGTCCCCAGTGTCGGCGGCGAGAGCGCAGGCCCATGCCAGCCCTTCGGGGAAGGCCCAGCCAAAGCGCTGGAGGTGGCTCTGCTCCAAGCCCAGGCCGCTGGTCTGAGAGCGGAAAACCAAGGTGGATATGTGCTCACGGCAGACTTGAACGACTGCCCTGACGAGCTGCATATCCTGGCGCACTTGGACGTGGTCGCACCCGGCGAAGGGTGGGACACCGATCCGTACACCTTGGTTCAGGAGGGCGACTTGATCTATGGACGTGGGGTAGATGACGACAAAGGCCCGGCGGTTGCCGCTATGATGGCCATGGAGTGCGTCAAGGCTCTGAACGTCCCCCTGAAACGCAACGTGAAGCTGGTGCTGGGCACCGACGAAGAGAGTGGCTCCCGGGACATCGCCCACTACTATGCCACCGTGCCCTATGCGCCCTGCTCCTTCTCTCCCGACGCGGAATTCCCCGTCATCAACATCGAAAAAGGCCACTACACCCCGGTCATCACCGGCAAATGGGAAGCCCAGCCTGAGCTGCCCCAGGTGGTCTCCCTCAACGGCGGCATCCGCATCAACGTGGTGCCCCGCAAGGCGGAAGCGGTCATCCACAAGCTCACCAGCTGCGCCACCACCCCGTTGGCCGTGGCCACCGGTTGGGTCACCGGCACCGAGATCGAAGTGGTGGACATCGAAGGCGGCGTGAAGATCACCTGCACCGGCCGAGACGCCCACGCCTCCACCCCGGAGGAAGGCGCCAACGCCATCACCGCTCTGCTCTGCCTGCTCACCCAGCTGCCCCTGGCGGACACGGCTTCTGCCCGTGCCATCCACGCCCTGTCCAAGATGTTCCCCTTCAAGGATCACCACGGCAGCGCCCTGGGCATCGACCTGGCCGACGAAGCGTCCGGCCGCATCACCGTCTGCCCCTCCCTCATCCAGATGGATCGCACCGGGTTCCGTTGTCAGTTTGACGCTCGCGTGCCCCTCTGTGCCACCAAGGAGAATTGCTCCGACGTGGTGGAAGCGGTCTGCAAGAGCCATGGGTTCACCGTAGCGGGCGAGATGGAACCGGGGCACCAGGTGCCTGCGGACTCCAAGTTCGTCCAGGTGCTGCTCCGCTGCTACGAGGAGGAGACCGGCAAGGTGGGCAAGTGCGTGGCCATCGGCGGCGGCACTTATGTCCACAACATCCCCGGCGGCGTGGCCTTCGGCGCGGGGGACATGGAGTTCGACTCCCACCTCCACGGCGCCAACGAGCGCGCCAGAGTGTCTGCCCTCATGCAGGCGGCGCGTATCTACGCCAACGTCATCGTCGAACTGTGCGGCGAGGAGGACGCGTGAGCGCCAACGAAATAGAACGACAGAACGTCCGGAACCAGTTCGGTTCCGGACGTTTTTTTCGTTTATTCTGTGACGGCCTCATATCGCCAGCAAGGCTCCGCCCACGTCCGGCGCACCTTGCCCAGCTCCATCAGGTACTCCAAGTGCGCCACCGCCTCCCCTACGGCGAACCACTTCTGCGGCACCGGGAAGTCGTCCCAGCCCTTGCAGCGGATCTGCCAGGTCATCTGAGCGGTCAGTTCATAGGCGTTCAGCCCCGGCTCCCGCGCCAACACCGTCAGCGCCTCCTGACACCGGCGCTGGTGGTGGGTCATGATCTCGTCCACCCGTTCGATAAAGCCCTTCTGCACCGTCCGGTGCGCCGGCAGGGGCAGTTTCACTGGCAGCTTCCGCACCCGCTCCAGAGAGCGCAGGTAGCCTCCTAGGGGGTTGTCGTAGCCCGGCCAGGCGGTGATGTTGGGGGTGATGTCGAAGAGGACGTGATCGCCCAGCAGCAGGATGCCGTGGGTCGCCTCCCACAGCACCATCTGTCCCGGCGTGTGGCCTGGCGTGTCTAAGGCTTGGAAGTGGTAGCCGCCGTAGTCGAAGGTGTCTCCGTCGAAGACCCCCTCGTACCGGTCGCAAGGGGGCGGAGCCAGCACCCGGGCGGGGTTGGTGTGGGTCAGCTCTTGCAGCAGCGCCACCGGGAAGCCCTGTGCGGCCATCAGCTCGTCGAATTTCCCCCACCGGGCGTCGATGCTGGGGGTCTGTCCCGGCAGGCGCTGGCGGTCTACGTCGCCGATGAAGAGGCGGCTGGTGGGGCTGAGCAGCTCCGGCGCGAGACCGGCGTGGTCGGAGTGGAGGTGGGTCAGGAAGATGTCCGTGTTGGCCATGTCCACGCCCAGTTCCGCCAGACCGGCTTTCAGGGCCGTCCGACATTCCTCCTGCCGGAAGCCGGTGTCCACCAGCAGGTTCCGGTCGCCGCGGATGAGGTAGGCGTTCAGGTTTTTTAGCGGGTTCCCCGGCAGGGGGACGGGGATGCGGTAGAGGTTGGGGGCGACTTGGGTGACCATGGGGGCACTTCCTTTCTCTGTGTTTGTTCTATCATAGCACACGGGGGTGGGGTGTGAGAAGACACAATGGGGGAGTTATTTTGCAGGATTTTGAAGGCTCCCCTGTAAGGGGAGGTGGCACGGAGCGCCGGAGGGGGTGTGCGGCGAGCGTAGGGGGTGGGAAGGTGCGCCTTTTGGTTTGCTGTGCGTGGCCGACAATCCCTCAGTCAGCCTTTGCGGCTGACAGCTCCCTTTGCACAAGGGAGCCGGGGGTGGGTGGTATTCGAAAGGCTCTGCCTCCGTCTTGGTGAGCGCAAAAAACCACCCCGGCACGGTGGTGTCGGGGTGGTTGGTTTTTTAGAACGTATCCGCTGTTGTAACGGTTAGATTACATCAGGTGGAAAGCCAGGATCAGGCCGGAGAACACGATGGAAACGGTGGAGCACAGCTTGATCAGGATGTTCAGGGAAGGACCGGAGGTATCCTTGAAGGGATCGCCAACGGTGTCGCCTACGACAGCGGCCTTGTGGCAGTCAGAACCCTTGCCGCCGTGGTGGCCAGCTTCGATGTACTTCTTTGCGTTGTCCCATGCGCCGCCTGCGTTGGACATGAACACTGCCATAGCAAAGCCGGTGACGGAGACGCCGCCCAGCAGACCAACGACGCCGGTGGGGCCGATGATCAGGCCGGTCAGGATGGGGACGATGATAGCCAGCAGTGCGGGGACGACCATTTCATGCAGGGCGCCCTGGGTGCACAGGCTGACGCAGGCTGCGTAATCAGGATCGGCTTCATATTCCATGATGCCCTTGATCTCGCGGAACTGACGGCGCACTTCCATAACGATGGACTGTGCGGCCTTCTGCACGGCACTCATGGTGAAGGCGGAGAAGACGAAGGTCAGCATTGCGCCGATGAACATACCGACCAGAACGGTGGGGCTGGTCAGGGTGAAGTTCAGCACTTCATCGGTGTTTTCCTGAACGATGTTGACATAGGAGACCAGCAGAGCCAGAGCGGTCAGGGAAGCGGAGCCAATGGCGAAGCCCTTGCCGGTAGCTGCGGTGGTGTTGCCCAGGGAGTCCAGAGCGTCGGTACGGTCACGGACTTCTTCAGGCAGGCCGCTCATTTCAGCGATGCCGCCGGCGTTGTCGGCCACGGGGCCGTAAGCGTCGGTTGCCAGGGTGATGCCCAGGGTGGAGAGCATGCCGACACCAGCGATGCCGATGCCATACAGGCCCTTGTTGAATTCAGGGGTGAATGCGCCGGCGGCGTCGATGATGGTGTTGGTGCCGCCTGCTGCGAAGTAGCTGATCAGAACAGCTGCTGCAACGATGAGGATGGAAGCCAGAGTGGACTTCATGCCCAGGGACAGGCCGCCGATGATGATGGTAGCGGAACCGGTCTCAGAGGTAGCAGCCAGTTCCTGAGTGGGCTTGTAGCTGTCAGAGGTGAAGTATTCGGTGAAGTAGCCGATGGCACAGCCGCCGACCAGACCGCACAGGATAGCGATGAACACGCCCAGCCAGTTGTCGGGCAGGATGACATGGCACAGGACAGCTGCGCAGACTGCGGACAGGATGGCAGCCACATAGGTGCCGGTACGCAGGCTGGTCAGCAGGGACTTCTGGGTGGCGTTTTCCTTGGTCTTGACCAGGAAGGAGCCCAGGATGGAGCAGACGATGCCAGCGAAAGCCAGAGCCACGGGCAGCAGGATGCCTTCGAAGCCATAGCCAGCGGTAGCGCCCAGAGCGAAGGTAGCCAGGATGGAGCCGACATAGGATTCATACAGGTCAGCGCCCATGCCAGCCACGTCGCCCACGTTGTCGCCCACGTTGTCGGCGATGGTAGCGGGGTTACGGGGGTCATCTTCGGGGATGCCGGCTTCGACCTTACCAACCAGGTCAGCGCCCACGTCAGCAGCCTTGGTGTAGATGCCGCCGCCGACACGAGCAAACAGTGCCATGAAGGAAGCGCCCATGCCGTTCATGACCATGATGTTGCCAAGCTGAACAGGATCCTGGATGCCGAACACGAAGTACAGCAGGGTGAACCAGATGGAGATATCCAGCATGCCCAGGCCGACGACGGTGAAGCCCATGACGGAACCAGAGGAGAAGGCGACACGCAGGCCCTTGTTCAGGCTTTCAGAAGCGGCCTGAGCGGTACGAGCGTTGGAATTGGTGGCGATCTTCATGCCCACCAGACCTGCCAGCATAGACCAGATGCCACCGGTCAGGAAGGCGAAGGGGGTGAACTTAGAGAGCATCTTGCCGCCGCTTGCGAAAGCGATGATGACGAGCAGGATGAAGACCACGACAAAGACCTTTGCCACGGTGGTGTACTGACGCTTCAGATAGGCGTTCGCACCCTGACGGATGTTAGCGGCGATCTTCTGCATCTTTTCGGTACCTTCGGAAAAGCTCATAACCTTCTTTGCCTGAAGCAGGGCAAAGATGATAGCCAGAGCGAATCCCAGGAACCCAATCCAGAAAAAGCGATCCAAGATTGAACAACTCCTTTGTGATAAATTCGCTTTTCATTTAGCTTTTCCATTTTAGCAAGGTGCTTTCCATTTTGCAAGAGCAACGGCAGAAAAAAACGCCGAAATTTACAGAAAACGCCCCCTTTTCCCCGCTATTTCACCAGACTGCATTCTCTTGCCCAGGAACGTTCTGGAAACGACGACAGATGTACATACACAGCGCACGACCACTCACGGTGCAAAGCGCCGGGGTCGGTGGCGCACCAGGCGGCGGGCATGGGTGCGCGCTCTGCGGCGGCGGTATTTCACGCCCTCACAGACCACGGTGGGGGTGACGGACAGGGCCAGGACGGTGAGCCATTCGGCGGCGTTCAGGGGCACCACCGAAAAGACTGTCTGCAACGGCGGCAGCAAGAGCACCGCGCATTGCAGGAGCGCTCCGGCCAGGAACGCCCGGGTCATGGAGGGGTTGGAGAGGACGCCGATCTCGAAGATGGAGCGGTGGTCGCTGCGGACGTCGTAGGCGTGGAAGAGCTGGCAGAGGGTGAGGGTGGAGAAGGCCATGGTGTTGGCGGCCTGATAGGTCTCGCCGGGGTCGGAGAGGATGTACTCGCCCAAGAAGTAGGCCGCCAGGGTCACCAGCCCCACCAGCACCCCTTGCCAGGCCAGTTGGAAGGAGAAGTCGCCGGAGAACAGGGAGGCGTTGGCCGGTCGGGGCGGCTGCTCCATCACGTCCTCCTCCACCGGTTCCACCCCCAGCGCCAGGGCAGGCAGGGAATCGGTGACCAGGTTGAGCCACAGGAGCTGGACGGGGATGAGGGGGAGCTGGCGGAAGTCCAGGACGGTGGCCAGGAAGAGCGTAAAAATCTCGCCGATGTTGCAGGAGAGCAGGTAGTGGATGCTCTTGCGGATGTTGGCATAAATGCCCCGCCCCTGCTCCACCGCCGCCACGATGGTGGAGAAGTTGTCGTCGGTGAGGATCATGTCCGCCGCCCCCTTGGCCACGTCGGTGCCGGTCTGACCCATGGCGCAGCCGATGTCCGCCACTTTCAGGGCAGGTGCGTCGTTGACCCCGTCGCCGGTCATGGCCACCACTTGACCGGCACGCTGGAGGGTCTGGACGATGCGCAGTTTATGCTCCGGGGAGACCCGGGCGAAGACGGAACAGCGGGTGATCTGCTCCTCCAACAATTCTTCCGGCAGAAAGTCCAGGTCGGCACCGGTCAGCGCCAGGTCGCCATTCTGCCAGAACCCCAGCTCTTGGGCGATGGCCACGGCGGTGGCTTTGTGGTCGCCGGTGATCATCACGGGACGGATGCCGGCTCGGTGGCAGGCTTGGACGGCAGCTTTCACCTCGGCACGGGGCGGGTCGATCATGCCAACCAGGCCAATGAAGGTGAGGTTTTGTTCCAATTCGCCAAAGTCGGACACCCGGGGCAGGCGGGACACCTCTTTATAGGCCAGTCCCAGCACCCGCAATGCCTGGTTGGCCATCTGGGCGTTGGCGTCCTCCACCTGGATGCGGGCGGCCTCGTCCAGGGGCTGGACGCCTTGGCGGAGGATGTGGGTGCTGCGGGACAATAGCACGTCCGCCGCGCCCTTGACCATGATGCGGTAGCCGCCGCCGGGTTTGGGGTGGACGGTGGTCATGCGCTTTCGGGTGGAGTCGAAGGGGAGCTCCGCCACACGGGGGAACTCTTGTTCCAGTTGGTTTTTGTCGTACCCTTGCTCCTGAGCGGCCAGGACGATGGCGGTCTCGGTGGGGTCACCGGCACAGCTGCCGTCCGAGTTCAGAGTGGCGTCGGAGCAGAGGGCGCCGATGACAAGGGCAAGCTCCTTGCCCTTGGGGGTGGGCGTCCACAGGTCGGTGACGGTCATCTGGTTGCGGGTGAGGGTGCCGGTCTTGTCGCTGCAAATGACGCTGGCACAGCCCAACGTCTCCACGGCGGGGAGCTTCTTTACGATGGCGTGCCGGGCGGCCAGGCGCTGGACGCCTAGAGCCAGGACGATGGTGACGATGGCGGGCAAGCCCTCCGGGATGGCGGCCACGGCCAGGGAGACGGCGATGAGGAGCATGGACAGGAGCCCTTTGCCTTGGAGCAGTCCCACTCCGAAGAGGATGGCGCAGACGCCCAGGCAGAGGAGGGAGAGCTTTTTGGAGATCTCCACCATTTTCCGCTGCATGGGAGTGTCCACTTCCTTCTGCCCCAGGAGCAGGGTGGCGATCTTGCCCATCTCCGTGTCCATGCCCGTGGCGGTGACCACAGCGGTGGCCCGTCCGGCGGTGATGATGGAGGAGGCGATGACCAGGTTGGTGCGGTCGCCCAGGGGGGTGTCTTCGGAGAGGGCGGCGTGGGCGTCCTTGGTGACGGGCAGGGACTCGCCGGTGACGGCGGACTCGTCCGCTTTCAGGCCGGCGCAGTCCAGCAGTCGGGCGTCGGCAGGCACCAGGTCACCGGCTTCCAGCTGGATCAGGTCGCCGGGCACCAGCTGGGCGGCGTCCATGCGGCGGAGCTGGTGGTTGCGGATGACTCGGGCCTGGGGGGCGCTCATCTGCCGGAGGGCGTCCAGAGCCCGCTGGGCGCTGGACTCCTGGGAGAGGGAGATGCCGGCGTTGACCAGGACGATGACCAGGATGATGACCGCATCCAGCCAGTCCCGGCCTCGGCTGGAGATGAGGGAGAGGGCGGCGGCGGCCAACAAAACCAGCACCATGGGGTCCTTGACCTGGTTCAGGAAGCGGAGCGCCCAGGAGGGCTGGGGGGGCTCCTTCAGTTGGTTGGGGCCGTAGTGTTGGAGTCGCTGGGCGGCGTCGGCAGGGGAGAGGCCGGATACCGGGTCGGCACGCAGCTGCTCCAACACCTGTCCGGTGGAAAGGGTGTGCCAGGGATGCATGAGAGTACCTCCTTATGAAATGTTGTAGTGGTTCCCTTCCATCTTACCGGAGAGCGTGACAATTTTTGGTCGCATTTTGAGGGTCAAGCCCCGCAGGGCAATTTAAGCTTCTTTTCGCTTCCTTTTACTTCTCTGATAAGTGAGATTCCAAATCTGTGATTTGGCTCAATCGAACTTACACAGAGTGAGAAAAGAAAGTGGGGTCCAGGGGCAAAGCCCTTGGTCGCCGTCCGCAGACGGCGCCGCAGTGTTAAGAAAACTTGCCAGTGGCAAGTTTTTAGCGTAGGCCATGCCTGTTTTACAGGCATGGTGCGTTGGTTCTTGCTGATTTGCAAGGTTGAATTTTCAGCGTAGCTGAAAAGAGGGAGAACCCTCGCCGGGGGTTCTCCCTTATCTTGCGCTGCCTGTCCAGTTTTTGACCCACCCCTTTTCCTATAATAAAGACAACAAAAACGAAACAGGAGGGCTGACCCCATGTATGATGTAGAATTGAGATATGTAAGAGGACACGTAGAAGTCTATTCCCCCGAAGGCCAGTTCCTCTTCTCTGCCGACACCGCCGGTGAGGCCATGCGGGAGTTGCGGGACGACGATTATTAAAAACAAAACCGGGACTTCGAATGAAGCCCCGGTTTTTTGGCGTGTCACTTTTTCGCTTTCAGATACGGCTTAGGATCGACGGCCTTCCCGTCCTTCTCCACTGCCAGGTGGATCCACGCCTTGTCGTGCGCCTCCCCGGCGGCGGTCTTGCCCACGTTGCCGATGGTCTGACCGGCCTTCACCGTGTCACCGGCCTTGACGGGCACCTGGGCGGCCAGGTTGCCGTAGGTCACCTTCAGCTTGTCCGCTGTCTGGATGGTCACCGTCTGCCCCAGCATCACGTTCTCCTGGACGGCGATGACGGTGCCGTCACAGGCGGACGCCACGATGTCCCCCACCTGGGCGCTGATGTCCATGCCCGTGTGGGCGCGCCAGTCCTCCAGTGCCTGGTTGTAGGAGAGCTTGTTGGCGGAGAAGGTGGCCACCACCTTGCCGGTCACCGGCCAGTTCCAGCTGGCGGCAGGGGTGCCGGTGGCGGTCTTGGTCTTGTCCGTCTTGGCGTCCTTGGAGGGCTTGGCCTCTAGATCCTGGTCGCCCTGGGCGCTCTTGGTGGGGTCCTTCTCCTGGGTCTTGGCGGTGGCGGCCTTGGTCTTCTCCTCCGCCTTGGCCTTGGCGGCAGCTGCCTGGTCAGCGGCGGCCTTTACTGCGTCCTCCACGGCCTGTTCTGTGTCCGTCTTCTGGTCGGCGCCCTCTGCGGGGACGCTGGCCTGGGCGGAGACCGTCTGGTTGGAGAGCTGGTCACTGAGGGAGATCATCCGGTAGAGATAGTAGCCGGAACCGCCGATGGCGACAATACAGAGCGCCAGGACGATGTAGAAGCCCCGCCCCTCCAGAAAGTCGCCGAGTTTCGTCCAAATCGTTCGTTTTTTCATTGGAACACACCTCCATGGCACTATTGTGGACGGGTGGCTGGGAGAATATACTTGATGTGGAAAGAAAATGGTTGTTTTGGGGGTGGGGAGCGTGAGGGAGGAACCAACGCACCATGCCTGTAGAACAGGCATGGCCTACGCTAAAAACTTGCCACTGGCAAGTTTTCTTAACGCTGCGGCCCTGCGGGGCTTGTTTCCAGAAAAAAACTGCCTCGGAAATTTTATTCCGAGGCAGTCTGCGTTTACCAATTTCGTTTCTGGATCTCTTCACAAGTTCTCTGACTATTATTGTGGTCAAGGTACGCGTACATACTCTCCCGCATCTCCGCGTATTTCTCCTTCAACTGGAACCCATTGGCTGCCGCCTCCTCCAACAGGGCGAACAGCTGCTCCGGTTCCGTGGCACGGTC